>DASYIM010000115.1:0-6052 GCA_035997625.1 Gemmatimonadaceae bacterium
GATGCGAGCTTCGTCGATGCCGTCACGAAGCGCTCTCCGGTTTCGGCGTTGGTAATTACGTAGTCAAAGGTGATGGTGCGGGATCTGACGTCAGCGATCGTGGTCGTTACGCGGATCAGGTTGTCGTACCGAGCCGCGGAGTGAAAGCGCAGACTGGCCTCGACCACGGCGAGCGTCACGTTCTGCCGTTCCAGCTCGGCGTACGGCGTGCCAAGGGCGCGAATGAATTCCGTCCGCCCGATCTCGCACCATACCAGGTAATTGGAGTGGTAGACGACCTGCATCTGGTCGGTCTCGGCGTACCGGACCCGGAACTCGACGGTGTGCGCTGTCCGGCGACTGGTGTGGGATGTCATGTGGGGACGACTCGCAAAATGTGTCGCCACGCGATGCTTTGTAAAGCCTGCGCGGCCACGCTAACTTGAGCCGTGCTGAAAGCGCCCTGCTACATCGTTTCGGACGCGCATCTCGGTGTCGCCAGCCCGCAGATCGAGCGCTCCTTCGTTTCGTTCTTGCGCGGACTCGGCGGCGATGCCGGCTCGCTGATAATCAACGGTGATCTCTTCGACTTCTGGTTCGAGTGGAAGACCGTAATTCCGCGCCGGAGCTTTCGCGCGCTCGCGGCGTTGGCCGAGCTCAAGGATTCCGGAGTCGAGATCCTTTGGGTTGCCGGCAACCACGACTGCTGGGGCGGAGAGATTCTGCGCGAAGACGTCGGCGTCGAGTACATCGTCGGACCCTGGACCGGAACCCTTGCCGGCTGGAAGGTGCGCATCGAGCACGGCGATGGCCTGCGCGACCGGGAAGACAGAGGATACCGGATGATTCGGCCGGTCATGCGTCATCCGCTGGCGATCAAGGCATTCCGCATGATCCATCCAGACCTGGCGAGCAAGGTTGCTCACGGCAGCTCGAATGCGAGCAGGACCTATCGTGCACGAGACGAGGGTCGCGGATTGCGGAGCTACGCTCAGGGGCAGCTCGCGAAGGAACGCGATCTCGACTTGCTGGTGTATGGCCACTCGCACGTCCCGGCGCTGGAGCGGATGGAAGGTGGCGGCGTATTCGCCAATGCAGGCTCCTGGCTGGACGCGCCCACATTTCTCAGGCTGACCGACGAGGCAATCGAACTGCGAGAGGCGGATGGATCAGCCCAGGGTGCGTGTCTCAACTCTATCAATCGCTGATCCAAGAAAACGCTGGCCCAGGCTGAGAAAGGTGTCCGGAGCGTCGGAGGCGATGAACCGGTAGCGGGCATCGTTGGCGGTCTTGTTCTCGAGCGAGTTTATCCGGAGAACCTCCGCCGCTTCGCGCGCCGTCTCGTGGGCGCTGTCGATCAAGCGCACTTCCCTGCCCACGACGTTCCCGATCACCGTCTTCATCAGCGGGTAGTGTGTGCAGCCAAGGACGAGTGTATCGACCTCGGCGGTGACAAACGGTGCAAGATAGTTCCGCGCGATCGCCCGCGTCGGCTCGCTGTCAACCCAACCTTCCTCGACCAGCGGCACAAACAGCGCGCACGCCTGAACGGTGAGCGAGACATCGGGCAGTAGTTTCAGGATTTCCTTCTCGTACGCGCGTGATTTGATGGTGCCCGCTGTTCCGATGACTCCGACGCGCTTGGTTCTCGTCGCGGACGCCGCCGCGCGGGCGCCCGGCTGGATCACCCCGATAATGGGAAAATCAAACTCGCGTCGCAGGGCGGGAAGCGCATGAGCCGTGGCGGTGTTGCAGGCAACAACCAGTGCCTTCACGCCCTCGTCCTTCAAGTACGATGTGATCTCGCGGCTGTAGCGCAAAACGGTATCGGGACTCTTTGGACCATATGGTACGCGGGCCGTGTCACCGAAGTAGATGATACTCTCGTTGGGCAGCTGGCTGATCATCTCCCGCACAACGGTCAGCCCGCCGATGCCCGAGTCGAACACGCCGATGGGCGCGGAGTTACTCACCGCAATCGAACTGATGCGTAAATACCGGCACCGCTCGGCGTGGCCACAACTCCAATGTTCGTCTTGAAATCCCAGAGATTGGCCGCAACGTAGGCGTCGGCGCCGGAAAAGAGGTGATTGAATACGATGAGCGCGATCCAATCCTCATAGTGCGTCCGGCGGGCGTTGATCCGGTCATCGGTAAACCGGCTGGCGGTGTAGGTCTCAGGAATCGGGAGTCCGGTCTTGGGATCGATGACAGCCACGCCGGTGACCGGATCAATCTTGTAGGTAGCCACAACGCTATCTCTAGGCAAACCCTTTGCCTCAGCGAGGTCCTGCGCTGCCTTTCGAGCCATTCCAATCGATCCGATTTCGACGACGGCGAAGATTGCTGCCGCCTTGTCCCGTCCAAACACTGTCTGCGCGTATCCCGGCAAAAGGAGCGACGTCAAAAACGCCCGGCGCGGCGTCATCGGAGGCTTGTGGGTCGTGTCGGGCGCGGAGGTTGGCAGCGTTTGACCCTGAGGCGGCGCGATGCCGGCGCGGGCGCTGTCGCGCTGCTGCGAAATGGCCTGTCGCGAAATGGTAAGCGGGAAAAGAAAGAGGCCGAGCAGCAGCGCGATGGCGGGAGAGTGTGGGAATCGAACCCACCCGACCTTACGATGTAAGGTCACAGTGATTTTGAAGATCACGGAAGCCACCAGGCTCCATCCACCCCCACTATTGTCATTGGACTTCGATCGCAACTTCTCCCCGGTCGATGACCTCGCCGATGACTACTGATCCCGCTACCCGCGAAAGATAGTTGGCGGACTCACTGCTCTTTACGCAGACTGCCAGGCCCCCAGAAGTCTGAGGATCATGGAAAAGTGCTCGATCCTCATCGCTACCGACGCGCCAGCGCACGAGATCTTGCAGATATTCGGCGTTTCTCTTGGCACCGTCGGTGCCAAACCCCGCGCGAATCGACTCCCTGACGCCGGGCAGAATCGGAACGGATGCCAAATCCAGACGGATGGTGACCCCGCTCGCCCGGGCGATGTGCGAGAGATGACCCAACAATCCAAACCCGGTGATGTCGGTGGCGCAGCGGGATCCGACGGCAAGAGCGGCCCTGCTGGCGACGCCGTTCAGTGATTTCATGGTGTCGAGCATCGTCCGCTCGTTTTCCGGCGCGAGCTGGCCTTTCTTGGCGGCCGTGGCAAGAATTCCATTGCCGATGGGCTTGGTGAGGATGATCCGGTCGCCAGCCTTGGCGCCGGCGTTGGTGAGGAGAAAGTCTGGGTGCGCTCTTCCCGTCACGGAGAGTCCGTACTTGAGCTCGGTGTCTATGACGGTGTGCCCGCCGACCACCAACGCTCCGGCCTCGTGGACCTTTTCCTGGCCGCCAGCCAGAATTTCGCCGAGCACCTCGAGCGGGAGGTCACTGGTCGGAAACGCGACGATATTGAGTGCAGTGAGCGGCTGACCACCCATCGCGTACACGTCAGAGAGCGCATTCGCGGCGGCGACCTGGCCGAAGTCGAACGGATCGTCGACGATGGGCGCGAAAAAATCGACCGTCTGCACGAGGGCGAAATCATCGGAGATGCGAAAGACTCCGGCGTCGTCGAAGGTCTCTCTGCCGACGAGCAGACGCGAATCAGATTTTACAGGGAGCGCGGCCAGCGCGCGGGATAGGTCACCCGGACCCATTTTCGACGCTCAACCGGCACAACGCGCGAAGGCAGTGAGCCGGAACAGCTCCTCGCGCGTCTTGCTCGTTTTCACTCTAAACCCGCTTCGCTACTTGGAAACGACGGCGATGGCATCGATCTCCACCATGGCTCCCCGCGGGAGCGCCGTCACCTGTACGGTGGAACGCGCTGGACGCGCATCGCCCAGCCATTTGCCGTAGACCTCGTTCACGGTTGGGAAATGAGAAAGGTCGTGCAGGTAGACGGTCGTCTTGACGACATCGTTCCAGGTTGCGCCGGCGGCGCGCAGAACTTCCTGAAGATTCTCCATGACGCGGTTGGTCTGCTCGACGATGCCGCCCTCCACGATCTTGCCGTGTGGATCGAGCGGAATCTGGCCCGCCGTGAAAATGAAACCGCTGGTGACGATTCCCTGCGAATATGGACCGATCGCTGACGGCGCTTTGTCGGTGTTGATTCTCTTCAGTGGCATTCATTGCTCCATTCGGGTGCGCTGCGACTCACATGGGCGTGGAGACCGCGAATGTTACACACTAAGCTCCTTCCAAGGCCAGACCAAACAGGCGCCTCGCGTTGGCCGCCGTCACGGTGCCGAGCTGTTCCACACTGGTACCTCGCGCGCGAGCGAGCTTCTCGACTGTATGGGCGACCCACGCCGGCTCGTTTCTCCTGCCGCGGAAAGGCACCGGCGCGAGGTAAGGTGAATCCGATTCGACGAGTAACCGATTCTCCGGCACAAGTCGGAGAAGATCGTCGTCCGTCCATTTCTTGAACGTGATAATGCCGCTGAACGAGACGTACCAGGCGCTGTCGATGGCGAGCTCGGCAAGGGAGTGCGACCCGGTGTAGCAGTGGAGCACGCCGCTTACGCCGGCGGTGCGCGCCTGGCGAATCATTGATTTCGTGTCGTCCTCGGCATCGCGAGTGTGGACAATGACGGCCTTGCCGGTTTCCGCGGCCAGAGCGATCTGCGCCGAAAACACCGCTCGCTGGGTTTCCCGGGGCGAGTTGTCGTAGTGATAGTCTAGGCCGCACTCACCGACCGCTACCGCCGAGCCTCTCAGCAGCTCCCGGAGCCGCGGGACGTCGCGCGCGGCATCGAATCCGGCGGCGTCATGCGGGTGGATTCCCGCAGTGGCGAACACGAACCCCGGGTTTTCCGCCGCGCATTGCGCAGCGACAGCCGCCCTCGCCAGCGATTCCCCAATGCAGACTATTGCGATCGCGCCCGCATCGCGGGCGCGCGCAATTACCGCGTCGCGGTCGCCGGCGAACGCCTCGTCTGCGAGGTGGGCGTGGCTGTCGACGAAGTTTGGCGTACGCCCGTTTTGCGAGGCCATTTGCGTTCGATCCAGAGGAGTACCGGCGCAGCGACGTAAATCGAGCTGAACGTACCCGTGACGATACCGAACGCCATTACCCAGGCGAACGGCCTGATTACTTCACCGGCGAAGAGGAGTAGCGCGAGCGTGGCAGCGAAAGTAGTGGCGTGGGTCAGCACGGAACGAGGCAAAGTCTCGTTGATGGACCGGTTGAGCGTCTCGTAAAGGGTTTCCTTTCGGCCCTTGCGGAGATTCTCGCGCACGCGATCGAAGATGATGATCGTGTCATTGAGCGAGTAGCCAAGGACGGTGAGGAGTCCGGCGACGACGGTGAGCGAGATCTCCAGGTGCATCAGCTTGAGAAAGGCAATCGTCGTGAACACGTCGTGGCTCGTCGCGATGACGGCTGCCGCGGCAAAGCGCCACTCGAAGCGGATGGACAGATAGACCAGCGTGATGAGGAACGACAGGAGAATGGCGATGATTGCACCGCGCTTGAATTCCTCCCCGACGCGCGCGCTGACGGCCTCCGTGCGCTTGACCGTCACGTTGCTCTCGCCGAATTTCTTTTTCAACACACTCTCGATGGTGACGGCAATGTTCTCCGCTCCCTTCGACTGCGACGCTACCGCGGCGGCATTCTGCACGCGGACCGTGAACTCTCTGTTGGTACCGAACTGCTGGATCTCGGCGCCGCGGATACCGGCCTCATCCAGCGTCGATCTTATTTGAGCAACGTCGGGCGGCTGCGTGAACTCGAGCTGCATCAGCGTCCCGCCGGTGAACTCGATACTGTAGTTCGGCGCCTTGATGGCGAGTGATGCAAAGCCGAGCAGGATGAAGGCGATGGTGATTGCCGCCATCACCTTCCACCAGCGGATGAAGTCGTAGTTGGTGTCGTGGAGAATTCGAAGCATCAGATGCTCAGTGTTGTCTGGGCTTCGCGCGAGCGATTCAGCCAGATCATGTAGAAGGTGCGAACCACGAAGATCGCCGTCACCATTGACGCGGCGATACCGGCCAGCAGAGTGACGGCGAATCCGCGAACAGGACCTGTGCCGTACTGGTAAAGAACAGCGGCCGTCAACGCGGTCGACAC
>DASYIM010000116.1:0-3177 GCA_035997625.1 Gemmatimonadaceae bacterium
ATGGTCTTCAGACCCTGGCGCTCGATCCCCTCGAGGAAGCTCAAATAAAGGGAGAGCCGTCTTACCGTCGATTCCGCGATCCGCTTCAAACTAGGCTTGTGAAGTAATTCACAAACTAATCGCGACGGCGGGGAACGGGCAAGAAACCAGCGATGCCAAAACCTCCTTCGATTAGTGTAACCCTCGCGGTATCTTCTCCTGATGCCAGTCCACGTAACCTCCGAAATCGGCGCGCTGCGCACCGTCCTCGTCCATAGCCCCGGCAACGAGCTCCTCGCGGTTACTCCCAGTACCAGGGCGGATTTTCTCTACGACGACATAGTCGATGCCGATCTCGCCAAGCGGGAGCACCGGCGCTTCGTCCAGGTGCTCGAGCGCTTCTGCGAGGTGCTCACCGTGCGCGACCTGCTGACCGAGGTGCTCGAGGATTCCGCGGTTCGCGAGCTCATCATCCGCGAGACGCTCGATGTCGTTCCGTCGGAGCCTCTCGCCGCAGAGCTGCGCGCGCTCCCGCCGGAAGCGGTCGTCAACCTTCTCATCGAGGGAAAGGAAGAAGAGCCGGGCCCGCTTTCCCGTACCCTCAACGAATACAGCTACTCTTTGCCACCGCTCCCCAATCTCTTCTTTACCCGCGATTCAGCCATGGCGATCAATCAGAACATGATGATTGGCTCGATGCGATTTCATGCGCGATGGACGGAGGAGCTGATCATGAAAGCCCTCTTCACGTTCCATCCGAAGCTGGCGAACAAGGGGATCCTTTACGACGGCTCTGCTGAGCGCCGCAGCAACCACACTCTGGAGGGAGGCGATGTTCATCCGCTGCGCGAAGACCTTCTGCTGATCGGCTTCAGCGAGCGGTCAAGCCCAGCCGGTATCGACGGGCTCGCCACGCTCGTCTTCGAGCAGACCGGGGTGACAAACCTCATCGTCGTCGTGATGCCGCAGGAAACAACGGCGATCCATCTCGATATGATCTTCACCCAGGTCGATCGTGATCTGTGCGTTATTTATCCGCCCCACTTTATCGGACCGTATCGTCTGCCGATACTTCATTGGCGCAAAGGCGACAGTCATATGAAGGAGCAGGCTGATCTGTTCGCGGCGCTGAAGCAGTGCGGTTTGCCAATGGAGCCCTTGCTCTGTGGCGGCTCGCGCAGAATCGCGCAGGACCGGGAGCAATGGGCGTCGGGCTGCAATTTTACGGCACTGCGTCCAGGTGTAATCACTTCGTACGCGAGAAACGAGACGACGTTGAAAGAACTGGAGAAGGCCGGCTTCAAGATGATTGCCGCATCGGACTTCCTGTCCAACAAAGCCGAAATCGGGAACCACCAGAGAGCCGTGATCACTT
Organism: Gemmatimonadaceae bacterium; assembly: GCA_035997625.1. Lineage (GTDB taxonomy): Bacteria > Gemmatimonadota > Gemmatimonadetes > Gemmatimonadales > Gemmatimonadaceae > UBA4720. The sequence continues at coordinate 1,355 of DASYIM010000116.1, forward strand.
TCGAGGGTGGCGAGCTGGTGCGTGGTGGCGGTGGTCCGCATTGCATGACGTGTCCAATTACGCGAGACGATCCGTGGAGCTGAACCGCGGAGTTTACTCCGAGCGGGAAGACACTCTCCTCACAACACGCGCGCAACAATTTCTTTCGGCAGGTCCGGCGGACGTGGTCGATCTCATCGGTCACATCTGCAGCCTGCCCGGGGCTCCGCGCATCGTCGCCGAGCACATGGCACACGCGATGTTCGACGGACGGCCGCAGTTTTCTCGCACCGCCGACGGACGCTGGATGCTCGTCGACAAGCCGACGGACGCCTACGACGCGCGTCCGTCGTCGCGCAAATCAGATGCGCACTCGGATGCGCTGCATCGCCTTTCCTACGTCGTGGTCGACACCGAGACGACCGGTGGCCAGTCGATGCTGCACGACCGGATCACCGAGATTGCCGCGGTGGTCGTGCGAGATGGCGAAATCGCCGAAGTGTTCGAGACGCTGGTCAATCCGCAGCGGCCCATCCCGCCATTCGTCACCAGGCTCACCAACATCACCTGGGACATGGTGAGGAACGCGCCGACCTTCGAGCGCATCGTTCCTGATGTGATGCGCGTTCTCGAGGGTAACGTGTTCGTCGCCCACAACGCCACCTTCGACTGGCGCTTCATCTGCAACGAGGTCTCCCGGTCGACGGGACATCAGCTGCGCGGACGCCGGTTGTGCACCGTGAAAATGGCGCGCAAGGTGGTGCCGCAGCTCCCGCGGCGATCGCTCGACTACGTCGCGCGATACTATGGTGTGGAAATCCAGAATCGTCACCGCGCGGGCGGGGACGCGCTGGCGACCGCGAAGTGTCTGATTCGGATGCTCTCGGACCTGTCCGATCGCGGGTGCGAGACGTGGGGCGACCTGCAGACGCTTCTCCGCACGCCCGCTGGACGGCGAAAGAAGCGCCGGCACTCGGGGTTGCCGATGCCCGTTACGCGCGACACCACGGCGTGACGGCGCCGACCCCGCTGGTCGAGCGACTTCAGGTCGGCGCCCTTTCCATCCACGCGATCCAGGCCGGCGGCCAGAAGCTCGATGGCGGGGCCATGTTCGGCGTGGTTCCCAAGCCGCTCTGGCAAAAGCGCATACCCGCGGACGACCGGAACCGCATCCAGCTCGGCATGCGGTGTCTGCTGATCGAGCATCCTTCGGGATTGATCCTCGTCGACACGGGCGCCGGCAACAAGGAAGATGAGAAGTTCAAGGACATCTACGGCATCGAGAATGAGGGCGGAAATCGTTTGACAATGCTGGAGGATGGACTGGCCCAGGTCGGGGCGAGACCGTCGGACATCGTCCTCGTCATCAACACCCACCTCCACTTCGATCACGCCGGCGGCAACACCCGCCTCGGACCGAACGGATCGGTCGAAATCAGTTTTCCCAACGCGACCTACGTCATCAAGCGGGGCGAGTACGAATACGCGACGCACCCCAACGAGCGAACGGGGGCCAGCTACTTCGATCGCAACTACACGCCGATCGAAGCCGCCAACAAGATCGAATTCGTCTCGCGCGAGAAAGAGATTGTCAAAGGGGTACGCGTAATCCCGACGCCGGGGCACACGCCGTTCCACCAGAGCATTCTCATCGAGTCAGCCGGCGAGCGCGCGTTCTACCTTGGGGACCTTGTCCCGACCCACGCGCATCTGCCCTTGCCGTGGATCATGGGCTACGACGTCGAGCCGCTCGTCACGCTGGAGACGAAGCGTCGAATCCTCAAGCAGGCGCTGGACGAGAAGTGGCTGTTGATCTTCGAGCACGACGCGTCAGTTGCGTGGGG
>DASYIM010000117.1:0-14643 GCA_035997625.1 Gemmatimonadaceae bacterium
GGCGCCAGCGTCTGGTGGCCGAACAAGGATTTGCTTTCGGACGAGCCGGATAGCCAGCGCATCGCGATTACGGTTCCCGATTCGCTATTCAATGTTTCGAACGGCCGGCTCCGCGGCACCACGCCAAACGCGGACGGCAGCACCACCTACGAGTGGTTCGTGGCGAATCCCATCAACAACTACGACGTTGCGGTAAACGCCGGCCGCTACGCGCACTTCAGCGACACCTATCAGGGTGAGAAAGGAAATCTCACTCTCGATTTTTATCCGGTCGACTACCATCTCGACGCGGCGAAGAAGCAGTTCCAGCAGGTGAAACCGATGCTGCAATGCTTCGAGACATGGTTCGGCCCGTACCCATGGTACGAGGACGGCTACAAGCTCGTCGAGACGCCGCATCTCGGCATGGAGCACCAGAGCGCAGTCGCCTACGGTAATCACTACCAGAACGGCTACCTCGGTCGCGATCGCTCAGCGACTGGTCATGGGCTGCTGTGGGATTTCATCATCGTTCATGAGAGCGCCCACGAATGGTGGGGCAACAACATCACGATGAAGGACCAGGCGGACATGTGGATTCACGAGAGCTTCGCCACCTACGCCGAGGGCCTCTTCACCGAGTGCCAGCAGGGAAAGAAAGCAGGCGCCGAGTACACCATTGGCCAGCGCAAGCTGGTTCGGAACGACAAGCCCATCGTCGCCGCCTACGGTGTGAACGCCGAAGGCTCCGGCGACATGTACGACAAGGGCGGCAACATGCTGCACACCATTCGCCAGCTCGTCGACGACGATGCGCGGTGGCGCGGAATCCTTCGCGGGCTCAACAAGACTTTCTGGCACCAGACGGTGACGGGAAAGCAAGTCGAGGATTACATCAGCCGGCAATCGGGGTTGAGCCTGGGCAAGGTCTTCGACGAGTATCTTCGCACGGCGAACATCCCGACGCTCGAGTACAAGCTCGAGGGGCAGAAGCTTTCTTATCGGTGGAGCAACGTCGTCCCGGGATTCGCGATGCCGGTAAAAGTGACGACGTCGACCGACAGGCTTGCCTGGATTCGGCCGACCGGGTCCTGGAAGTCTACCGCTGTCAAACTGAATCGGCCTGAAGATTTCCGGGTCGACGAAAACTTTTTCGTCAACTCCAGGGACATCCTCAGGCCGGTCGCGGACTCAACTACCGGCCGTAGAGCCCAGTAACAGTCGCCGTCGCGAGTTTGTTCGCGTTCAGGTTGAAGCCGATCATCGCCGACGTTGCATTGCCGGGAACGTCGAGCTTGTCCGTCTTGAGAGCGAAAACCTTGAAGTGATAGTGGTGGGGCTTGTCTCCCGCAGGCGGGCACGGTCCCCCGTATCCCTTGGTTCCGAAGTCCGTCATCCCCTGCTGGCTTCCACTCGGCGCGTTGCGCCCGTTTCCCGCGCCCGCGGCGAGACCCGTAGCCGTTGCCGGAATGTTGTACATCACCCAGTGCCACCAGCCGCTGCCGGTCGGCGCATCCGGATCGTAGGCAGTCACCGCGAACGACTTGGTGCCGGCCGGCGCGTTGGACCAGTTGAGCGCCGGTGAAACGTTCTGACCCGTGCACCCAAACGAATTGTAGACGTGGGCAGCGGTGATGCGGCCCTTCGATTCAAGATCGGGCGCGCTCACTTTGAAGCTCGCCTTGGGGACGTTCACTTTCCCTTTGGCCTTCGCGGCCTGGCCAGACGCTACCGATACTCCGCAAAGCATTGCCGCGGCCAGCATGACGGCCGGCTTGTACCCGTACGATTTGAGCATCAACACCCTCCTGTGGGCAAACTCGTCCTACCTCCATACTGCCAGAATGATTCCCGCGAGAACGAACGACACCAGGTTGTACATCGAATCGATGAGCCAAAGCTGTTTCGGTTTTCCGGAGAACAGCGCGGTCGCGTAGCTCGTCGTCGCGGCAAAGCCGAGCCAGAGGGACGCGCCGATAATGGCGCCGTGGTGGACGCCAACTGGATTGCCGGCGCCAATGTGCCCGATCACCGCGGACATCACCAAGGCCTGAAGGAACGCACAGACGAATGCTGCGAGGTACATCAGCGGCATGTTGGCAGCCGCTGCCTGCGCTCTCATTTGCTCTTCGGTTCTGTTCTGAAGCGCGATCCAGCGCTTGGCGAACAATACCGGGGAATACCATAAACCCCCGAGCACGAAGATCACGATCGCTGCCACCAGTACGGCGAGGTAGTTGATCGCGGGGAAGTCATGCATTGCGATTCCTCCAGAGATTGTCGGTAGCGCGGCGGGTAGACCGTCCAGAATCTACGACTGCCCGGCTAAAGTTGCAGCGGCGCACACGAGGCGGATCGCCGCGGCGGCCGCGGCGCCGTCCAGATCTGCCGCCGGATCGTAAGCCGTAAGCGCCAGCCCCGTGATACGAAGAGTCTGGGCGATTTGCGACAGCGCGTAGTCCATGTCGTCCAGAGTCAAGCCACCGGAGACAGCGAATTTGTTGGCCGCGGCTACGCCGGAGTCGAGCACGTCCAGATCCAGATGGACGTACGCTCCTTCCACATGTTCGTTGATCGAGCTCAAAGTCTGACGAAGTGTCGATCGGAGCTGGCGGGGCGAGACGACCTGGACGCTGGATTCCTCCAGCAGTCCGCCTTCCAGTGAATCGATATCTCTGGTTCCAACCAGGCAGACCCGCTCGTCCGCAACGGGCTGGAAGCCGGGCACCGTAGCGGCGAGCTGAGTCCAGCACCGGCCGGTCAGAATGGCGACTGCGGTACCGTCCAGAAATCCGCTGGTGGTCGTCTCGGGGGTATTGAAATCAGCGTGCGCATCGAACCAGACGACTCCCGTTGAATCGGTGCCCAGTCCGGCCAAAGTCCCAATTGCCGTGTTGCAGTTGCCAGCCAGAACGACCGGCAGGCGGTTCGCGTCGCGGGCCTCGCGAACGGCACCAGCAAGCATGCGCATCAACTCGAAGCCCGTCTGGATCTCGGCGCTCCACGAGTCCGGCGGCAGCTCGGCCATCTTTACGTGCACACTGTGCCCGGCGTCGCGAAGAGCCTGCGGCAGTCCGGCCGCGATCAGCGCTTCGGGGCCGGCTCCCATTCGAACGCCTCGATTGCCCGAGTCGTAGGGCACTGCCAGCAGCTGGATTTCCATGCGATAAAGCTACGCTGAACCAGCTATCGCATGCGCCAGTGTTACCGCCCGAGCCGAGCCCTCGCCGCGCGCGCCTGGGTGGCAAAGGCGATTGCATCTTCCGGCCGGAAGCTCTCCATCAACGGCCCTTTGCCGACCTCCACGTCGCGGAACACCTCGTCGCCGTTGGCGCGCAGCAAAAGCAGACGCCCATCCGAGTATTTCGCGTCGGCCAGATCGCGCAGATGGTAGGCAATGCCGTGGTCGAACAATGGCATCAGCGCCCCAAGTGCCATTCGCGCAAACAACTTTGTCGCGGCGCTCTTAATGGTATCGGTAGACTCCCGCGAATTCATTCGCGTCAAACCGCGATCGGTCATTTGGGCGACGATCGTGGTGTCCATTAGAAGAAGTGCGGCCAGCCCATCGCGGCTCACGATAGTGAATCGCGCACGATCCGGCGATTCTCTGTCGACCACGTGCGCCACCGAGTCGGGGACGTGAACGGTGACGTGCATGTCGCCCGTCTCCTGCGCGAGCAGGGGCGCGGCGGCGAGAGACGCGATTGAGAGAGTCGCCAGCAATCTGGCGGGGTAACTGATCTTCACTGTTGCTCCGGACGAGTGACCTTCTCGCCCTACGAACCGCAAACGGCTGAAGTTTCGACGAAACTCCGTAAGCGCGGCCTGGAATTACTCGAAGTAGATATCGGGAAACTGCTTCTTCAGCGCCGCCAGTTTCGGCTTGTCGTTGATGACGATGTACGCCTGATTCGGGTGCTGCTCCAGATAATTCTGGTGGTATTCCTCAGCGGCGTAAAACGCCGGCAGCTTGGCCACTTGAGTGACGATCGGCTGTGAGAACGTCTTCGCGGTCGTCAGCTGCTTGATGTAGCTCTCTGCAACTTCCTGCTGCCGGGGATTCCGATAGAAGATCGCTGAGCGGTATTGGGTTCCATGATCCGGACCCTGCCGATTGAGCTGCGTGGGATCGTGCGCGACGGAGAAGAAGATCTGCAACAGCTTGCCGTACGAGACCACGGACGGATCGTAGATCACTTCGACCGATTCCGCATACCCCGTATCGCCTGTGCTGACCTGCTCGTACGAAGGGTTCTGGATCTGACCACCGGCGTAACCTGAGATGGCGCGCCTCACGCCCTTCACATGATCGAATACGGCTTCCACGCCCCAGAAACAACCGCCGGCGAATACCGCCGTGTCCTCAGCGACAAAAGGCGCCAGCTCGGTCCCTGTACTGGGTAGAGCGACCACGTTCGCGGTGGCGTGCGAAACGCCACCAGTCAGTCTGGCCGCGAGGAACAGGATTGCTACGGGGATGATCATGATGGCTGCGTAGTTGAGGAGGCGTTTCATCGTTCATGCTCGTGTGCGCGGGGTATGTATTGAACCAGTTGCGTCTATGGTTTGTTCCTCATCGTCTCGATGCAAATGCCAATCTTAATCCTAAACCAATAAACAGAATGCCTGTGAGCTTCTGCAGTGTCTCGGCAGCGCGGCTCCCCGTTCTGAGACGGGCCGCCGCACGGCTCGATCCGATCGCCACGCCGAGGTTGACGAGCGTTCCGGTGGTGTCGAACAGCAGCCCCAGGGCCACCACCTGAAGAGCTGGGTTTCCCCGCGCGGGATCGACGAACTGCGGAAGGAATGCCAGAAAAAAGAGCGCGACTTTTGGATTGAGGATGTTGGTGATGACGCCCTGCCTGAAAATCGTCATCAGGGAAGCTGGTGGAAGCGATTGTAGCGCCAGCGTTGTGTGCGCGCGCAACGCTTTGACGCCGAGGTAGACGAGATAGACGGCCCCGGCGATCCGAACGACGGTATAGGCGACCGGAACCGCGGCAAGCAACGCCGCCAGACCTAACGCGACCAGTGTGATGTGCACCAGGGTGCCGGCGCCGATTCCCAGCGCAGAGACGACCCCAGCGGAGCGTCCCTCGCTCGCGCCTCGGGCCGCCACGTAAAGCATGTCGGGGCCCGGCGTGAAGTTGAGCGCCAGTCCGGCGGCGAGGAAAAGGAGTAGCGAGTGTGCGTCTGGCATTTCCGTTCAGTCCGGGACTTTCGGTGTTCGGATTGCCATCGCCCGAGCCCGCCGGCGGTGATTCCATGCCGAGAACAGGAGGTATGCAGGACCAATCAACGCGGCCTGCACAACTACGTCGATTGTCGCCCACCCGCGCTGCCAGAAATAGCGGAAGCCGAAAACTGCCAGCGGGATGTAAACGAGACATCCTGTGACCACCCCTGGCGAATATCTGCTGGTGCGCGCGACCGCCCACAGATGGAACAGTCCGTTCGTCGCCGCGATCGATGCCACCAACAGCCACATCGCGACCCCATATCTGGAGAACCCAAGCAGGCCGGCCACCACCGCCATCGCCACGAACAAAGCGTTGATTCGAAATAGAAAACGGCCGGTAACGCTCGAGGCACTTTCGGACCAATACCAGCGAAACCACTCGGCGAACCCGCCGGGCCACACGAACTCCTCGATCAGATGGAGGGCAACCGCCATCAGCGGCAGCCAGCGAATGATTGACAGCGGCATCAGGTGAAAATCGGCGGCAATCTGCGCTCGCTCGCCCGGCGGAACGGATAGCTCCGAACGAGGCGCTGGTCCAATGCTGGATTGGGACGATTCTCTCCTTCCAGAAAGACCCACTCGATGTCGACGAACTCACTGGTTTGCCACATCCCGATGCCGATCTGCCTTTTCAGGTCGAGCTCGTGCTTCGATGCCATTGCCAGGCTGTCGAGTGCCTCCAGCGAGCGTTCCAGGAATTCGCGCATCAGCGGCACAATGAGGAACCCGCATTGCCTCCGTGCCGATGCAATGCGGAGCGGCTGCTCGAACCTGTTCGCTCTCACGGCTTCCAGCGCGGTTCGAACCTGAAGCTTGAGCGCTCGCAGCTCGTACCGCCCGAGGAGCGCGAGCTCGGTGAGTATCTCGTAGCGATGGCTGGTGATCATGTGATGAGTGCCATTCTCGTCCTCATGCGAATCGTCCTCTTCGTCCTCATCTTCTTCGTCGGGCAAAGAGAGCTCCGCACCGAGACTGTCCAACACGAAGGAGAATTCGGACGAGGCTGGGCCTCCTCGCGATCGGGCCGCCCGTTCCAGACTCGAGCTCGGCGGCGACGAGAAATCCTCGAGCAGATACTGGCCGATCAGCGCCGCTTCACTCACCGCCGTAGACGGCGGATCCCAGCTGAGGAGAATATCCCGTCGAAATCTGAAGTAGTCGACCATCTCGGCGGGAGTGACGAAATGTTGGCAGATCTCGAAGTATTCGCTGTCGCGCAGAATGTGGACGAAGCCACCGTGACGGTACTGCTTGAATCGTGCGGCACGAAACGGCCGCGATTTTGGCGGGACGCGATAAATGACGATGCCGACGAGCGCGTCCGGCTTCGACGGCGTTACAGTAATCCGGTGGCCGAAATGATTCACGACCGAGAGGGAGGCGTAGCTGGCGAGAAGCTCGCGCGTGGCCTGCACGCGTCTGACGCCTTTTCGCACCACCTGTCCGCTGACCCACTTCTCCAGATCTCCTGACTTCGCAGTCACTTTGTGCTCTCGCTCCCGCAACTGGAAAATCAATCCGATGTCGTCGACGAGCAGCACTCGATCCGCCAGCTGCGACTCCTTCTCGGCCGTCGCCGGAAGCTGATTGGTTCCGAACGAGAAGGCGCGCGCGAAAACGTTGGAGTTATGCTGGTCGAGGAAGTCGTCAAGGAGGCTCGTCGGCTCTTTGGCGGTCTCTTTCACTCGTCCGCGGGCTAGAATCGTCTCGCTCGTCGTTCCCATGCCAATAGGAGCGCTGCTCCGATGAGACCGGTGACGATACAGAAGAGATAGACAACCCGAACGCTCACCAGCCCATATAATGGATTCGCGTCGCTAAACGGGCGGAAAGGCCGCATGTCCGGATGCATGACGCCGTCCAGCACGGAGTGAAATACTCCACCGAAAATGCCGCTCATGGCCGCGATCGGCATTCGAAACTCCGCGGCGAGCGCCTCCGGGATCGCGTCTCGCGGCCGCAACAGCCGCACGCCGACCCGCGAAACGATCAATCCACACAACAGGCCGATCAGGCCCCCCAACAGGAAGGTGTGTGCCTGCCGGTGCACGGGATAGTCGCCGCGCAGCAGGTGATATCCCGACTCGATATCGATGACAATCTGCGCCACGGAATACGCCGCGACCGAAAATTGCCGCGGAGCAGCTGCCTTGACGAGGAGGCCTGGGCCGAAGTGGAACGGAGTTGCCGGCATGACGCTCCAGCCAATCTATCGGGGCGTAGATGGCTGCCGCGAGTGCAATCTCGCGGCACCCACCATACCCCGATACAGCTAGGGCGTCGGCTTGATCACCATTCCGGCGGTGACGATAGCGAAGAGTAGGAAGTAGATCAGCTGAGCATTCCGAAGGCGGCGTGAGGCGGCGGCGAGCGCGACATCATCTCCAGACGGCGACGACGCCAGCTCCAGCAGCTTGATAGACCGCGTTCTGATCAGGAATCCGCCCACCAGTGCCTGGACGAGCACGCCACCATAGCCAAACCACACCCAGAACGTCCCGAACCCGATGTGCCCGAGCCAAACCATCGTCAGACCGGTTAGGAGGACGAACCCTGCCGCAGGTCCGGCGACTCCCTGAGCGTACGCGTTGGTCTGCTTCAGTAGTGTCGCCAGCAGCACCCGATCTTTTTCTCTGGCGACTTTCCAGGTTGCGATGACGAGACCCAAGAGCCCGCCGATCCAGATCACCACCGAAACAAGGTGGATGTACTTCAGAACCGCGTACCAGTTCAGCACCGTGCGCCTCTTGGTTACTGTGATCCCGATTGTTTTGACGACGCGATCTATTTGATCGGCCAGCTACCGCCCAGTGCCTTGTAGACTGCGACCAGCGAGATCGCTGCCACCGTGCGTCCCACCACCAGCTGATTCTCCGCGTCGAGTCGTGTACGCTCGGCGTCCAGCACCTGCAGAAAATCAGTCAACCCCGCCTCGAACCGCTGCGACGCGAGATCCGCCGCCCGGGCGCTCGAGGTCACTGCGCTCTCCAGGATTGCCAGCCGAGCGTGGGCGCGATCGTAGGTGGCCAACGAGGCCTGGCTTTCCTCAAGAGCGCGAAGCACCGTCGAGTTATAGCTCGCCTGTGCCTCTTCCTGCCCCGCGTCGGCAACCCCAACGCGCTGCCTCACGCGCCCGATGTCGAGAAACGGGAAACTTACCACTGGGCCGACCAACAGGCGCGAATTGTCATTCCTGAACAGCGCATCACTGGTCGACGCGACCCAGCCGGCACGGGCACCAAGCGTCACCTTTGGCAGATACTCGGCCCGCGCTGCTCCCGCGAACAGCGAACGGGCGGCGAGTTGCCGCTCGGCGCTGAGCACATCGGGCCGCCCGTGAACGAGCTGTTCCGGAGAGCCGACATAGAGAGTGTCCGGGAGTCGCGGCAGCGGGCCTGTATCAAGCAGCGCCGCCGGCAATGACGCCGGAGAACGTCCGAGCAATGTCGCGAGGTGATTCCGATCGACAGCGATCTGGGCCTCGAACGCCGGCACCGCCGCCAGAGTCAGATAAAGAACCGATTTTGCGCGCTCCGTGTCGAACGCGGTTCCGCGCCCCGCTGCCAATCTGTCTTCGGTGAGCTTGACGGTCCTCTGCTGCGTCGCGGCGTTGCGTTGCGCAACGGCAAGCTGACGCTGCGCGCCCCGCATGTCGAAGTATGTACGCCCGACTTCGGCCGCCACGCTCACCTGCACGTCTTCGAGTGAATGCTGCGTCGCTTCGGCGAGAGCGCTCGCTCCCCTCACATTTCGATTGACTCGGCCGAAGATGTCGACCTCCCACGATGCATCGAAGCCGACGTCCCAGAGATTCTGCGCCGGGAGCTGCGATAGAGCGCCGGGTGTCTGGACGATCGACTGCTGGGTGCGGAAGGTGGTGCCTGTTCCCGTCACCGTCGGCAGAAGATCGAGCGACGCCAGCTTGTGCACGGCTCGGGCGCCAGTCAAACGGGCTTCGGCAATGCGGACGTCCATGTTCGCGCGCTGTGCTTCGCGCACCAGCGAGATCAGGGTCGTGTCGGCGATGGCGTCCCACAGTGGAGTCGACGCCAGGGCGGCACTCACGTGGACGTTTTCAGAGACTGGTGCCCCCGCCACCTGCGCGGCGGAAGTGACAGTGGTTCCGGCGGGGACCGAATATGTCGCCGGTACCGGTACTTCCGACGCGCGATATGCAGGCGTGCCGCAGGCGGCGAGCACGCCGGTCAATCCAATAAATACCCTACGCATGGGTGCTGCCCTCATCTCCTGCCACCAGCGAAGGACGCCACGGACGGAGAGGTTTGATGTCGTCAGGAGTCTCAACCGGCTGGCCGGAAATCGGCACCGGAGTCTGGGCGCGGCCGTGTATGTATCCGCGCACCAGCACATAGAAGAGCGGCGTGAACAGCAGACCGAGGAATGTCACGCCGAGCATTCCGGAAAACACCGCGATTCCCATCACGCGACGCATCTCGGCGCCGGCGCCGCTCGCAACGATGAGCGGGATAACCCCGGCGATGAACGCGAACGACGTCATGAGAATCGGACGCAGTCTGATTCGGGCCGCCTCGAGGGCAGCCGTGAATCGGTCGCGTCCCTGGCGCTCCAGATCGCGCGCGAACTCGACGATAAGAATCGCGTTCTTGCAGGCGAGTCCGACGAGCACGAGCAGCCCGATCTGGGTGAAGACGTTGTTGTCACCGCGAGTCAGCCACACACCGGCGATCGCGGAAACGAGCGACATCGGCACGATCAGCATGATCACGAGCGGCAACGACCAGCTCTCGTACTGTGCGGCGAGAACAAGGAACACCAGCAGGATGCACAGTGGAAAGACAAGGATGGCCGTGTTGCCAGCCAGCTTTTGCTGATAGGTGAGCTCCGTCCACTCGAAGCCCAGGCCGTTGGGCAGCGTCTCGTTGGCGAGTCGTTCCATTATCTGCACCGCTGAACCGGCACTCGTTCCCGGAGCCGCGCTGCCGCTGATGTCAGCCGCTGGATAGCCGTTATAGTGCGTGACCTGATCCGGGCCGTAAGATTGCTTCATCGTCAGCACCGACCCAAGCGGGACCATCTCACCGCGGACGTTGCGCACCTTGAGCTGAGCAATGTTGTCCGCGTTGGCGCGATAAGGCGCGTCCGCTTGCGCAATCACCTGGTAGGTGCGGCCGAACTTGTTGAAGTCGTTGACGTATTGAGAGCCGAGATAGATCTGGAGAGTCGAGAAGACGTTATTGAGCGGGATCCCAAGCTGTTTCACCTTGTCGCGATCGACGTCGGCGAACAGCTGAGGGACGTTGATCTGGAAGCCAGAGAACGCGCCGCCGAGTCCCGGCGTCTGGAAGACGCGGCCGATCAACGCCTGAGTGTTCGCGTACAGCGTCGAATCACCCAGCCCGGCTTTGTCTTCGATCATCATCTTGAAACCGCCGATCGACCCGAGCCCGTTGACTGCGGGTGGAGGAAAGACGGCGACGAAGCCTTCCTGAATCGTTGAGAACTTCTGATTGAGCGCCATCAGAATGGCGTTGCTCTTCAGGTCTTTGGACTTTCGCTCCTCGAACGGCTTCAGTCCGAAAAAGATCACGCCCGCGTTCGACTTGGGGCCGAAGCTGGTGATCGAGAGCCCGGGGAACTCGACGGCGTGCTCGACGCCTGGTGTCTTGAGCGCCAGATCGGTCATCCGTCTGATGACAGCCTCGGTGCGATCGAGTGACGCCGCGTCAGGCAGCTGCGCGATGGCGACGAGGTATCGCTTGTCCTGGCTCGGCACGAATCCCTTCGGCACTCTCGTGAAGCCAAGGATGCCGACCACGACAAGCACCGCGTATACAGCCAGCGCAATCCCGGAACGGTGAGTCACTCGAGTCACGACCGTGCCGTAACGATTGGACGCCCGGCCGAACAGACGGTTGAATGGATCGAACAGCCAGCCGAGCCACTTGTGCATGAAGCGCGTTGGCGCATCTTCCGCTGCCCCGCGCGGCTTGAGGAGCAGCGCCGCCAGCGCCGGCGACAGCGTCAGCGAGTTGAACGCCGAGATCAGCGTCGAGAAGGCGATCGTAAGTGCGAACTGTCGGTAAAACTGCCCGTCGAGACCGCTGATGAACGCCACCGGAATGAATACCGCAGACAACACGAGTGCAATAGCGATGATCGGTCCGCTCACTTCTTCCATCGCGCGGTGACTCGCATCGAGAGGAGAAAGTCCCTCCTCGATGTGCCGCTCGACGTTTTCCACGACCACGATCGCGTCGTCGACGACGATTCCGATCGCCAGCACCAGTCCGAACAGCGACAGCGTGTTGATCGAGAATCCCGTCGCCAGCATGACCGCGAATGTGCCGACGATGGAGATAGGCACCGCGACGAGCGGAATGATCGAAGCGCGCCACGTTTGCAGGAAGAGAACGACCACAATCACGACCATCAGCGTCGCGAGAAGGAGCGTGTAGATCACCTCGCGAATGGAGTCGCGCACGAACAGCGTCGGATCGTACACGGAAGACCATTCGACGCCCTGGGGGAATCGGGTCTTCAGGTCGGCCATCTTCGCGCGAATGTCACTGGAGAGAGCCAGAGCATTCGAGCCGGGGGCCTGGAACACGACGATCGCGACTGCCGGCTTGTTGTCGAGTAGCGCGCGCAGGCCGTACGTTCCGGGGCCGAGCTCGATGCGCGCGACATCGCGGAGACGCGTCACGGCGCCGTCAGGACTCGTCTTGACGATGATGTTGCCGAATTCCTTTTCGTCGGTGAGCCGTCCGCGCGCGACGACCGTCAACTGATACGCTACCGGATCATTAACCGGCGGCGCCCCGACGGTACCCGCCGCGACCTGGAGATTTTGCTCGCGGATCGCCTGCACGACATCGCTTGCCGACAAACCGTATGATGCGACGCGATTCGGATCGAGCCAGACGCGCATCGCGTAGTCACCAGCTCCGAACACGATTACCTGACCCGCGCCGGGAATTCTCGACAGCTCGTTGCGGACGTTCAGCAGCGCGTAGTTGCGGAGATACACCGGATCGTAGCGCCCGTCTGGCGAGAACAGGTGCACCACCATCGTGATGTCGGGCGATCGCTTCTGGGTGACGACGCCAAGCGCGCGCACTTCTTCGGGCAATCGCGCCAGGGCCTGGGACACGCGGTTCTGCACCTGCACCTGCGCCAGATCGACATCGGTGCCGATCTGGAAGGTGACGGTGAGATTGAAGCTGCCATCCGCCGAGGCGGACGACGTCATGTAGAGCATGCGCTCGACGCCGTTGATCGCGTCCTCGAGCGGCGTGCCGACGGTCTGCGCCAGCACCGTCGGATTGGCGCCGGGATAAATCGCGCTGACAGTGATGGTCGGCGGCGTGACTTCCGGATACTCGCTGATCGGGAGCTGCGTAACTGCGATCAAACCGCCGGCAAGAATGACCAGCGACAGCACGACCGCGAAAATCGGGCGGTCGATGAAAAAGCGTGAGAAACGCACGGGAAATACTCGGAAAGAGTTTCGCTACCGCGTCGCGGGCGCCGGCGCGGCGCTCTCGGCTACCATGGCAGCGTTCGTTGCTGTGACCTTCATCCCCGGACGAACCCGCAGCATGCCGTTGATGACGACGCGCTCGCCCGGCTTGAGGCCGGATTCCACTGCGCGGAGACCGTCGATGACTTTACCCGTCACAACGGGGCGGTACTCGACGCTGCTGTCGGTCTTCAACACCAGCACGAACTTCCGGTCCTGATCAGTTCCAACCGCCTGATCCTGGACCAGAGTGGCGAGGTGGCGATCGCTGCCCAGCAGGCGAACGCGCGCGAAGAGTCCCGGCGTGAAAACCCGATTGGGGTTGGACAGCAGTGCGCGAGCGCGGATCGTACCGGAGGTTCCATCGACGCGATTGTCGACAAAGTTGAGTCTGCCCTCGTGGGGAAATCCTTTCTCGTTGGCGAGGCCGATCAGAACCGGACGTCCGGTGGCGGTGCCGCCCGCCGTGCCCATGTACTTCAGGTAGGCCTGCTCATCGGTGTCGAAGTAGACGTAAATGGGATCGAGGGAGACGATCGTCGTCAGCAGAGTCGGTGACGGTGCGCCTGCCTGTACCAGGTTCCCCGGCGTGATCTCCGCTCGCCCGACGCGCCCGGAAATCGGCGCGCGAACCACGGTCCATTCGAGGTTCAGGCGGGCGAGCTTGAGCGCGGCCTCCGCGCCGCGAATCGCCGCATCGCCTTCAGCCTGACCGCTGGTGCGCGCGTCGAGCTCCTCGCGAGAGATGGCCTGGGTGCTGACCAGTTTTTTCGCGCGCTCGACTTCCAGGCCGGCCAGCGCGTTACGGGTGCGCGCCTGGGCGAGGACAGCCTCCGCCCTGGCGACTTCGGCCTGATAAGGGCGCTGGTCGATGACGAACAACACGTCGCCCTGATGGACGGTGGCTCCTTCGGTGAAGCCGACGCGCTCGACGAAACCGGCGACGCGCGGACGCACCTCGACGGAGTTCACCGCCTCGAAGTGGCCGCTGAACTCGTCCCAGTCGGTGACGACGCGCTCGATCGCCGGGGCGACGGTCACCTGGGGAGCCTGCATCTGTGGCGCGTCCTTACGACAGGCGGCGGTGCAGAGAGTGAAGACTGCGGCGGCGGCCCAGCCGCCTTTGTGAATTCTGAGGGACGCGGAGCTGGCACGGGAAAGGGTGGAACTCATGTTGCACTCCATTGCGGTGGCTGCTGCGGACAATTGACGGTGGCACTGGCTAACGATACATAGTATGTTACCGATCGGTAACATCGCGTAAGTACCCCTATGTTACCGGTCGGTAACATTTTAGTCAAGGAGGGGTAGAACCCGTCGTGCAAACAGATATTCACAAGAAAGGCGCGAAAGCGAAGACAAGGCGGGGGTCCGCCATGCCCGTCCGTGAGCGGATTCTGGTTGCTGCGGGTTGCCTCTTTCACAAGCAGGGAATCCGCGGCGTCGGAGTAGAAGCGATCGCCGAGGCTGCCGGGACCAACAAAATGACCCTCTACCGCTACTTCGACTCCAAGGATGAGCTGATAGCGGAATGGGTGCGCGGCATAGTCGCGCACAAGGAAGAGGAGTGGAAGGATCTCTCCGAGAAACACGTCGCGGATCCCCAGGGACATTTGCAGGACTGGAGTCGACGTACTGCCGCCAAGCTTCGAGCAATGGAAGAGCGCGGGTCGGCGCTTGGCAACGCGCTGGCGGAGCTGCCCGATCCCGAGCATCCGGCGCGGCGGGTCATCCAGGAGCATAAGATCCGCGAACACAAGCGAGTTGTACGTCTGTGCAAGTCCGCCGGTTTCCAGGATCCGGTTCTCGCCGCGAATTTGTTCTCGATGCTTCTCGAAGGGGCGCACTCGTGCGTGCAGTGCATCGGCATGCGTCAGATTGGGGAGCATCTCGTCCAGGTCGTGGACCTCATGGTCGA
>DASYIM010000118.1:0-5231 GCA_035997625.1 Gemmatimonadaceae bacterium
CGACGACTGGGAGGAAGACGACCTCGCCGATGACGAGCTGGATGACGACGACCTCGATGACGAGGATGACGACGATCTGGACGATGACCTCGACGACGATCTCATAGATCTCGACGACGAGTTCGACACCGAGGACGAGGAGAAGCCTCACCCGTCCCACCCGCGGCGCTACGAAGACTGACGGCGACCGCATTTCAGTCAGCGGCGGAACGCCGAAGTGACTAGATTCAGGAAAGCCTCCAGGAAAACAAAATTGAAGGATTTTCAGTTCGTGGATTCGGGTCGCACGTTTTATTGTTCCGTCGAGACTCCGCGCGAGGGTTTGGCTCCGTGGTGGTGGTTCCGTCTCGACACGAGCGGAACTACGCGCTACGCTCCATTCGAAGCGTCACCGTCGGATACCGAGGGACCAGTTGGCAGGCGGATCCTCGCCTTTTATACCGAGATGCTTGCCATCGCCGCGCGGCCGGCATACCAGCGGCCGGCTTGGAAAAAGCCTGAACCCAAAAAGGCGATAGAAAGCGCTCCCGTTCCGGCTCCCGCCGCCGGCGATTGACCACGTTTGCAGGCCCGGCTAGTTTGCAAAGCTGTGCGCGACACGCACTGGGTGTGTGTCAAAGGGGCCTGTAGCTCAGGTGGTTAGAGCGCACGCCTGATAAGCGTGAGGTCGGTAGTTCAACTCTACCCAGGCCCATAAATCTCAGATCATTACCCCGCAAGCGTTTAGGCGCTAGCGGGGTTTTTTTTGTCTGCGTTCCCGACGGAAAAATATTGACCACGTTGTTGATCTTTAACAGGTTCTCAGGCGCCAATCTCGAAGTCATGTTTTGGTGAGCGCATTTGTCCGATCTCAACCAAAGCCGCGGAGGGCCTATCGTGCGTCGCGCATTCTTCCTCGTCGCTCTCGCTGCCGGGATATCGTGCCAACCTCAAGTTGCATCGGCTCCTTCTCCGGCGAGTGGTAGTACAGCCGCAGCGAAGCAGGTCGTCACGATCGCTGATGAGTATCTCGCCGCGGCACGGGAAGCATTTCCCGAGATGAATACAACGAACGGAATTCCAGGCGCGCGTCACGACCGCCTGACCGACAACTCAGCCGCCGCCGAGCCCGCGTGGAGTGCGAAGGAGGACGGATTCCTTGCTCGCCTCAAACAGATCGACCCGGCGTCTCTGATCGGCCGCAGCGAATGGGTGACCTATGGCGTTCTGCGTGAAGAGCTGGAGGCGAACATTGGAATGCGTGCGTGCAACTTTCGCGTGTGGAACGTAAGCCAGCTGACCGGACTCTTGGCGAATTACGTCCCGCTCGCGCAGCAGCAGCCCGTCGGCACCGAGGACCTCCGCGCGCAAGCACTCACCCGCTGGCACGCCTTCCCGCGCTACGTCGACGTCGAGGTGGCGAATCTTCGCGAAGGAGTGCGCGAAGGTTACACCGAACCACGAGTGAACGTACAGCGTGTCATTGAGTCAGCCGATGAGCTACTCCGCACGACTGGGAAAGCATCGCCGCTGTACAGTCCCGCCGCGCGGGACTCGACCACTGCGTTCGCCAAAACCTATGAGCGGCTGGTGAACGACGAGCTTAATCCCGCGATCCGGCGGTATCGCGATTATCTCGCGAACGAGTATCTGCCGTCCGCGCGTGAGAATGTCTCGATTACGGCGAACCCCAACGGTGCCGCGTGCAATACCGCTTCCATTCGTCGCTACACGACGCTCGATCTTTCGACCGACGATGTGTACAACCTTGGGCTACAGCTCGTCGCGCGGGCTGAGTCGACGATGCGCGCCATTACCGTGTCGCGCTATGGAACGTCGGACCTGCGCGCGGCGATGCGCAGCGCGCGCGCGGATTCAACTGCCAGCTTTCATTCTCGCGAGGAGGTGTTGCCGGCTGCTGAGAGAATCCTCGCTCGCGCTCGTGCACAGGTCCCGCGGGAATTCCGAATCCTTCCGAAGGCGGCGCTTGTCGTCGAGCCCGCCCCCGTCTTTCGGGAGGCATCGATGCCGGGCGGCTTCTATGAGTTGCCGGCCGAAGATGGGAGCAGGCCCGGCGTGTTTCGCGTGAACCTGCGAATCGCAACCATCCCGGGCCAGCGATTGCGCATGGAAAGCCTTGCATTCCACGAAGGAATTCCCGGTCATCATTTCCAGCTCGCCATCGCACAGGAGATAACGGGCGTCCATCCCCTCAACCGCTACCTCGCCAACTCTGCGTTCATCGAAGGTTGGGCGATCTATGCCGAGACCGTCGCCGACGAACTGGGCCTCTTCTCGTCCGATCTGACGCGACTCCGCTGGCTGGAGAACAAAGTCTACGAGGGCGCTTCGCTGGTGATGGAAGCGGGAATGCACGCCAAGGGTTGGACGCGGCAGCAGGCGATCGACTACGAGCTCGCCCACACTACGCGGACTCCCGAGCAGGCCGCGATCGATGTCGATCGCCGCATCGGAGTGCCCGGGCAGGGATATTCGTACCAGGTAGGCCAGCTCGAGATCAGGCGATTGCGCAACGAGGCTGAGCGAGAGCTCGGGCCCAAGTTCGCCATCAGGGAATTCCACGCTCGCGTGTTGGAGAACGGAACCATCACGCTGCCAATGCTGAGGGTTGTGATCGAACGCTGGATCGCGGCTACTAAAACCCGTTAGCCGAATTGCAAAGCCTTGAGTTAGGGTCCTCGCCGCGAAGGCTCACGACGGTGTCCATTGTGGGGTCCATGCAGACGCGCAAAATGTTCGCGGGAGTGCGCAAGATGTTCTTGAGCGCGCGACATGCTGAGCAGGATGTTCGGGAAAGGCAGGCTAGGTTAGAACTTCTGAGCCTAATTCGTGTTCGTATGAACCGGCCTGATAAGCGTGAGGTCGGTAGTTCAACTCTACCCAGGCCCATCAATCAGAAATTTTGCCCCTCCTATGGCCGCGTTCATAGGAGGGGCTTCTTAATTGTTGACCGAGTTGCGGACTCCCTGCAGATTCGACGAACGAGTCTCTAGCTCATTTGGAGGAGGTAACAAGAAAAAAATGCGTCGTCCTTGGGACGACGCATTTACTACAAAGCTCTGAAGGCGCTAGCCCGTGCGCTAATTATCGGTCTGACTCCATATCGTCGTCTTCATCGTTCCTGCCATTTGAGCTACGAATATCGACGCGCAGAATCTCACCGGGCTGCGGCGGTCCGTAACCTTTATTGGAGATGTACAGCCGGCCGTCGGGGCCAATGCGAAGACCAGTCGGCAGGAACAGACCGTCCACGATCACAACTCGGTTGCCCTTACGATCCAGACGAATGACGCGGCCCGCGCCGGGTGCAGGAAATCCGCCGGCCTCACCGGTCTCGAGTACGTAGAGCCGGCCGCGTGCGTCGAAGTCGAGTCCCAGCACTGCGGTGAACCCGGACGCGACTTCAGAAAGAGCGCCCGAGCGCGATATGCGAAAGATTTTCTGCGAGCCTGGAGTTCCCGGAAACACGCCAAGGCTGCTCAGATAGAGAGCGCCACGACGTTCTGCCACCACCGTTGGAACAATGTGACCCTGCGTCGCGGAAATGTCAGCGATTCGAGTCACGTGTCCGTTGCGCGGATTCACGCGCACGACCTCGCCGTGATTGGGTTCGACTGCGACGAGGGAGCCTTCAGAGCTGATCATACCGTACCAGGAGCCGTCGGGCTCGAAGTCTCCGGCGTTGGGGTGCTCCACCGGATGGGCAGCTTGCCACGCACTGAGATCCGCGGTTTTCGACCATGAGCCCGAGCGACTAACCCTCGCGATCTCCGCGGGAACTGTCGCGGAGCCGTGCGAACACCCACCGCCCGCCACCAGCGCGAACAACTCGTTCCCTATGAAGGCGACATCGCCAATGCCGAGGACATCTCCGAACGAGTTAATCCCGGAGGGGAACCCAGTCGCAAACGTCGTGCGTTGGCCGCGATGATCAATGCGTGATATCCGAGCGGTCGGCCCGTTGCGGTACGGGCCGACGGGCGGGATCACCTGGGTACACTGACCGATCGTGCTGGTCGTTCCGCCCGCGCCCGCTTCTGCGACATACAGGTCCCCGTTCGGGCCGAACGTGAGGCCGCGGGGGAACTGGAGTCCGGTGGCGAAAACCGAGACGCTAGCTGCAGCATTTGTGTTGCGCGAGGCAGATGGCGCGGTGATCAACGTGCCCGAAGTGTTGTCTGGGCTAGTGCCCGATTCGCATGCAGCTACGAAAACGACGAGGAGTAAAGCTGGAAAGTGGCGTAGCGACATGGAAACCTCCGGGTAGGCGCAAGAATGACCGTCTGCGAGCGCACCTAGGGAGGGCAACGCGAGCGGCGTCGTACGCCGTGCGATAGCGGTTCGGAGGATGCGGGCTTCCAAGGCTAGCGGGTACTATGATTAACGCAATAGCACCTTCGACCAGCGCGATTACCGAGTCTGCGTTAGTCCCCTACGCGCTCAATTTGGTCGTCATCAGTCGCACTGTTGATTGCAGGCAATGGCTTCGGAGGAGCGGAGGCAGAATCCCAGGGTGTAGGCGCCGTGTTAACCTTGGCGCCGAAGGCGGGCGGCGCACAGAGTTCGCGATGCTCGATTTCCGCTCCTACATTTTCGCGGTGATTTCGTCTGGAAAACCACCCACCCGGGCGGCATCCACCGAGTGGGTACCCGATTTTTGCGGGCTATTTCCAGGGATTGACTGTTTGGTCGCGGACCAGAAAGCTGGCGGCAATGGTACCGTGCTCGATGCGCGCGTTGCCCGCCGCTGTCCGATTCGCAGCTGACCCATAGTGCGCGAGAGTTATCGGGTCGGTCCGACTCGTCAGATTGTCGAGCGCTCCCCAGTTGGGGTAGGTCAGTGTCAGCACGACGTTCCAATCGTCCGGGGTCTCGGCGGTCGACTTGGTGCCGACCGAATAGTCGGTGAGAATTCCCTGTCGCTTTTCCTCGTCGTATATCGGTTTCAAATGCTGACGGAAATCCTGCCAAAACTGATCGTTGTGTCCAGGCTTGATATGGACGAGAACGACTCTGGTCACTGTTGTCGGCGTTGTATTCGGGGACTGCTGGGCGAGAGCGGGTGCCGAACTGAGCGTGATCGCGAGCGCGGCGAGGGCGAGCGGTTTATGCATTGTGTTCTCCGGCGGGTGGTTTACGAAGAGCATGCAGGGAAACACTCTAAGTCATTCTCGGCAGGCCGTCAAACCTCATCGTGTTCGATCGTCGGCGGAGACGCTTTCGTTTTCCAG
>DASYIM010000119.1:0-7039 GCA_035997625.1 Gemmatimonadaceae bacterium
ACGGGTCCCACGTACAGGTCCCAATGCAGACCTGGCGGGACGGGATACGATCCCATCGCTGATGCGAGCACCTGATTGACATAGCGAAAGCTCCACGGATTTCCAAAGGGACTCGGCGGCGCAGGCTGCGGCGCCCCGCCGACCGGGAGCGGAACTCCCTGCGGCCAATACACGACGGGACGATTGGTCCAGACATGTACCTCTCTCACCGGTCCGATCATTCCCGCCTGGATCCATTCGTTGACGAGCCGCGCACCATCGCTCGAATGTCCCTGATTCCCCATCTGGGTGATGATCTTCGGGTTGTCCTGGGCGAGTTTGCGCAGCGCACGCGCTTCGTGAACGGAATAGGTCAGCGGCTTCTGGACGTAGACGTGCTTGCCGCTCTGCATTGCCGCCTTGGCCACCACCGCGTGCAAATGATCGGGCGTCGCAATGACGACGCCGTCGATGTCCTTCTGCTTTTCCAGCATTTCCCGGAAGTCCGAGTAGCGCGCGGCTTTATCGAACTTCTGCTTGAGAGTTATCCCTTCGGGTCTGTCCTTCTTCTGATTGTCCTTGAGCTTTTCCGCGACCTTGCTCTCGGAGAAGGCGAAATCGACATCGGCAAAGGCGACCAGATTCTCGGTCTTGGCGAGCTCCAGCGCGTTCTCCGATCCCATCCCTCCGAAGCCGACCACCGCGAAGTTGATCGTATCGCTCGGCGCCTGGTATCCGACACCGCCGAGCACGTGTCGCGGAACGATCATGACACCAAGTCCGATCTTGCCGGCGTCGGCAACGAACTGGCGTCGCGTGACCTTCTTACCCGTCATGAAAAGCGAGTCCTCCGTTGGGTGGTTCGGGGGCGGTCGGGGGGGGATGGCTTGCGAGTATAGCAGCTCGCTGTCGATCAGAATGTCAGCTGTTTCAGGTAAGCGGCACTATTGCTGATCGTCGCGATTGGGTCCGCCGGCTGATCGTGTTCCACGAAATAGTGTTGGATGCCCGCCTGGTCGCTTTGCGCGAAGATCCCCGCAAAGTTGATGGTGCCCTTGCCGACGTCGACCATCTTGTTGTCTGGCGGCCCCGCCGAGTCTTTCACGTGCACCAACTTGAAGCGGCCCGGATAACGATTGAAGAAATCGAGCGGCTGCCCGCCGCCGAAGATCACCCAGTACAGATCCATCTCGAAATCGACGAGCGATGGATCGGTGCCCGTGAGAAGGGTGTCGAGCGCGCGCACGCCGTTGACGGGTCTGATCTCGAAGTCGTGGTTGTGATAAGCGAGGCGCAATCCCTGGGATTTTGCCTGCGCGCCAAACGTGTTGAGCTGCCCGGCGAGCTTCCCCCAGTCTTTCCTTCTCTCCTCAGGCAGCCAGGGCACGACCGCCCACTCATTTCCGATAGCCTTGGCGGTGGCGAAAGTTCCAGCGGCGTCCTTCTCCAGCAGCTCGATCGGGAGATGACTGGAAGGAGATGTCAATCCGTTCTGCGCCAGCAAGTCGCGAACCTGGGCCGGCGTCCGACCGAAGTATCCCGCGAACTCGACTTCCTTGTAACCGGCGGCCGCGACTTTGGCGAGAGTGCCGGGCATATCCGCCTGCATCAGGTCACGCACCGTATAGAGCTGGAGCCCGATCTTGTTCAGTTTCCGGCCTCCGGCCAGAGAGGAAGCGCTCGCGCAGGCCGCCGTTGCATTCATGCCAGCAATTCCGAGGGCGGTGGCGCCCAGCGATGCGAGAAACTGGCGACGAGAATGTATGGTCACGGATGGGGGGTGAGAGTTCAGCTAGTATGGAGAGCGGCGACGCGCCGGGCAAGACAGGTTCGACGGTGACGAAATGCCTGTGATCCCTGTCACTGATGGAAGACCCCGAATTCAGTCTCGCACATCAAGGCCACTCTTACCGAGCGATCCGCTGTCCGAATGTCCGCTCCGCGATTCTTCAAAACCCGTCGCTTCGTTCTCGTTCTCCTGGCGGCCGCTGGCGTATTGATCTACCTGGCACCCCGTGGCTGGCGAAAGTTGCACCCGCGGACTGTCTACGTTTTTCCCGGCGTCGAGGGTCCAGCCACACGGACGCGAATCGCTGATCCTATCGAGGCTGACTGGCGCAGTTTTCACGTGCCCGGCGATGCACGCCTGGCAATCCTTCTCACCGATACTGCTTCGCCCTGGCTCGGGCTCGCGCGCGGGCTCTCCACCATCGGAGTCCCCTTCACCATCACACGTGATTGGCGCGAGGCTGTGCGGCACCACGTGGTGTGGGTTTATCCTCGCATCAGCGGAAGACTTCTTCCCGCCGAAGGACTGAGAGCAATTGCCGCAGTTCCACGCAATGGCGGAACGCTACTGGCGAATGAGGTGCTCGGGGGCGGACTGGAGGAGATGTTCGGGTTTGCATCAGCGCAGCCTTCGCGCCTGCGGCGGACGATGCGAATGACGGCGGAGGCGATTGCCCGGTTCGGACTAGCGGATAGCGCGGAGCAGGTGCTGCGCATCGGGCGGGCGACCGGCTCCGGACCGCTCCACAACTCGGCGATCGGAAGCTATTCGTACCGTCCCACGACCGCGCAGTCGTTGGCGCTTTTCGAGGACGGCAGCACGGCGATTACTCACCGCGCGATCGGCGCGGGGCACGCCTACATCCTGGGGATCGACGTCGGCCAGTTATTCGTGATCGGCTACGAGAATCGCGAGGAAGGCCTGGCGCGCACGTATGTCAATCAGTACGAGCCGAGTGTGGACGTGATGCTGCGCATGGTGCGGAACATCTATCGCGAGGGTGAGCCAAACGCCGTCATTCTCTGGACAGTGCCCTACGGAAAATCCCTTTCTGTGGTGTTCACCCACGACATCGACTACGCCAAGGCGTGGAAGAACGCGATCTCATTCGCGGAGATGGAGGCGAAGCGCGGCATCCGCGCCACGAATTTCATTCAGACCAAGTATGTGCGCGATTGGAACGACGAGATCTTCTTCGACAGCTCGGGAATCAGGTACGCGCGCCGGCTCGACTCGCTGGGGATGGAGATCGCCAGCCACTCGGTCGCGCATTCGCGCCAGTTCGACGTGTTCAAGCTGGGGAACGGGAAGGAGCAATACCCTTCCTACCAGCCGTTCGTGCTCGATTCGACGAGGACAGAGGATGCGACGGTGCTGGGTGAGCTCCGGGTGAGCAAGTTCTTGCTGGAGTCCCAGGTTGGGAGGACCGTAGTGAGCTTCCGTCCTGGCCACCTTTCGAACCCGTACGCGCTTCCACAGGCGCTGGAGGCGACGGGTTTCAGATACAGCTCGTCGGTCACGGCGAACAACTCGCTGACCCATTTGCCCTTTCGACTCACCTACAATCGCGAAGGCGAGGCGGAGACCGACATCTACGAATTTCCGGTGACGATCGAGGACGAGGAGGCACCGAAGATGGACAAGCGATTCGCCAATGGTCTGGCGTTGGCGCGCAAAATCGGGAGCTACGGCGGATTGTTCGTGGTGCTGATCCACCCGAACGTCACTGCCGAGAAATTCGCCTACGAGCGTGACCTTGCCGACTCACTCAAGAATGAAGCGTGGTTCGGGAGCGTCGATCAATTCGGACCGTGGTGGGCGATGCGAGATCAGATCAAAGTGGATGTCACCGCCGGCGACTCATCGAGCGCAACAGTCACTCTCGATCCGAAATGGCCGACGAAAGGAGTCGCCATCGAGGTTCCTGATCAGTGGCGGCTCGTAACAGACCCAGGCATCCCGGCTCGGCAGGACGGACGGCGCGTTGTGGTAGCCGTCCTCGCCGGGCGGACCGAGCTTCGGTTCACGCGGCCTTAACCGGACTGGGCTTCCTGGCTGGATAGGCTCGCCGCGGTCTCTTCGACCGTGTCGCTCGAGGCTTTCGTCGCTTCAACGTCGTCGTTTCTCCTGGATGGAATTGCGAAGGCAAATACGCTTCCCGCATCCTCCGGGAATTCGGCCCAGGCCCGGCCGCCGATTGATTCGACTGTCTCACGCACGATACTGAGCCCAAGGCCCGTGCCCTCCGCTTCGGTCACCGTCTCGCCGTGCGCACGATAGAACTCCTGAAAGAGCCGTTCTCGCTTGTCCGCCGGGATGCCGATCCCATTATCGCTCACCCGAATCACGACTTCGCGGTCGTGCTCGGGGTCGGGCCCTTCGATGCGCGCTTCGACGGAGACCCAGCGCTCGGTTTTCGCGGTATCAGAGTATTTGATTCCATTGGAGAGATAGTTCATCAGGCACAGCTCGACGACCGCGGCGTCGACCTCGATTGGCGGCATGTCGTCCGCGACACGGACGTTGACGCCCTTTGCCTTGGCGGCCTCCTCCAGCTCGCGCACGGCTTCGCTGGCCGCTTCGGGCAGCATCACGTGGCGCCCGGAACGCGAGTCGCCCTGAGTCCGCGACAACGACTCGAGATTGGCAAGCACGTGCTGTAGTCCGTCGGCGTTTCTGGCAATTATTTCCTCGAACTCCTTCCTCTCGCTTGGAGCAACCCACGCCTCGGAAAGCGCGGTCGATGCCGCGACGATCGCGGTAATGTTGTTCTTCAGCTCGTGGGCAACCGTACGATTGAACCTGCGAAGCCGGTTTTCGCGCTGGTTGATCTGGGCCGCGGACAATCGCAGAAAATGGCCCACCGTGGCCTGGCGAATCAGCTCCATCGCCTGCCCAATGCGCTCCCAGCAGACGAGGAAATCGCGCCGCAAGTAGTCGCCGGAAATTCTGTCGGCCGATTCTCTGAGGAAAGCGAAGACGATCTCCTCCAGCATCTCGTATTCCTTGAGGATCTCGTAGGCATCAAATCCCTGTTCGTGACGCAGCGCGCCGAGCTCCATTGCTTTGGCGACGACGGGCGCCTTGGAGTCGATGTCCCGCTCCGGGCGCTTGAGGTAGCCAGCCACACCTTCGATAAGGAGCGGGATGTGGTTCAGCAGCTCGTGGGTTGGGAATATCCGCCTCGATTCGATGGAGACGCGCGCGGTGATTCGCTCCAGCCACTGCGTCACCAGCGCCTGCTTGGCGGTGCGCAGGCGGTCGGAGAGAATTGCGGCGAGCTCGAACGGATATTGCGACGGATCGGTTGGCAACGCTGTCTCCCGGTGCTGGCGTACCCTGATCAGTTAAGCAAAAAGGGTTCTCGCCCGGGCCGATGGCAGAGCTTGAGTTAAGCGCGCCAAAACAGGTGTAAAATATTTTTTCGTTACGAACCGTAGCCATTTCGGCTTTCCGGTCGTCCTGATAACGAATCTTCACAGTGACAGGTGACAATGCGCAGCAAAACAATTCTTTCAATCTCTCTGCTTTCAATCGTGGCCCTGAGCAGCGCCTGCTCGCGCCACAAGGTCGCAGCCGCACCCACTCCAACCGGGCCATCAGCCGCCGATCGCGCTGCGATCGAAGCGGCGGACCGTGAGAATGCGAAGCTTCATTCCGATGCGGATGACGCAAGCGTCGCTCGCGAAGCCGCCAACCGCACGGGAACCCGGGCTGGTGATCAGGCAGCGATCACCTCGCCGGTTTATTTCCAGTTCGACCGCTCGGAAATCACCGACGAGGGCATTCAATCGCTCGATCAGAAGGTGGACGTGCTGCAACGCAACCCCAACGTTCGCATTCGAATCGAAGGAAACGCCGACGACAGCGGTTCCGATGAGTACAACCTGGCGCTGAGCCAGCGTCGTGCGGCGATCGTTACCCGTTACATCACGGATCGCGGGGTCGACGGCTCGCGGCTCAAGGTCGTCGCCAACGGCGAAGAGCGTCCAGCTTGCACGGCAACGCGTGAAGAGGATTGTCGCTCCAAGAACCGGCGCGACGAGTTCGTCATTCTGTCGGGCTTCTAGCCGGCGCGCACCAAATAGCTGAAACAAGAAAGGCGGCCGGATTTCTGGCCGCCTTTCTCTCTGCTGTTTATATGCCTTGACAGGCATATACTCTGTAGCGCATATTAGCGCTCATGGAATCAGTGTTCGAAATCATCGCCGAGCCGAACCGCCGCGCGATTCTGGGCCTCCTGGTCTCGTCACAACGGTCGGTCGGAGAGATCGAGCGTCGACTCCGGATGTCCCAGCCTACCGTGTCAAAACATCTGCGCGTGCTTCGCGAGGCCGGTTTCGTGGAATCCACCGTCGATGCGCAGCGCCGCCTCTATCGATTGAAACCCGAACCATTCCAGGAGGTGGATCACTGGCTGGCCCAGTTCCGTCGGTTCTGGTCGGCCCATGTTGATGCTCTCGAACGCCACCTCGACCGCATGGAGCAGTCGACGCCAACGACCAGGAAGACAAGGAGAAAAAGATGACCAATGGCCAGCAGTACACACCGGGCCCGGCCGACGCGCAGGTGCGAAAGGACGGGGAGAAGTGGACGCTCGTTCTCGTCAGACAACTGCGTCACTCGCCGGAAAAAGTCTGGCAGGCGCTAACCGATCCGGCGCAGCTGCACGAGTGGGCGCCCTTCGACGCCGATCAGAGCCTCGGGAAGGCTGGAACCGCGGTCAAGCTCACCACGGTCGGCGCACCCCGAGAGTCCGTGTCCGAGACCACGATTGCACGAGCCGACGCTCCCAAAGTGCTCGAGTACAGCTGGGGCGGCGGAGACGTCCGGTGGGAGCTCGAGCCCTCGGGTCGCGGAACGCGCCTGACGCTTTGGGCCAACATCGACCGCCGCTGGATCTCCATGGGCGCCGCGGGATGGCACATTGCCCTCGACGTGCTGGATCACCTTCTCGACGGCGATCACATCGGTCGCATCGTTGGTCCAGAAGCGATGCAGTTCGAGGGCTGGCAGCGCCTCAACGCCGAGTATGCAAAGCAGTTCGGCGTTAAGGCCGGCCTTTGAAAAAGGAAGGGCCTGTTAGCGTTTCGCCCACACAAGCAGGACTCCGCAGGCGGCGTTGGCTGAATACTGACTCGGCGGAGCAATCGAGTAGTACTCTACGCCTGCAAGATCGCCAGATTGGATGTGAGCCAATTCGTCGGCGTCCGCCTTGTGATTATCGACATACACTTGCACGAGACATTCAGGTTGCGAGATGCTGATCGG
>DASYIM010000120.1:0-18653 GCA_035997625.1 Gemmatimonadaceae bacterium
TAGCCACCCTTAGGCTTAGCTAGTCTGCTTCGTCTTCGACGCCTGCGTGTTGGCGGAGACTTTTCACGATGTCCAGCAGCTGCTCCTGGACTTGATCCAACTCCTGCCGGCCGCCGTCCCTGTCGAGTCGCCCCTTCTCCAGATCGATCGCGACACGATTCATGTATTTGATCTTCTCGATCATCTTGTCGGTCGCGCCGCGCAACCTGCTAAACCGACGTTTCTCGGCCAGCGCGCGATAACAACGCTGCTCCATCTCTGTCGCCGAGAATTCCTTTGCCTTGCGGACGGCATCGAGGACGCTGAGGCCGGGGACCGCACCGTGATCCTGATAGGTGGTCTCCGTCGAGGCGTCGGTGAAACGCAGTCGCCCGACATACTCGATGCCGTCGTAGCCGACACGCAGGCACACGAAGTATTTCTGGCCGTCGACGTTGACCGTGCGGATCTGGTGGTCGGTGCTCGAAGAGGAGGGGGACATATCAGAGAAAGACTGGGTCCCGGCCTCATCTGTAACACTGTTTTGACGGCCGGGCATTGTGCAATTTTATGGACGTCCGATCCATGGGGAAAATGTGAACGTCGAGGCAACATCAGTGACCGAGGCCCTGCGCCGCTGGCGCATCATCCCGGTCATCGTTATCGAAGATCCGAAAAGCGGTCCCAATGTCGCCGCCGCACTTCTCGCCGGCGGACTGCCGATCGCCGAGATCACTTTGCGCACCAAGAGCGCGCTCGAAGCATTGCGACGAATCAAGGGTGAACAGCCGGAAATGTTTGCCGGCTGCGGCACCGTCCTCAACGTCGCACAGGCCAAAGAGGTGAAGGCGGCCGGCGCGGAGTTCGTGATCTCGCCGGGCTTCAATCGCGCCGTGGTCGATTACTGCCTCGAGCAGGAGATGCCGGTTTATCCTGGCGTGGCAACGGCCAGCGAAATCGAAATGGTGCTCGAGGCTGGACTCAGCCTCATGAAGCTGTGGCCGATCGAGACGCTCGGCGGCACTCAGTTTCTCGAGCTGCTGCAGGGCCCGTTCGGGGGAGTGCAGTTCAATCCCAGCGGCGGCGTCACCGCTTCGACATTCGAGAGATATCTGGCGCTGAAGAACGTCACCGCCGTTGGCGGAAGCTGGATGGCGCCAGGGGACTGGATCGCCGGCAAGCAATTCGATCGGATCGCCGACGCCGTCCGACAAACTGTCAGCAAGGTGAGCGCGCTGGGAGCGCGCGCGAGCAATGGTTCGAATTTCGCAAGGCCATTTGGCGCGAGGGAAATTCGGCTGTCACCTTAAGTGATGGAGGTGAAATGCGAAGAGCTTGCACGGTGGGCATGCTGGGGACGGTGGGCATGCTGGGGTTGGTTGGGCTGATTGGCGCGGGTTGCGGCAGGAGCACTCCCGCGACGGCGGATTCGGCGACGCCGGCCGGGACGACCACCAGCAGCTTCGACAAGAATGCGGCTCGCAGGGAGATACTCCGCGGCGACTCCGCGTTCGTGCGAGGACTCACCGGCAAGAGCGTCGATTCTCTGATGCGCTACTACGACCCGGATGTCGTATCGATGCCCGAAGGGACCAAGGCGGTGAAGGGAATGGGCAGCGTCCGCAGCTCCTACGCCGAAGCGATTACCGCCAATCCCCGCGACATGTCATTCGAGAGTGGAGGCGTCAACTTCTCGGACGACGGTTCGCTGGCGTGGGACTACGGCACCTACGAGATGACGATGAACGACCCGAAGGGAAAACCGGTCAAAGGTGCGGGAAGCTTCCTCAACGTCTGGAAGCGCGTCGGCGGACGCTGGGTGATCGTCGCCGAAATCAACAACTCGTCACAGCCAAGGCCGTAGCTCGGAGTTACTCTCCGGCGGGTCGATTCCCTGGCGGCGGTCCTTCCGGTCCCATTGGCCGCGGATTGCCTCGATGGCAGGTCATGCAATTCACCACCGGCGGCTCGCCCCGATCGTTCGGCACCTTCGACATGTAATCCTTGTTGATCGTCTGCACCATCGCGAACATCAGCCGCGCCGTGTTCTTCTCTTCCTTGTCGTCCAGGTCCCATTTTCCGGGCACGTGACAGAATCCGCAGCTCACTCCGAGTGAGCGGCCGAAGCCCATGTTCATGATGTTGACGAGGCGACCGGCAGGAACGCCCTTGAAAATCTTGATGTTCTTGAAAACGCTCTCGGCGGGTTGAGTTTCCCGGCCGGCGATAGATCGCAACACCATCGCCGCTCCGCTGTCGCGTCTCGCCGACGTGAGACTGTCACGGACCCGCCTGG
This sequence comes from Gemmatimonadaceae bacterium, assembly GCA_035997625.1. Lineage (GTDB taxonomy): Bacteria > Gemmatimonadota > Gemmatimonadetes > Gemmatimonadales > Gemmatimonadaceae > UBA4720. The sequence goes on from DASYIM010000120.1 coordinate 2,276, forward strand.
CCGAATCAGTGAGCGGGATTCGCGGACCACCCGGCCCTCCGGCACCCGGAGCCTGTGCCGACGTCGCGGGCCCGGCCGGCGAGGGATTCGTGTTCGGAGTAGGCGCGCTGGAGCAGGCGTATGCGATAATCACCAACGAGGTAACGGCAGCGATTACGGACGGGACGCGCTCGTTCATTACTCCTCCGGCTTTTTTTACTTACGATCCCCGCACCGCGGCATCCACGATGTACCCGTCCTTTGCAAGCAACATGCGCAACATCTCGACGGCGCTGTCATTGGCGTGGCGCAACAGCTCGAGCTGTCCGCCCGCGGCAAGCAGCTGGGTCCGCGCCTGACGCTGAATCGCATCCCTGTCCTCGCGCGTAAACGGATTCCACAGCCCGCCGCGCTCGTCGTACGTCCGCATGTCCTTGATCTCGACCGCGATCAGCTTTGCGGGTGGGATCCGGATGGTGATCCGTTTGTTCGGATGATCGATCGTTACGTCGGGGTTGTCGCGGAGATCGATTCCTGCCAGCAACCGGCCCGTGACCACCACCAGGGAGCGTTTGGTCGATCCATACCATGTATTCTCGTAGACAATGACGTCGCGAACGGTCGCTTCGCTCGAAACCAGCTTAGCCACCGCCCGGATCTGCTGAATCACGAGGTCGTGCGTGACCGTGGTCGTGTCGCGGCTCCCCAGAAACGCGCCTGGGGTCAGGCGGCTGGCGCAGTACCCAAATCCGATCAGCACCAGCAGCGCGACGAGCGCCAGCGCAGCTCCGGCGCCGAAAATGCGCCGGGGCGCCTGCGTTGATGGCGCGAGTTTTTCACCCGATGATGTCATTCCACTCTATCAAGAAGGCGTGTTCAGGGATGACGAACGAGGTGCGTGAATGCAATTCATATCGTTCCCGGTGCATCTGGCACCGTGTCGATTTGCGCCGCGCCGCCCGGTGCATATGATGAAGGGGTGACCGCGTCCACCAACAGTACCGACGGTAGCCGACCCCTCAGCCGCGCCGAGCTGCTTGGGATCTTCGCGTTCTGGACGCTCCTTGCGGTGTTGACGGCGGCGAATCGGCTCGCGGATCAACGGGACCTCGCGTTCAGCGCCGTGCCGCGCGGAGTACCGATAGCGCTCGCCTTTCAGCAGATGTACCTCTGGGCAGTGCTCACGCCACTCGTCTTCTGGCTGGCCAGTCGGTTCAATGCCAACCAGTCGCCGGCGTGGGCGAAGGTGCTTGTCCTGGTGGCGGTCGGTATCGCCATCGCTTTCTCAGTCGATTTCATCAACAGCACGCTGGTCAGGGTCTTCGAGGCAAACCCACAGCCCGGTGGGGGTTTTGGACGTCGGGGAATGCGTGGCCCACCGCCTCGTCCGACCAACGTCTTCAGCGTTCTCCGCGGGCCGATGGTGCTCAACCACTTTCTCCTCTTCTGGGGCGTGCTGGCGGCTGGATTCGCCCGCGACTACTTCCTCCGTTTCCGCGCGCGCGAGCGCGAGACGGCGCAGCTTCAGACGCAGCTCGCCGAGGCGAAGCTGTCGGCGCTGCACGCCCAGTTGAATCCGCATTTCCTGTTCAACACGCTCAATGCGGTGTCGTCTCTGGTCGAGCGCGATCCGCGCGGAGTGCGGAGAATGATCGCCCGCTTGAGCGAGCTGCTCCGTTACACGCTCGACGGGGGTAACGAGCACGAAGTGGTTTTGTCCCAGGAGCTCTCCTTTTTGGAACGCTACCTCGAAATCATGCAGATCCGTTTTCAGGATAAGCTGGAAATCGACATGCAGATCGGCGATGACGCGCGTGACGCGCTGGTGCCAAGTCTGATTCTGCAGCCGTTGGTTGAAAACGCCGTCAAGCACGGCGTCGACAAGATCTCGGCGCCCGGGAAGATCGATATTCGTGCCCGACGCGAGGTGGATCAACTCGTGCTGACAGTGACCGACAACGGACCCGGCCCGACGAGGATCGCCAAACTCGACGATGCCGGTGTCGGGCTGGCGAACACCCGGCAGCGGCTGGAGCAACTATATGGTAGTGCGCAAAGCCTCACTCTTGCCGACGCGCCCGACGGCGGCACCATCGCCCGAATCGTGATTCCTTTTCGCACATCAACCGAGCTGCGCACGGTGCTTGTCTCGCCCGCGCAGGCCAATCAGTGAGCGCCAAATCGCTTCGGGTGCTGATCGCCGATGACGAGCGTCTGAGCCGGCAGCGCCTGGAGGATCTGCTGGCGCGCGAGAATAACGTCGAGCTCGCCGGGCTCACCGACAACGGCCTGACGACGATCGATGCCATCCGCGAGCTCAAGCCCGATCTCGTTTTCCTCGACATTCAGATGCCCGGCAAGACCGGGTTGGAGGTCGTGCGCGAGATCGGCGTCGACGCGATGCCGCCCGTCATTTTCACCACCGCCTATGACCACGCCGTCGCCGCATTCGATCTGGCCGCGATCGACTACCTGGTAAAGCCCTTCGACGACGAGCGGTTCGAGAAGGCGTTCCACCGCGCGCGGAAAATGATCGAGCTGAATCAGGTCTCGAGACTGTCCGAGGAGTTGCGTGCCTTGTTGAGTGGCGGGACGTCGCCGGCGCCAATGCCGAAAGGCCAGTACCTCGAGCGGATTGCCGTCGAGATGCGCGGCCAGGTGCGCGTAGTTCCCGTCAAGCAGATCGACTATATGATCGCCAGCGGTCCCTACGCTGAGCTGTACGTCGCCGACAAGCGCTACCTGATTCGCGAGCGGATGCAGACCCTCGAGGAGCGCCTCGACCCGGCAAAATTCTTCCGCATCCATCGCTCGGCGATCGTGCGGCTGGATCTCATCGAGACGTTGATCCGGAATCCCGGCGGGGATTACGCGGTGCTTCTCAAGGGCGGGGTCAAGCTCAAGGTGAGTCGCGGACGATTCGAGCGGCTGGAAGAGCTGATGGGGCTTCACATCTAGACTTCGTCTCGCGGGTCAGAACCTGTTTGACTGCAAACTGAACGGGTGCGAGCAGTGAGAGGCACAGGTCCAAGCAGAGAGTTCACTACGTCGGGACGTCCCTCGTTAGCGTGACAGTCACAGCCACTGCCTGTGCCATGAATGGCGTCTACTGACGTCCCGACGTCGTTAACTCAGATCTGTCAGCATTGGTTGCTCACTGCTCGCACCCGTTCAGTTGTCAGTTGCTTTGCGGCCTTGCGCCTCGAGCTGCCGGACCCATCGGTCCGTTCCGCCTCCCGTGCGATTCGTTACTCGTGCGTGCACTTCGCGACACCATGCGAGGGAATCCCCAGTCTCGTGTGTATTCTGATCAAAGCGCGACGAGACAATCGCCGCACGATCAATACACGAGGGATTCCAAATGGCCGGCAAACTATCGACTTTCGTTCCAAAGCTCACGCAGCTAAGTCGGCGTGACCTGCTCGGCTTCGCGGCAAAAGGCGCGGCCAGCGTATTCGTGTCGCAGTCGCTCCTCGCCAGCTGCGCCGCCGCCGGCACCAACGTCACCGACACCACATCCAGTGGTGGTACGGGTGCGAGCGCGCCGACGACAGGCAGCTCGTCTTGCGTTCTCACCGCATCCCTCACCGAAGGGCCGTTCTTCGTCGATGAGAAGCTCAATCGCTCCGACATCCGTACTGATCCGGCGAGCGGCGTCGTCTCGGCGGGAATTCCTCTGGCGCTGACCTTTAACGTCCAGCGCGTCGCCAGCAACGCCTGCACTCCCCTGACCGGCGCGTATCTCGATGTCTGGCACTGTGACGCGGCCGGAGTCTACTCCGACGTGTCCGGCTCATCGAGGAAGTTCCTGCGCGGGTACCAGATCACCGACGCGAACGGCGTCGCCGCGTTCCAAACGGTTTACCCCGGCTGGTACAACGGCCGCGCGGTCCACATCCACTTCAAGCTCCGTCTCTACGCGGGCTCGACCAAGACCTACGAGTTCACTTCGCAGTTCTTCTTCGACGACACGTTCACGGACTCGGTTTACACCCAGAGCCCGTACAGCTCGCGCGGCAGTCGCGGCACGCGCAACGGCAGCGACGGGATCTACAACAGCTTGTCGACAACCGACAAGTCAGGTCTGACTCTCCAGACCTCTAAAACGAGCGATGGCTACGCCGGCGTGATCAACCTCGGCGTCAACGTCGCCTGATTCATTCACAATCAGCTCAATGGAGCATCAAATGAAGACTTACTTGATCACCCAGCGCGTCAATCGTCTGGCGTTCGCCGCCGCAACAAGCGCGGCGCTGATCGCCAGCCTCGCACTCGTACCGACCGCTTTCGCCCAGGGACAGAGCACGCCACCCCAGGGCCAGGGCAAGGAAGGCGGACGCGGCGAACGCATGGATCCGCAACAGAGGATGGATCGCCGGATGGCGACGCTGACGGAAAAGCTCCAGCTCAATTCCAGTCAGCAGACGAAGATCAGGGCCATTCTTTCCGACGAGCGCACCCAGATGGAAGCGCTGAGAAAGAACGCAGTCAATGGCGGGGATGATCGTCAGGGAGCGCCCGACCGTCAGCGGCCCGACAGCGGTCGCGCCGGCGAGCGCGGACCCCGTGGCGATCGGGGTGGTCCGCCACCTGAAGTTCGCGCCATCAGGGACAAGACCGAGAAACAGATCGAAGGTGTGCTGAATGCGAGTCAGCTGACAGCGTATCGTCAGCTGCAGCAGCAGCGGCAACAGGAGCGTGCGCGTCACGAAGCCGAGTCCCACAAGGGCGAGCGCACGTCGTGACTTCGTTATAGCTCGGTTCGGAGCGACCTCCCGGCTTAACCGGACCGAGTGAGCCCGGCGACGAAAGTCGTCGGGCTTTTTTTCACCGCTGAGGAATCGCCGCCCAGGCTAGTCCGTCGGGATTTCGTCCGGCGTCGATCCGCCCAACTACCTGCATCGACTTGAGATCGACCACCGAGACGTAGTTATCGGGTGAGCACGCAATGTACGCTCGCGCGCCGTCGGGCTGGATTTGAATTCCGGCGGCGCCCGTTCCGACGGGAATTCGTTTGACCTCGCCGCGATCTGACACCCGAATCAACTTCAGGTCGGGCGCACCCAGCGTGGAGACGAGCGCGAGCGTGCCGTCGGGCGTGAATTTGAGGCGATTGGCGCCCTGAACGTTGGCGCTGAACGTAGCGACGGTTTTGGATGCGACATCGATGGTGGTGATCGTCCCGTCCTGGGCGTTCGCCGCCCAGACGGTTTTCCCGTTTGGCGTTACGTCGAATCCCTCGACTCGGCCGCCGGCCGGTACCGTCGTCGAGGCCCAACTCGGTCGCGGACCCGCTCGCTTCTCGAAAAACGTGACGCTCGCCGACCCGACATTCGTTGTTACGATTCGGGCCAGATCCGGAAAGGTGTAGATCATGTGCGTTCCGTCCTGCCCGCTGCCGAGTATGAGATCGATCTTGCTCGTCGCCGGATCGTAGCTCCCGATCGCCTTCGCCGCTTCGGCGGTAAACCAGACCTTTCCTCCGACGAAGTGCAGGCCGTGTGGTCCGCGCAGCGCGCCGAGGTCGACGGTGCCGAGCGACTTCTTGTTGACGAGATCGATGATGGTGAGTGTGTTGTAGGCCCCGCCCCCGTAGTTCGATATGTACGCGCGCGTGCCGTCGTCGGACGCAACGATCTCGTGCGGATCGGGTCCGGTGGGCACGCGACCGAGAATCTTCAGAGAGGAAGGGTCAACGATCGACAGCTGCTGATCATTCTTCGAGAGAATCAGCAGCCGCTGATTCGTCGCGGGAGGATTCGTCGCGGAAGAACCGGCTTGCTGCGCAGACACCGCTGTACCGGCAAGCCAGGACACGGAGAGCAGTGCGCGGGCGAGATGTTTATGCGACATGGTTCGATGCTCCGCAAATGTTTGTCGTTGTGACAGCCGCAAAACAAATATGCGTAAACAAAAAACTTAGTATTGCTCAGCTTGTCCGGCGTCCCAATATTGCCGCCTTCAAAATGGCGGAGAGCGGATCAGCAACAAGCTCGCTCCACTGACGGTGCTCGCGTTTTCGGGAATCCTCGTCGCGCCGTTCAGTCCCGGCGTCGAGCTCCCGTCGATCTCCATTTCGCCGCCGTCCCGCGACGTTTCATCGAGCCCGCCGCTTCTCGTAAACATCTCGAGGCTGCCGAGGACCGTCGAGGTCAATCTGACGGCCGCCGTGGCGAGGCTGTCATTACAACCGGGTGTGACTAGCGACGCGTTCGCGTACAATGGGCACGTACCCGGCCCGACGCTCGACGTGCGCGAAGGCGATCACGTCATCGTGCATTTCACGAACGACCTCCCCGAAGCGACGACGGTCCATTGGCACGGCATTCATTTGCCGTTCGAGTCAGATGGAAGTCCGTTCCATCCGATCAAGCCGGGTGAGTCGCACACCTATGACTTCACCGTCGGGCCGGGCACCGCCGGGACCTACTGGTACCATCCGCATCCGGATCGCCGGACCGGATTCGCAATTGGCAAAGGACTCTTTGGCGCGATCGTCGTCCACGCTGCCCACGATCCGCTGCCCGCATCGCTATCGGAAAAGCTGCTGATCCTCTCCGACAATCGATTCCTCAAGGACGGCTCAATCGATTTTCCGGATGCCGTTTCGCAGCACGGTGGCATCGACGAGGAGAACGGCCGCGAGGGCCCGGTTCTGTTCGTGAACGGTCGGGTGATGCCGACGATCTCCATTCGCAGCGGCGAGCTCCAGCGCTGGCGCGTCATCAACACTTCGGCGGGACGGATATTCCGCATCGCTCTCGCCGGGCAGACGATGATCCAGATCGGAACGGATGGAGGCCTGATCGAGAAGCCGGTGGAAGTCAAGGAAGTGCTGCTCACCACTGGAGAGCGTGCCGAGCTGTTGGTGCGCGGTGGTGCCCGTGGAACGCGGACAGTACTGCAGAATCTTCCCTACGATCGCTATTCGCCCAACACGCGCCCGGCAGATTGGAGCGTGACGCGGGATCTGCTGACTCTGGAGACCGCTGATGCTCCGCCGGCACCTGCGGTGACCATTCCGTCGAAGTTGCGGACCATTGTCCCTCTCGACACGACCAAAGCGACGGCGCTCCGCACCGTCGTGTTCGGTCAGGGAATCATCAACGGAAAGACGATGGACATGGGGCGTGTCGACGTTAGTGCACGCGTGGGCGCGACCGAGATCTGGGAGATAATCAACATCGTCGGCATGGATCACCCATTCCACCTCCATGGATTTCAGTTCCAGGTGCTCGACCGCGATGGGGTGCGGGAGCCGTACGTCGCCTGGAAGGACATGCTGAACATTCCCAAACACTCGACGGCGCGAATCATCGTCCGCTATGACGACTATCCGGGGAAGTGGATGTTCCACTGCCACATCCTCGACCACGAAGACCACGGCATGATGGGAGTTCTGGAAGTTCGGAAGTAAAACAATTCAGCGAGGAGGACAGGGTGACGCGACGGTCCACGGGTTTTCTGCTGGTTCTTGGCTCCATTGTCCTGATCGTTTGCGCCAGCGCATACAAAGTCTTCGCGGCAGATGCGCATGCCGCACCACGGCCAGTCCGGGCGCGTCAGGATCAGATCCAGTCCGGCAGACTGCTGGTCGTGACCCACGCTTGTGGCGATTGCCACGGCGGCGGCAGCAATCCCGCCGCAGAGGGCTGGCTCGTCGGATTGAAGGACACCGCGCAGCAGTTCCGTATCGGGCCGTTCATCACCCGTCCCAAGAACCTCACCCCCGATGTCGCAACGGGCATCGGCAGCTTCACCGAGCGCCAGCTGTTCAATGCTCTGCGTTACGGATTGCGCCCGGAGGAGACGCCGGATGTCGAGATAACGTCGACCGTTCCCGGGCAGGGGAACTTCCCGCTTCATCCGCACTACCTCGCCATTCCGATGCCGTGGCCGTCGTGGCGGAGCATGTCCGATCAGGAGCTGCTCGCTATCGCTGCTTATCTCAAGAACGGATTGAAGCCGGTCAAGAACAAAGTCCAGGACAGTGACGGCCCACCCGATTTCTGGGCGAGCGAGTATACTGTCGCTAAAATCGGCGCATACCCGGCGGTGGCGTTTCCGACCGCAAACGAAAAAGCGTCTCGCTAGAGAATCGTCCGCCGGCGCGCTGGGTAACTTTCCAGCTCAGCGCGCCTCGGCGGGCGCTTCAGCGATGCGCTCCCGCTTGGGACTGGGAGGGCGCGTCGGACCCGTTCCCGCCTCGGTCCTGTCGATCGCCGCCGCAATCTCGTCCAGATCCGCGGCGGTGAGAGTGAGCTTCGCCGCATCAATCCAGCCGTCCACCTGCGCCGCCGATCTGGCGCCGACGATGGCGCCGGTCATCCCGGGCCACGACAGCACCCAGGCGAGCGCCACCGCGGCGACTGTCGTACTATGCCGCGCGGCCACCGGCTTGAGCGCATCGCGCAGCGCGATGTTTTTCTCCACGCGCGGTGTTTGAAAGTAGGGTGATGTCTTGCGCCAGTCGTCGTCACCCATGTTTCTGACTTTCTCGAGAGAGAAAGTGTCGGTGAGCAGCCCCGCCTGCATCGGGCTGTAGGCGATCACCCCGGTGCGATTGGCATTGCACCACGGAATCTCGGCGGCCGCGACATCGCGACGAACCAGAGAAAATGGCGGCTGCAGCGACTGGACGTGCTTCAGCGCGTCGATCTTTCTGAGTAGCGAGACATCGAAGTTGGAAACTCCGATCGCGCGCACCTTGCCCTGCTTCTCGAGATCTTCCATCACCCGCCACGATGCCTCGACAGGCGTTCCCGTGTCGTCGGGCCAGTGAAACTGGTAGAGATCGATTCGATCCACCCCGAGTCGCCGCAGCGAGTCTTCGCACTCCCGCCGAATCGATTCGCTACTCAGGAGCCGGCGCACTTCTCCCCCCGGCTTCTTAGCGTCCCACACCAGACCACACTTGGTGAAGACGTAAGGGCGCTGGTCCGCACTTTTTCCACGAAGAAACCGCGCGACGACTTCCTCGGAATGGCCACGGCCGTAAATCGGCGCCGTGTCGATCCAGTTGATGCCGAGCTCGATGGCGTGGCTCATTGCCGCCACCGAGTCGTCGTCGTTCTGTCGCCCCCATTCGTCGCCGCCAATCGCCCAGGCTCCGACCCCGACGCGGGTGATGTTCATGTCGGTGGTGCCGAGCTGACGAACGGGAAGGGACGTTTTCATTGCGCGACTCCTCAGGCGTCTGGTGAAACGATTTGGAATCTAGCATTGACAAAAGGCGAGCGTTTGTCGAGGCTCAAACGAGAATGCTGAGGACCGAAACGGCGTGGCCGGCCTTGACCCTCGACGAATGGGCGCCCACCCAGACGACCCTTCACCGCTGGACGCAGATCGTCGGCAAGACGCGGCTGGCGCTGGCACCGATGCAAAACCACTGGTGGCAGGTTGTGCTGTACGTGACCGACCGCGGATTGACGACGTCGCCGATGCCGTACAACGGTCGCACGTTCGATGTGAGCTTCGACTTCGTCGGCCACCGCCTGATCGTTCTTACCAGTGACGGGGACGAGCGCGCCATTCCATTGGTTGCCCGTTCGGTCGCCGATTTTTACGGCGAGTACAAGTCGATGCTTCGTTCGCTCGACATCGACGTGAAGCTGCGGCCGGTGCCCGTAGAGATGTCCGATGCCCTGCCGTTCAAGGACGACAACACCCACGCGTCGTACGACGCCGACGCCGCGCATCGCTGCTGGCAGGTTCTGGTCAACTCGGATCGGGTGTTCAAATCATTCCGCGGCCGATTCCTCGGCAAGTCCAGCCCGTCGCACTTCTGGTGGGGCGGTTTCGATCTCGCCTGCACCCGCTTCTCCGGCAGAACCGCGCCCCTTTACACCGGGGCAATTCCCAACTGCCCGGACTACGTGATGCGCGAAGGCTATTCCCACGAATGCTTCAGCGCTGGGTGGTGGCCGGGATCGGTCGGCTCCCCGGTGGCGGAGCCTTCGTTTTACGCCTACTCGTATCCGGAGCCGCCGGGTTTCGATGTGGCGTCCGTGCAACCGGACGGCGCCTACTATCAGCGGGATATGCGAGAGTGGTTCCTGCCCTACGACCGGATTCGTTCTGCGCCCGACCCGGACCATGCAGTCCTCGAATTTTTGCAGAGCGCCTATGAGGCGGCGGCGAATCTGGGCAAATGGGATCGGGCTGCGCTCGAACGGCCGGCTGGGTGGGTGCGGCCACCGTCGGCGGCACCTGCCTAGCATGTGTCTTGCCCCTGTCTGTTCCTTGCGCCATTCTCAAGTACCGACCCGCCAAGGAGCCGACCGATGAGAGCAAGAGATATCATGACGAGGGATCCAGAGTGCTGCAGGCGGGAAGATACGGCGCGACGGGCCGCAGAGATCATGCGCGACAAGGACTGCGGGGTCATACCGGTCGTCGACGAATCGCGTCGCGTCATCGGCATCGTCACTGATCGGGATCTCGCCGTAAGAATCATCGCGGCGGGGAAGAGCGCTGACACCAGGCTCAACGAGGTGATGACTCCGGGAGCCAAGTGCTGCTCCGCCGACGACGACCTGCGCGACGTCGAGCACAAGATGGCCGAGCTTCAGGTGCGCCGCATTCCGATCTGCGATGCCGGCGGGCGCGTCCTCGGCATCATATCGCAGGCCGACATTGCGCGCGCTGCGGGAACGGATAGCGAGGTGAGCGAGCAGGAGATCGCGCTCGTCCTCGAGCAAATCTCCGAGCCCGCACATCCGCACCGAGTGCGCGAAAACGGCGGAATGACCCAACCGGAGCCGCCGCAGGCCCAGTTCTAGGGTCCGTCTACTCGGCGCTGTGCGGCCCCGGCGACCCGGCTGATCGGTCGCGACCGCGCAGGAGATCCAGCCTGAGCTCGTACCAGCCATCGGCCTGGTAGTACTGTACGCGTAGATCATGGTGTCCGCCATCGAGCGCGACGAAGTCGACTGCGGACTCGTGCTGCTTCCAGTTGTCGATCGCCAGCCGTCCATCCACCCAGACGCGAATCGCATCGTCGCTGATCGTACGCAGCGTGTACTCACCAGGTGGCAGATCGACCGATCCGGTTGCCTCCAAAGCGAAGTTCTCGCGCGACAGCGGCGCCGGAGCACGATAGCCCTGATAGTCCAGCCGCGGCACCTCGGTTACAATCGCGCGCGACGAGCGAACAAGTGACGCCAGCGTATCGACGCTGCGTCGCGGGTCACCAGTACTGTCGCTCCAGGCATAGAATTTCACCAGCCAGTTGATCGGCGGCTCGAACCGACTGTAGGAGAAACTGAACGGAGCGCCGCGGGCGACGCGCTCGCCGCGCGCAGAGACGATCTCACCGCCGGTGTATTCGAGGGTGAGCTGCCAGTCGCCTGCCGAATCGGGCTTTGGCGTGACGGCAACGATGTCCCCGACGCGCCCCTCGGTCTTCGAGACCGTACTGATTCCTTGCTGGCCGGTCACGCGCCAATCTCCGGCGGGGCCGAGGACCCGCAAGCGCAGCGGCAACTCGTGAGCGCTATCCGCCGGCCAGAGCATCGGAGATTGATAATCGTACGGTCCCCATTCATTTACGATGATGGCAGCGCGCGGGCGGCGCGACAACGCTGTATCCGGCCGTAGCGGCATCCACCCGCCGCGCATCGGGGGCGGCGCCAGATTGGCGAATTCCGGCGGCACCGGAAGAGTGCGTGTCGTGACGGGCGGTCGCTTCGGCGCGCTGTCCACCGCGTTGCGGATGAAGGTGTAGCGCGTCGAATCGTGCAGCGCCGCGGTGGAATCGACGGCGACGAAGCGGTTGTTGGCAACCGTCAGCCCGTTCGTCGCGGAAGCGCGTACGCCCACCCGATTGCGCACGAAGAGATTGTCGTTCACTTCGTAATTCCGGCTGCGCGTGTCACGATGCTTCGGGTACTCCCAGTCGCGCTGGTCGATCGGACCCGCCCACAGCCTCAGCCCCGTCACGTCACCCGAAAAAATATTCGCGGCGATCAGGTTGTTCTGCCCGTGCTCGATGGCAATCGCGGTGCGATTTCCCACGAATCGATTGCTGACGATCTTCGAGTCGAAGCTGTAGCCGCCCCACAGGCCGTATTCGTTGCCCTCGACGTGATTGGCGATGAAGATGTTGCGACTGAACGTCGCCTCGATGCCGTTGGCAGGCGCGAAGCTGAAATCATTTCCAAAAAAAAGATTGTCGCTGGCGCCGCCGTTGCCCGAATCCATCGTGCTCTGTCCCGCCCAGAGGAACAGCCCATCCCCGCCGTGGGTCATCGAGTTGTACGCGACAGTGTTCTTGCGGCTCTGCTCGTACATGAGCAGATCCGCCGCATCCTGGCCTCGGCGATAGAACCGGTCGCTGAATCCACGCACGTTGTAGTCGACACGATTGTGCATGATCGAGTTCTCGCTTGACCGGTAAAGCCCGATTCCCACCCCGGAATTGAACGAGAAGTCGTTGTTCCAGATGCGCATATCGCTCGTACGCACCAGCATCAGTCCATTCATGCCCTGAGTGACGGTGTTGTCGCGGATCTCACCGCCGGCGACATCGCTCAGGTACGCGCCAGCTCCGTAACGCATCCATTCAGCCGCTTCGTTGTGATGAAACGACAGCCAATCGACCAGGCTCTCATGTTCGATCCCGCTCAGGAGCCTCGGCTTCCAGTTGTAACTCAGATCGTTGCCGATCAGCGACAGATTTTTCGTCCCTCGCGCGAGAATCCCGATCTTGTACCCCCTGATGTGCGCGCCGATGAGGCGAACATTGCGCCCGCTGTCGACGCGAATTGCAACCCCGCGAGCCGCATCAGGATTCGAGTCGGCGGGCATCCCTTCCATGGTAGCGCCGGAAAAATCCACTGTGATGTCGTCGCCCCGAATAACAACGACCGCGGAATCGAGTCCACCATAGGGCGTGAGCTTGTAGGTGCGCGGAATCACGCGCGCCGATTGCGTGATGACGACGCCCGGCCGCAGCTCGATCGCGGGGAGCTCCGAGGCTGAACGTGGCTGCTGCGCGCTCGCGCTCGGCCACGCAATGATCGATAGCGCGAGCAAAGCGGGAGACAAGGTCAGCGGGAAGCGTCTGAACACGGGGCACAAACATATCCCGCCATTCGGTCTTTGGCTGTTCCCGACCGCAATGGTCGTTCGTCCTCTAATAGATCGATGGGCGTCTGGATCGCACATCATCGGTCCATTTGGGAGGAAAAGAGCGTGAAGAAATATTGCAATTTTTGCGGCGAGCCCATGCTTCCCGAGGCGAAGGAGTGCAAGCAGTGCGGATGGGATGTATCGCACGATGCTGCGCCGACCATCGACCCCGGCGATCGCAAAGCCCGTATTGGCGTGACGGCGGGATTGGTGGTCGCCTACATAGTGATGTGGACGATGGCGAGGGCCGCACCGGCGGAGGAAATGCCGGCACCAGTACGGACTCCCGCTCCGGCCGTGGCCGAGGAAGTAGCGGAACCCATCGCTCAACCCGCGGTCGAGGTCAGCACGATGCCGGCGGTCGTCGCGTCGCTGGCCGCGCCCGCCGCTCGATCCGCGCTTATCAGCATCAAGGTAGCTGACACCAAGAGCTCGACGGTGCCGGCGAAGGACGCCATCCAATACGCCTTCGTGCTCCCCGAGACGGATCAGAAATGCAAGCTCGTCGGATGGACCAAGGGCGTCGGAGGATTTGGCCGCAACATCGAGGTGTTTCTCCTCACCGACGACGAGTATGTCTTCTGGCACGCCAATCCCGTCGCCATCGCGCAGTCTTCCTGGGAAACGTTCAGAGGTTCGGAGAATACCCTCAGCTACTCTCTGAAGTCCGCTGGGACGTACCACTTCATAATATCCAACGAGATGTCGAGCACTCCGCAGAGCATCGCGGTGAAAGCTCAGGTCAAATGCGCGCGTTGATCAGATCAGCCGATACGACACGATATAAGACTTGATCGCCTGAAGCCGGGTCTGACACGCTGCCAAATCGTCAGCCGGCGGATTTTTGTTGCTCGCTTTCACTGGCAATCCTACCTTGGACGCTGTGGTCAGCCACTACACTCTCACCAAGAAAACCTTTCTCGCCGGTGCGCAGTGTTTGAAGCGCATGTGGTGGGAGATGTACGATCCGTCCGCGCCTGAGACGAGGCCAACTCCGACCGCCCGTTTCCGGATGGAAGAAGGGGCCAAGGTAGGCGTCATCGCCCGGACCTACGTGCCCGGTGGGCGGCTGATCAAGCGCGGGGGACGCAGCCTCAACGCGATCCTCGCCGATACGAGAGAGGCACTGGCCGATCAGTCGGTCCCGGCGATTTACGAGGCAGCGGTTCTCGCCGACGGCACCCTGGTCTTCCCCGATATTCTCCAGCGGACCGCCGATGGATTCGTCCTGATCGAGGTGAAGTCAAAGACCTCCGTCAGCGAGCTCAAGCACGTCCCCGACGTGGCGATCCAGGCGCACGTATTACGCGCCGCCGGCGTGCCGATCGTGCGATGCGAAGTCATGCACCTCAATCGTGAGTGCGTTTATCCCGATCTCTCCAACCTCTTCACGCGGGTCGATGTCACGGAATTAGTCGAAGCCCGCCTGGCGACAATCGCCGAGGAGATGCGGGTCGAGATGATCACCGCCCGCCTGCCGATCGCTCCCAACATTGCGACCGGATCCCACTGCCGGCGGCCGGACCCGTGTCCGTTCATCGATCGTTGCTGGCCGGCTGCGCCGACTGACCACATCGGCACTCTGTACAAGATTTCGGAGAAGATGCTCGAGGAGTTCGAGGCGTCCGGCTGGGACAGAATCCGCGATCTCCCCGACGAGGTGAAACTGAGCGCGATCGCCGCGCGCCAGCGACGGGCTCTCCGCGAGGGCCACACAGTGGTCGAGCGCGAAGCGCTGCTCGAGGCCATGAAGTCACTGACCTATCCGATCGCCCACATCGATTTCGAGACGGTGCAACCGGCGATTCCGATCTGGGACGGCTGCCGTCCCTACGATCAGGTCCCGGTGCAACTGAGCTGTCACCTGGTGAGGGCCGATCACAGCGAGTCGCACAGCCAGTTTCTTTTTGACGGCCAGGGCGATCCTCGCCCTGCGATCGCCGAGGCGATCCTCGAGTTCTGTGCGCCTGCCGCGACGGTCACCGCTTACAATGCCCAATTCGAGCGGGGCTGCATTGAGCTTGTGGCCGCGGCGTGCCCGGACAAGGCTGCGCTCCTCAAGGGGATCGCCGACACCCTCGTCGACCTCCAGCCGATCGTACGCGAGAACGTCTACGACGAGAAATTCGGCGGCAGCTTCAGCATCAAGAAAGTGCTGCCCGCCCTGGTCCCCGGACTCGGCTACGACGACCTGCGCATTGGCGAAGCCGAGACGGCCAGCGTGCAGCTGGCGCGGGTCATACTTGGCGGGAAGGCGATCCATCCCGAAGAGCGGGAGGAGCTGCGCCAGGCCCTGCTGGAGTACTGCAAGCGGGATACTGCGGCGATGGTGGCGCTGTCGAATAAGCTCGCGGAGCTGGCGAGCTGAGTCGTGTCGAGAGCTAGCCGTTCAGTTGCAGTTCCTACTTAAGCCCGCCGATCTCGACTTTCATTACTCGTTGGGATCTCTCTCAAACCTGGCGTCCCTCTTCGACCACGAATGCACCTGGTGGCAGGCGGGGCATTGGATCGGATCCATCTCCTCGATCGGCGACGCCTCGAAGGTTTCAGGGTCCATTGAGTAGCCCGTGTAAATCATCTTTCCGGTGTTGGGGCACTTAATCAGAATCCGATTCACCCTTACCTCGTGCGTCCCGAGCGTCTGCCAAGCGTGGTTGCAAAGAGGGTTCCGCCTACGCGTTTCGTTGCTTAACGGTGGGCACCTTTAACGGGAATCGCGATGGCGTTTTTCTATCACCCGATGTCGTTTTTCTATCACTAAGGGGAACACGTGGGGTCGCCGAGATTTGCCACCCGTTTCCTTTGTGTGTGGTGCTTCGTGTCATAGGTATCTGCCGCCCCAACGCGGCGTACACATCAAAGGAGCCCACTCTTTTATGAAATTCAGAAATCCATTGCTCGCGGTAGCCGCGCTGATGCTGGCGTCCGGGGCACTTGCCTGCAGCGCCGATCTGGTTGGTCCGCCGTCGCTGGACGATGGGCAGATCGACGCGGACATTGCCGCCACTTCAGGCGACGCCGTCGCGTCGCAGATCACGAGCTTCGGCGACAACGTTGCCGCGGCCGGTTCGTTCTCGATGGTCGCGCCGAGCTACAGCGTGAACGCGGGTGGTGCGACTGGCGCGAGCTTCAGCGGGATCTCACCCACCTGCACCTACGCTTCAGGACGCTACAGCTGCGCCGCCACCACGGAGCAAGGCATGAGCGTCTCCAGGTCCTTCGCGTTTTATAACGCCCAGGGCCAGACCGTTCAGAGCTGGGATCCGGC
>DASYIM010000121.1:0-12051 GCA_035997625.1 Gemmatimonadaceae bacterium
AACGAGACGCGCGCGATCAAAGCCGTCTTCGGCGACGCGGCAAAAAACGTCAACGTCAGCTCCACCAAGTCGGCGACGGGCCACATGCTCGGCGCAGCCGGTGCGGTCGAGGCCGTCATCAGCGCGATGGTCGTCGGCAACGGCATCATCCCGCCGACGATCAACTACGAGCATCCGGATCCCGAGCTCGATCTCAACTACACGCCCAATACTTCCGTCAAGCGAGAAGTGAACGCGGTTCTGAGCAATAGCTTTGGCTTCGGTGGTCACAACACCACCCTCGCCATCAAGCGCTTCCAGAACTAGGCGATGAGCTCCGAGCTCGCGCTGGACCTCGGCAAACTCAAGGATCGTGAATTGAGGGTGGTAGGCGAGAAAGTCGCCTCCAGAACCCGGTTGTCGCACGCCGATGCCAAGTACCTCTTCAGATCTCCCGATCTGCTCGGGCTCGGCATGCTCGCGGACTTTGCGAACCGCCGCCGGCACGGCGACGTTGTGACCTTCGCCGCCAACCAGCACATCAATCCGACCAACGTCTGCTACTTGCGGAAGACCTGCGTCTTCTGCTCCTTCGCACGTTTGCCGAAGGAAGAGGGCGCGTACCATTACACCCTCGACCAGGTGTACGCGGAAGCCGAATCGGCGGCCACCGGGCTCACGAAGGAGTTTCACATCGTCGGCGGGCTCGACATGAAAGCGGGCCTCCAATACTACGCCGAGATGTTTCGTGGGCTGAAGTCGAGGTACCCGCACGTGCACATCAAGGCGCTCACCGCTGTCGAGATCGCCCACATCGCTCGCATTGACAAGATGTCGATCGAGGACGTGCTCATAGCGCTGCGTGACGCCGGGCTCGACACCTTGCCCGGTGGGGGAGCGGAAGTCTTCGGAACGGGCGTGCGCATGACCATCGCCGACAAGAAGCTCGCCGGTGAGGATTGGATCGAAGTGCACCGCGTCGCACACCGCCTCGGCATTCGATCCAACTGCACCATGCTATACGGTCACGTAGAGTCCATCGACGATCGCGTCGAGCATTTGGCGATGCTGCGCGATCTCCAGGACGAATCACACGGATTTCTCGCCTACATCCCGCTCGCTTACCATCCGGATAACAACGAGCTGGGTATCGAGCTGGGACGGCAGGGCACCGCGACCACCGGTTTCGACGATCTGCGTAATCTCGCGGTCGGTCGGCTGTTCCTCGATAATTTCGAGCACATAAAGACCCACTGGATCATGGTCACGCCGTTCCTCTCGCAGACTGCCCTGGCGTTTGGCGTCAATGATCTCGAGGGCACGGTCGTGCGCGAGAAGATCTATCACGAGGCCGGGGCGCATACGGCGCAGGGTTTGAGCCTGGACGAGATCCTCGATCTCATCAGAGCGGCAGGGAAGATCCCGGCCGAGCGTGACTCATTCTACAACATTCTCCGCACCTTCGATCGCGCGCCGTCCCCGGCAGTGGCGGCCTGATGAAGATCGGCCGCATCCCATACATCAACTGCTATCCGGTTTACGGTGCGCTGGACCGTGGCGTCGTTCGCCTCGACGCGGAGCTTGTCGACGGAGTGCCCACCGATCTGAACCACCGGATGGCAGCGGGGGCCCTGGACATAAGCGTCGTATCCGCGGTTGAGTACGCGCGTGACTCGCAGCGATACCTGCTCCTGCCTGACCTGGCGATCTCGTGCGACGGGCCGGTGCGGTCGGTGCTGCTTTTCTCCAGGAAACCAGTTACGGAGCTGACGGGACGTAACGTCGTTGTGAGTCGCAGCTCGATGACGAGCGTCGCGCTGTTGGAGCTCCTGTTCGAGAGCGTCTGGCATTCCAGGCCGCGATTCATCCCCGGCGATGCAGAAATCAGCGACGTCGTCGAGGCCGACACAGCCGACGTGGACGCGCGCCTTGTCATCGGCGACGCGGCGCTCGTTCTGGGCTCCAATCATCGTGAGCGGTACCCCCACGTCTACGATCTTGGAGACGTCTGGAAGCAGTGGACTGGTCAACCCTTCGTCTTCGCCGTCTGGGTCGCACAGCGCACCACCGACGTGAAGGAAGCGCTGCTCGCGCACGCCGGACTGATCGCTTCCCGCAACTGGGGCCTCGCCCATCTGCCCGAGCTCGCCGAGCAGGCGCACCGCGCAACCGGCGTAGCTCGCGCGATTTGCGACGACTATCTGTCCGGGCTCGATTACGGATTGTCCTACCCGCACCTCGCCGGCCTCACCGAGTTCTATCGCCGGCTCGTCGAACGCGGCAGAATTCCCAATGGCACTCTGACTTTTCTTCCGGCCGCATGAGCGAGACCAGAGACCTTCTCGATTTCTTCACCAACGCTCCGCTGCTCGAGCTGGGCGCCGAGGCAGATCGCATTCGTCAGGAGAAGCATCCCGGCGATACGGTCACCTACATAATTGACCGCAACATCAACTACACGAACGTCTGCGTCGCCGACTGCGGATTCTGCGCCTTTGCGCGCCGGCCCAAGCACGGCGAGGGCTACACGTTGTCGTTCGAGCAGATCGGCGCCAAGATCGACGAGCTCAAGGCCCTCGGCGGCGTCCAGATTCTGATCCAGGGTGGCCACAATCCGTACATTCCGTTCGAGTGGTATCTGGACTTGATGAAGTACATCAAGCGGAACCACCCGATCCACATTCACGGATTCAGCCCGAGCGAAGTCGACTTCTTCTCCAAGCTTTTTCGGATGGATGCTCTCGAAGTGATTCGCGAGCTGCGGAAGGCTGGGCTCGACTCGATTCCCGGCGGTGGCGGCGAGATTCTGGTTCAGCGCGTCCGCGACATCGTTGCGCCGAAGAAAGCCGGTGCGGACCGCTGGCTCGAGATCATGGAGCTCGCCCACAATGAGGGCATGAAGACATCCGTCACGATGATGTACGGCCTCGGCGAGACTCTTGCCGAGCGCCTGGAGCATTTGCAGCGCGTAAGGGAAGTGCAGGCACGAACCGGTGGATTCACGGCGTTCATTTGTTGGCCGCTCCAGCCGGAGAACACTCCTACGATGTCGCACCAGCCCAAGACTGGCGCCACCGAATATCTGCGGACTGTCGCCTTCGCCAGGATCGTGCTCGACAACGTTGCGAACCTGCAATCGAGTTGGGTCACGATGGGGATGAAGATCGGGCAGATCGCGCTCCGCTTCGGGTGCAACGACTTCGGCTCGTTAATGATCGAGGAAAACGTCGTCTCGGCCGCGAATACGACGCACCGTACTTCGACGGATGAAATGGAGCGATTGATTCGCGACGCCGGTTTCACCCCGGCGCGCAGGAAGCAGGACTACACGTTGATCGACCCGGTGCCAGCAATCCGCGCGGATGCAGCGTGAGGGAGATGCGGGCTTTCGCGTCGGCGTCGGTTACGACTCCCACCGGTTCGCCCGCGGCCGCCCACTAATACTCGGCGGGGTTTCCATACCATCGGAAGTAGGCCTCGATGGGCATTCCGATGCGGATGCAGTTTGTCACGCTGTTACAGACGCCATTCTGGGCGCTGCCGCGCTCGGCGACATCGGCGAGCTCTTTCCGGATACAGACCCGGCCAACAAAAATCGCAATTCAATCGAGATGCTCGCGGCGGCGGCCGATCGGGTTTCCGGAGCAGGCTACGCCGTCAATCAGATCGACGTCTGTGTCGTTGCGGAATCACCGCGCTTGGCCGCGCACCGTGAGAAAATGCGATCAAATTTGGCCGCAGCTCTCGGTATCGAATCGGCGAGCGTGAGCGTCAAAGGTAAGTCCAACGAAGGCATGGGTTGGATCGGGCGAAGCGAAGGACTCGCCTGCATCGCCGTCGCCACCCTGAAAACAAAACCCTAGCGAATGCTTCAAACCATCACTGGATGGCTTGGTGATCTGCCGCTTGGATCGCTTTATATCGCTATCGCCGCTCTTTCGGCGTTCGAGAATTTCTTTCCGCCCTTTCCATCCGATGCGGTTATAGCGTTTGGAAGCTTCCTCGCCGACAGGGCCAACGGTTCGCCATTCACCGTCTTCCTGCTCGGCTGGCTGGGCAATCTGGCCGGCGCTGCTGCTACGTACACTCTTGGCCGCAAGTTCGGCGCGAAGGCCTTCCTGCGGCGAATCGAGAGGTACGCTGGGCCCGACGCCGAGGAGCGGATAAAAAACCTCCACAAGAAGTACGGTTTCCTGGGGCTGTTCGTCAGCCGGTTCCTGCCAGGCGTCCGGGCGATAGTGCCGCCTTTCGCCGGGGCGATGAGGCTGCCCGCCCTGAAAGTGATGCTCTCCGTCGCCAGCGCCTCCGCGGTGTGGTTCGGTCTCATTACGTTTCTGGCATTCCGAGCCGGCGACAACTGGGACCTCGTCCAGAAATACCTCGTCCGCTCCGGAAAAGTCGCCGGCACCATCGCCGTTGCGATCGCGGTTCTGGCTGTGGGGTTCTGGCTATGGAAACGTCGCTCGAAAAAAGGTGATTAGAACGCTGGACGACCAAGTCGGCCGGGCCTTCTATACGGAGCGCTTCGACGACTTCCTGGCGCTGGAACAAGGCGCGTCGGTACAGACGAGCCGGGCGTACAAGCTGGATATCGCGCGGTTCGTAGCCTACGTCAGCGTCAAGGGCGCGAAGTCACCGACCGACGTCGGCCCGCGCAGCCTTCGCGAGTACGTCTACCATCTCAAGGATCTCGGCCTCGCGCCGGCATCGATCCGCCGAAATATTTCCGCCGTCCGCAGCTATTTCAGGTTTCTGCTCGGCGAGGGCCACGTGGTCCGCGATCCGAGCGAGCGTCTCGAGTCACCGAAAAAATGGCGCACACTTCCGGAGGTGCTCGATGTCGCCGAGATCGAGAAGCTCCTCGCGGCGCCTTCGCTCGACGAGCCGCTCGCCTTTCGCGATCGGGCGATGCTCGAGTTGGCCTACGGCGCCGGTCTTCGCGTGTCGGAGTGGATATCGCTAACCGTTCGCGACGTGATGATGCAGGACCATCTGGTCCGGGTCTTCGGCAAAGGCTCCAAAGAGAGGCTGGTTCCGATTGGCCGCCGAGCCATTGGCGCCATTGCGATCTATCTGCGCGAGCTGCGTCCGAAGCTGGAGAAGGGAGAGGGGAAGGGCGTCCTCTTTCTCAACGCGCGCGGAGAGCCGCTTTCGCGGATGGGTGCCTGGAAAATCCTGCGCAAGTACGTCGACCAGGCGGGAATAAAGAAGCCGGTATCACCGCATACGCTCCGGCATTCGTTCGCCACTCATCTTCTCGAGGGCGGCGCCGATCTGCGCGCAGTGCAGGAGATGCTCGGCCACGTCGACATCTCGACCACGCAGATCTACACCCACGTCGACCGGGAGTATTTGCGCACCGTTCATAAGCAGTTTCATCCGCGCTCGTGAGCTTCACCCACTACAATTAGCCATGCTCCTCGTGCTCGATAACTACGATTCGTTCACCTACAACCTGGTTCAATATCTGGGTGAGCTTGGTGAACAGCCCGTCGTAAAGCGGAACGACGAGATTGGCGTCGACGACATTGGATCCATGGGCGTCGAGCGCATCGTCATTTCACCGGGCCCGTGCACGCCGTCGGAGGCCGGTATCAGTGTGGCGGCAATTCGCCGCTGGGGGGATTCCATTCCAATTCTGGGAGTGTGTCTGGGGCACCAGGCGATCGGTGAGGCCTACGGCGGCAAAGTCGTTCGCGCGCGTACTCTAATGCACGGGAAGACATCGCGCATCACACACGACGGCCGCGGAATCTTTGCTAACATCCCGAGTCCGCTCGAGGTCATGCGTTACCACTCGCTTGTCGTTCAGTCGGAGTCGCTGCCCGACGAGCTCGAGGTGGTTGCCCGTGCCAAGGACGAGCCGACCGAGATACACGCTCTCAAACATCGGACGCATCCGGTATGGGGTGTGCAATTCCACCCGGAATCCATCCTCACCGAAAGCGGTAAGGAGATACTGAAAAACTTTCTGACGATCGGACGATGAAGCCTCTCAAGTTTGCTGCGCTCGGCATCGCCCTGGTGACATGGTCATCCACGCTTCGTGGGCAGGATACCACAACGGTCGCTCCTGTGGACACCGCATACGTGGAGTATCATGACTCTCCTATCTCGTTGCCCCTCGGCCTTGGCCTGCGGGTTCCGACCTACGATCGCATCAACGGCGCGACTCTGCCCTGGGGACCAAAGCTGGAGACCTCCGACGGGAAGCTGGATGTCGATGGTCTCGTCACATACCGCTCCAACCTCGGGAAATGGGATCCGTCGCTCGAGGGCGTCATTCGTCCCGGCGGCAGTCAGGAGCTGCGCTTCTACGCTGGCCGCGGGACGTTTACCAACGATCGCTGGATTCGCGATGACCTTACCAATTCGGCGACGACGCTCCTCGCGGGAAGCGACGCGCGCAACTGGTTTCGTGCCGACCGCGGCATTCTGCGGTTTGCCGGGACAGTGACCAGGACCTCGTTCAGCATCACTCCGTTCATAGCCGGGAACATCGAGCGCGACTGGTCGACTGGTTCCGTTGGCGTTCCCCCCAAAAATCCGTGGGCCTTTTACGGAGTCAACTCGGATCGGAGAATGGCCCGCCCCAATCCCCGGATCTCGGCTGGGCATATCACGTCGGCGATGGGCGGAGCGGGCCTTGACCTTGTGAGCGGCGGTCTGGACGGAAAGTTCAACGTCAATCTGGAGCAATCACTGAAGACCAACTTCGATCCCGATTGCTTCAACACCCCCGGTGGAGTTTTCTGCACCGAGCCCAGCGGCACTTTCACCCAGTTTACGCTGGACGCGAGGCTCGTGTTCCCGACCTTTGGCAGTCAGACCTTTTCCTTTCGCGGGCATTCCGTTTTGACTGGCGGTGATGGAGTCGCTCCCGCCCAGCGCTTCGCGTATCTCGGTGGTGTGAACACACTCTCCAGCGTGATCCTGCTCGCCCTGGGTGGCGATCAACTCCTCTTTCTGGCCGGAGAGTACAAGATTCCATTCGAGCGGATCCAGGTACCCTTCCTTGGCAACCCGTACCTCGCTCTCAATTACGCGGCCGGCAACGCCGGACCCGATCGCATTCCGGCTCTGATACAGAATCTGGGGGTGGGCGTGGGCGTTGGCTTTATTCGCGCCGACTACACCCTGGACCCCGCGAGGAATCGCTCCCCATTCTCACGCCGGAACACCTTCTCCCTCGGACTTTCTCTATCGCCGTAATGTGATTGCGGTTTGCTCCGGGCATCCCCCGTTGGTATATTACTGAGCGTGACTTTTGCATCGTGTCGCGCGAAAACAGGTGGGTAAATGGGGACGCTAGTGGTCATTCCAGCGCGCCTCGGAGCCATGCGCCTCCCCCGCAAACCCCTTCGGCTCCTCTCCGGACTCCCCCTCATCGTCCGGGTCTGGCAAAGAATCTCCAACATGAACGTCGCTGACCAAGTCGTCGTAGCAACCGACGACGAGTCCGTCGCGGCTATTGCCCGTCAGGCGGGTGCGGAGTGCGTCCTGACCAGTGACCGGCACTCATCGGGGACAGAGCGTGTCGCCGAGGTTGCGTCGCACCCTCGCTTTCGGAAGTACGCGACGATAGTGAACGTGCAGGGTGACGAGCCTTTCATCGGGCCGGGCGCTGTCCGCGGCGCCGCGCAGCTGGTCTCGGACGGGAAATTTCCGCTCGGCACCGCGGCGTCTCGCGCCAGCAATGAGATTCTCGATACTCCAAGTCTCGTCAAAGTAGTGGTCGGCGATGATGGCAGAGCTATGTATTTCTCGCGGGCACCGATACCATACCTGAGGGATCAGGCCGATCGGAGCAAGCTGGCAGAGCGCACCCTGCAGCACATCGGCGTCTATGCGTATTCGCGCGATGCCCTCAACCAGTGGGTGTCGCTCCCTCCTCATCCGCTGGAGGAGATCGAGCGGCTCGAGCAGTTGCGGCCTCTTGCCGCGGGTTTGGCCATCGGAGTCGCGGTTACCAACGAAGCACCGGCAAGCGGAATCGATACCGAAGAAGACCTACAGCGCGCCAACGCACGCTGGGATGCCTTTATGGCGGGAGCAGTGACTAATGCAGGGCAGTAACCAACAGACACGTTACATCTTCGTCACGGGCGGTGTTGTCTCGTCGCTCGGGAAGGGGATCGCGGCGGCTTCCCTTGGACGACTTCTCGTCGAGCGCGGCATGCGCGTGACGATAATGAAGTTCGATCCATATCTGAACGTGGATCCGGGAACGATGTCGCCGTTCCAGCACGGCGAGGTTTTCGTGACCGACGATGGCGCCGAGACCGACCTGGACCTAGGACACTACGAGCGGTTCATCGATCGATCGTTGGCCCAGGCGAACAATGTCACCACCGGGCGGATTTATCTGAGCGTCATCACCAAGGAGCGCCGCGGTGAGTACCTGGGCTCTACGGTGCAGGTGATTCCTCACGTCACCGACGAGATCAAGAACGCGATGAAGCGCCTGGCACCCGAGAGCGACGTGGTGATCGTGGAGATCGGCGGCACCGTCGGCGACATCGAGTCATTGCCGTTCCTCGAGGCGATCAGGCAGTTCCGCCACGAGATCGGGCGCGAGAACGCGATCTTCATCCACCTGACGCTTGTTCCGTTCATCGCAGCCGCCGGCGAGGTCAAGACAAAGCCGACGCAACATTCGGTGCGCGAGCTGATGGAGATCGGAATCCAGCCCGACATTCTGATCTGCCGCACCGAGCGCGCGCTCTCGGAAGAGGTGAAGCGGAAGATCGCGCTATTCTGCAACGTCGAGTTTGGCGCCGTCATAGAGAGCAGAGACGTCCCGACCATCTATCAGATCCCGCTTCTGTTCCACGAGCAGGGCCTCGACGAGCGGGTGATGCACAAGCTCGGGCTGCTCGGTCGCCGGGCGCCTGACCTTTCGAAGTGGCGTGGGATGGTCGAGCGGGTTCTGCATCCGCACGGTCGCGTCAGGATCGCCGTCATTGGCAAGTACACCGGACTGGTCGACAGCTACAAGAGCGTGCAGGAAGCTCTCATACACGGCGGCATCGCCAACGATGTCGGGGTCGAAGTTTCGTGGCTCGCCAGCGACTTGTTCACCAGCCGGGAGCGGACCCGCGAGCTGCTTGCTGATTTCCACGGCGTGCTGGTGCCCGGTGGCTTCGGCGTTCGCGGCGTCGAGGGAATGCTCGAGGCCATCGGCTACGCCCGCGAGTCGGGTCTGCCGTTCTTTGGAATCTGCCTCGGAATGCAGACTGCGATTATCGAGTTTGCTCGCAGCGTCATCGGTCTCGCTGACAGTCATTCGAGCGAGTTCGCGCCGGAATGTGGCAACGCCGTCATCTCGCTCATGGAAGACCAGCAGCATGTAACCGACATGGGTGGCACGATGAGATTGGGCGCCTATCCGTGCAAATTGGGCGCGGGAACACTGGCAGCCTCGATCTACGGCTCGCCTCAGGTCAGCGAACGGCATCGTCACCGCTATGAAGTCAACAACAAGTATCGCGATCAGTTCATCGAGCACGGTCTGAACCTGTGTGGCCTTTCCCCCGATGGCTCACTGGTCGAGATGGTCGAGCTGCAAACCCATCCGTGGTTCATCGGCTGCCAATTTCATCCTGAGCTGCAATCGCGGCCGACCCGGCCGCATCCGTTGTTCGCAAGCTTTATCGGAGCCGCGGCGCAGGCAAAATCGCCAACCAGAACCACCAGGAAGCGGGCGCCATTAGAAGCGGCTGAATAACGTGCGGGAATTCTTTCCGGCAGACAAACTCTTTCTGATCGCCGGCCCATGCGTGCTGGAGAACGACGAGCTCAATCTGCGCGTTGGTGACACGCTCGCCAGGCTCGCCGAGAAAGTACCGGGTGGGATCATCTACAAGGCGAGCTTCGACAAGGCGAACCGGTCCAACCGCGATGCGGCGAGGGGACCGGGAATTGATGCCGGACTCGAAGCATTGTCGCGCGTGCGAAAGGCGACTGGCCTGCCCGTTCTTACCGATGTACACACTCCCGAGCAATGCGCACCGGCAGCGAGCGTAGTGGACGTGCTTCAGATACCGGCATTTCTCTGTCGCCAAACGGACCTGCTCGAGGCGGCGGGAGCAACCGGGAAGCCGGTGAATGTGAAGAAGGGGCAGTGGCTGCAGCCGGAGGGGATGCGTGGCGCCGTTCAAAAGATTCGCGGCGACTCCAATACCAACGGCCGCTCCCGGGACATCGCGGTAACCGAGCGCGGAACATTCTTCGGCTACGGCGATCTTGTCGTCGACATGCGCTCTTTCACGCGACTTCGCGACGCGTGCGCCGCGCCGGTGATCTTCGACGCCACCCACAGCGTGCAGAGGCCCGGTCAGGGTCCCGAAGGCGCCAGCGGTGGCGCCCGTGAGTTCGTCCCGGTTCTCGCGCTATCGGCGATCGCCGCCGGCGCTCAGGGACTGTTCCTGGAAACGCACCCGGATCCGGACTGCGCCCCAAGCGATGGGCCCAACATGCTGCCGCTGTCGGAAATCGGAAATCTCATTGGCCGAGCTGTCGATATCTGGGCGCGCATCAACCGATGACGCACAAGGACATTGTCGCGCGCGGCAAGCGCGTCCTCCGCATGGAAACGGAAGCGCTTACCGAGGCGGAGCGTCGCATCGGCGATGATTTTGCGCGGGCGGTCGACTGCATCGCCCACTCGGATGGCCGCGTGATTGTTTCGGGAGCGGGGAAGTCGGGTCTGATCGGACGCAAAATTGCCGCAACTCTTACGTCCACGGGCACGCCCGCCACTTTTCTGCACCCCGCCGACAGCGTCCACGGCGATCTGGGAATCGTTGGGAAAGAGGATGTCGCGATTCTCATCTCCAAGAGCGGGGAGTCGGACGAGGTGCTTGCTCTGCTCGACCATTTGAAGCGCCTCGGTGTATCCACCATCGCGCTCACCAGCAACACGAATTCGACGCTTGCGCGCCATAGCGACGTGGCTTTGGACGGGTGGGTAAAGGAAGAGGCGTGTCCGCACGACCTCGCTCCAACCACCAGCACCACGGTGGCTCTTGCCCTCGGCGACGCCCTGGCGATTGCCCTGCTCGAGGAGAAGGGGTTCGACGCGGACGATTTCGCACGGTTGCATCCGGGTGGCGCCATTGGCAAAAGACTGCTCACCAGGGTATCCGACGTGATGGTGACTGACAGGCTCCCAATTCTTCCGGAATCCGCCACGATGCGCGAGGCGGTCGTTCAGCTCGCCGAGCGGCGCGGCATTGCGATTGTCGTCAGCAAGTCCGGCGGCATAGCGGGAGTACTGACCACGGGAGATCTGTCGCGGCTGATGGAGCGTGAAGAGAATGTGTTTCCGATTGGCGTTACGGTCGTGATGAACACGACCCCAAAGATCGCCAGAGCCGACGAGCTGGGAAGCGCAGTCGTGTATCGCATGGAGACGCACGGCATCATCGCGATGCCCGTCTTGAACGGCAACGATCAAGTCGTCGGTGTGATTCACCTGCACGACCTGATGCGGGCTGGTGTAGTCTGATGCGTACCACGATGTCGCTTGCAGTCCTTGGCGCGGTTGCGCTCGCCTGTGGGTCCGATAAGAAGCAGCCGCCGGTCGCAACGCATTCTCCACTCGCGGATTCAGCGGATCAGATCATGTACGGTGCCCAGTTCAACCTGAACGATGAAGGGTTGTCGCGGGCGCGCCTGAATTCCGACACCGTCTACTTTTTCGACGATAACACCAGGATGGAGCTCCAGCCGGTCAACACCACATTCTTTACCGTCACCGGCGCCAAGGACGCCGTGCTGACCTCGCGGCGGGGCAGCTACAACAACCGCACGGGCAACATGATCGCTCGACAGAACGTAGTCGTGGTGTCTGAGGACGGCAGGCGCCTCACGACCGAGGAGCTGAAATACAATCAGCAAACCAATCAGATCTCCAGCGACAGCGCCTTCGTCATGACCGAGCCGAATCGAAGGATCGCGGGAGTCGGATTTCGCTCGGACCCCAACATGAAGAACATCCAGATTCTGAAGGGAGCCAGCGGCTTTGTCAAAGGTGTCTCAACCGAGCCGATGGTTTTGCCCGCGCCCGGC
>DASYIM010000122.1:0-4166 GCA_035997625.1 Gemmatimonadaceae bacterium
CGCGCACGTTTCAGCTCCGCCGGCATCTGCGAGGCAATCATGTTCATGGCATCGGTCTCTTCGAGGCCGCGCGTGGTCACGAGACGCTCCAGCCGCAGCGGACGTGGAGCATCCACCAGAACGATGGCGTCGAACTCCTCGACGAGATTTCTCTCGAACAAGAGTGGAATCACGCAGACGACTATCTGGTCGCCGCGATCTCTGGCGTTGGCGATCTCGCGATCGCGAAGTCGAGTCACGCCGGGGTGGACGATTCTGTTGAGGGCGTCGAGCTCGTCCTGGTCGGCGAAGACGATCTGACGCAGCGCGTCGCGGTCGAGGCTGCCGTCATCGTTCAGAATGTCCTTGCCCCACCGCTTGACGATGTCTTTGAGCGCCTGCGTCTCGGGACGCACCGCCTCGCGCGCGAGCACATCGGCGTCGATGAGCGTGGCGCCTCGCTCGGCGAGCATTCTGGCTACCTCTGATTTCCCGCTAGCGATGTTTCCTGTCAGCCCGATGAGAAGCATCTGTCACTGGATTGAGGTTTAACCGCTGTCGTGCGTGGCCAAGATAGGAATTTCTTCCAGACCTGTCACGCATAAACTGCTGCTTGGAGCTACCGCGTTTCCACTCTCCTGCCGGCAGCCTGATGAGCTACTAGAGGAGCGGGACCTGGGCCGCATCGCCCGCCGGGACCGTATGGCACATTCGACACCGGGCCTCATACGACTCGGTACCGCCAACCATGATCTGCGGCGAGTTGTAGGGTGCGGGCTTTCCCCCGATCAGCCGTTGATTGCGGCTGGCGGGACCCCCGCAGAGAACGCAAATCGCGTGCAGCTTATCAACGACCTCCGCAATAGCCATTAGTTCCGGCATGGCTCCAAACGGCTCACCCCGGAAGTCGGTGTCGGTTCCGGCCACGATTACCCGCCGGCCCCGGGCCGCCAGGGACGTCACCAGCGGAATGATTCCTTCATCCAGAAACTGAGCCTCATCGATGGCGATGACATTGGCCATTGGGTCGATCTGCTGGCCGATCTGGGTCGCGGAATCCGCCGGAATAGCCTCCACGGTACGACCGTCATGGCTGGAAACTGTGTAGATGCCCGCGTAACGCGCATCCAGGTGCGATTTAAAGACTTGCACCCTTTTCCGGCCGATGATGGCGCGTCGAACGCGTCGCAAAAGCTCCTCGCTTTTGCCGCTGAACATGACGCCTGCAATTACCTCGATCCATCCACCGGCCTGGTGGAATGGTCCGCTCGGCCCACTCACGACCGGTCGCGATCTCTGCGGGGTGGGCCTCCTCTGCCCGGCCTGTCGGATCCGCCACGGCGCGCACCGTCCGGACGGCCGCGGGGAGGTGCGCCGCGAGCGCCGAACTTGCCGCGGTCTGGGCGGTCACCGCGCGGCCGGTCGTCGCGAGATCGATTATCTCGGGGTCTCTCGGCCCTTGGCCGATCATCGCGGGGTCGTTCGCCCCTTGGCCGATCATCGCGCGGCCGATCATCGCGGGGTCGCTCACCCCTTGGCCGATCCTCTGGTCCTCGGTCACCGGTCGGTTCACGTGGCTTGGCCGGCGGCGCGGGATTGGCCTCGGCGGCGCGCCTCTGGGCACGTTCGCGCTCCAGCAGCCGCAAAGCCGCCGCGGCCAGCTCGGTGCCGTCGAATTCACGAAGCAGTGGCTCTAGCGCGATCACCTCGCGTGGCGGAACTCCCTGTGCCAATACTGCCTTCAACTCCTCACGGAGCGCTTCATCGCGGTCGCGGGCGCGTCTCTCCGGCCCGTGAAGGTTGAGCGGAGTAAGCCTGCCACTAGCCAGCTCCCGCAGCCAGGCGACCTCGCCCGGCGCTGCCAGGGCAACTACCTGAACTGGTTTGGCTGCCGCAATACGCTGCAGCTCGGCGGGGGTTACCGGAGGCTGATAAAAGATCACGGTGTGCGTCGTGGAATTTCCCAGCTCGCCGCGCACCACGTTCATCGTCTTGTCGTCCTGGTGGTAGCCAAGCGTGCGCAGGGTCTGGGTGGCCTCGGCGACCGCCATCTCATCACGCGCGATGATCACGGCCGACGGCGGATCGAGGTCATCGAGCAACTTGCGCAGCGCGCTGGAGCGGGCGTTCCGCGCAACGGTTACATGCCTGATGATGGGCATCTCGTAATCCGGCGGTACCTCGGGCGCCACGGTTTCCGCAGCTCCAACCCTACGGGCGCGGCGGGCGTAGCGCTCGACGAATCCGTCCACGGTCGGGTTGACCTTGCGGGAAATTATCACGCGACCCGCCTCCCCGAGCTCGCTCAACAGGGCCTCCAGCGCGGCGATGGTTGCGTCTCCTTCTTCCAGAATGTCGTCGAGCCACGCCAGGGTGATCGTTCGAACGGAATCCACCTTCAGCAGCGAGGCCCGCACAAGGGCGGCGAGCTCGCCGGCGGTTCCGGCCACCGCCAGCACCGGCCGGCTCTTGAAGATCCTGCCGGCCCGTGCGGCGCTGGTGATGGGAACGACTTCAATGCCCCCCGGTCCGGACAGCCGGAGGATTGTCTCGGAGATTGTGAGCGCCGTTTCAGCGTCACGAGTGACGATGAGAACCTGCGGGCCGGCGGCGGCCGGATCGACGCGACTCAGAACCGGAGTGAGGAACTCCGCGATCGATTCCGTCGTGTAGGGCAGGGTGTAAACGACATTCTGAACGCGCGCGGCGTGCGCTGTTGCGCGTTCACCAGCTTCTTCCAGTTCCGCCATCTATTACCTCAGTCGCAACGTGGCGGAGCGTCCGTCACGCCGATATCGTTATATGACCTTCCGCTAAGCGGCAGCGCCGCCCACCAAAGATAGCAGCATCGGGACACTCATGATTACCGCCATCGTACTCATAAAGGCCGAGCCCCAGCGAATCGCCGAATGCGCGACCAGGCTGGCGGGCATAGACGGCGTTTCTCAGGTGTATTCCGTTTCCGGCGAGTGGGATCTCGTGGCGATGGTGGAAGTGGCCGAGCACGAAGCAATCGCGCGGATCGTGACCGAGGAAGTGACGGTGGTGCCGGGGATCAAGTCGACGCATACCCTCACCGCGTTCAGGGCGTACTCGAAAAAGGATCTCGAGCAGGCGTGGGACATCGGAATCGAATAGCCCAGTGCTGGTGAACAATGCGGGCCCGGACACGGCGAGCCGGGCCGTGCTTCGATTGCTGAGACAGTGGCTGCCCGACGTGAGCGTCATCGATGGCGCCAGCTCGCTCGAGCAGGCACTTGCCGGCGACCCACCAATCCTGCGCTCGGCGCAGTTGGTTGAGGGGAGCGCAATTCGCGCGCTCAGGATCCCGGACTTGTCGCGCGAAGCGACGTCGGATTTCGGCGCTTTTCTCGACGGAACGCAGAGCGTGCGGGTGATCGCCCACCATTTCGGACTGCCCCTCGTTCTAGGGACGGTTAGCGCAGCCATTCGCGTGCGCGTCAATCGACGCTTCACCACCTGGGGCCACCAGGCGCCCCGCGTCGAGCGAAAGATCTACGCTCCGCTCCGGTACATCCCAGGCCTGGCTTCAGCCGACTCTTCGGTGCACGGTTGGCAGATTGTCGACACGTCGACCGCCGACAAGGACGGCCAGTACCC
The DNA here is from genome assembly GCA_035997625.1 of Gemmatimonadaceae bacterium. Taxonomy (GTDB): domain Bacteria; phylum Gemmatimonadota; class Gemmatimonadetes; order Gemmatimonadales; family Gemmatimonadaceae; genus UBA4720. Next base: position 3,601 of record DASYIM010000122.1, read on the forward strand.
GAGTGAGCATCCGGTGGCGCTATACGAGAAGGCGACGCGCGCCGTAGACCGTGATCGTGAGGCACTCGAGGATCAGCTGGCCGAAGAATGGTGCGTTCGCGGAGAGGCGCCGCTATTCGTCGACGGCGGGATCAGCCGCAGCGCGCGAGTTTCTGCCTCGCAATGCGCCATCGGGGTCATCAAAAGTCATCGCACGCTTTACGTTGAGGGAGATGCCCTGCGCACCGTGATGGGCCTCAGGCGAGGCGAGAGATCGTCGATTTTTCGCGTCTCGCCACGGAGCCGCAATTCGGTCCTGAGCTGGTATCTGCGTTTGCGCGATGCCCATGGACACGATCCAATGTGGGGCCTGGTCCGCGTTGAAGCGGCGGATTGTGAGAGACCCACCTGGAGAGCCGACGAAGTCTCGCGCTGGGTGATCGCCGAAACCAGTCCGCTGGCACTACCCGATGGCCGCTGGGACAAAATGTCTTACGGCATTCGCGACTGCGAAGAGTTTCTGAGAGCAATTTCATGAGCGAAGCACTGGGTCGCGTTGTCGCGACTGAGCGGAAACCGAACACTCC
>DASYIM010000123.1:0-2678 GCA_035997625.1 Gemmatimonadaceae bacterium
CGCGCTGGTGCCGATGAGCGAATCGGATCTGTTTCTTCCCGCCGCGATAGGAGACTACACAGACTTCTACGCATCCATTTATCACGCGACCAACGTCGGAAAGCTTTTTCGTCCCGACAATCCACTGCTGCCGAACTACAAGCACATCCCCATCGCGTACCACGGCCGCTCTTCCTCGATCGTGATCAGCGGCACCGATGTGACGAGGCCGAAAGGTCAGACAGTCGCCGGCAGCTCGGCGATTCCGACCTTTGGTCCGACGCAGATGCTCGACTACGAAGCCGAGGTCGGATTCTTTGTCGGACGCGGAACAGCGCTGGGCGAAACTGTCCCCATTGATTCGGCGGAGGAGCATCTGTTCGGCATCTGCCTCGTCAACGATTGGTCAGCGCGCGACATTCAGTCATGGGAATACCAGCCGTTGGGGCCATTCCTCTCCAAGAATTTCGGCACCACGGTCTCACCATGGGTGGTGACGTGGGAGGCGCTGGAGCCCTATCGGGTGCCCTCGTTCTTCCGTCCGCCAAGCGATCCGCAGCCGCTACCTTATCTGTCGTCGGAGCGGGATCGCAACGAGGGCGGATTCGATCTCAACATTGAGGTCTATATCCGCTCCATGCTGATGCGGGAAGGACGGCTCCGTCCGTTCCGACTCAGCCAGGCATCCCTCGCCGACATGTATTGGACTCCGGCGCAGATGCTCACGCACCACGCCAGCAACGGCTGCAGCCTGAGACCGGGCGATCTTTTCGGGAGCGGCACCGTCTCGGGGCCCGATGCCGGCTCTCAGGGATCACTGCTGGAGCTGACGCGACGCGGAGCTGCGCCGGTGACGCTGCCGACGGGCGAGGAACGGAAATTCCTCCACGACGGCGACGAGATAATTCTGCGTGCCTACTTTCAGCGCGAAGGCGCCGCGCGCATCGGCCTTGGCGAGTGTGCTGGCCTCATAGTCGCATCATCGAAGAAGTAAACCTCCAACCAAATCGATGGCGATGTCCCAAAACGGGCGAGGGGCGACTCTCCAGCCTCAGCGCAAGCGCAACACCACACCAGCATATGTTGTCCGTAATTCACCGATTCACGGTCGAGGCGTATTCGCCGATCGCTACATCCGCAAAGGGACGCGAATCCTCGAGTACAAGGGCGAGCGCATAAGCAACAGGGAAGCCGACAAGCGCTACGACGACACGAACATGAAGCGGCATCACACGTTCCTCTTCACGCTCGACGAGAAGACGGTGATCGATGGCGCGATCTCGGCCGGCGGCGGTGACGCCAGCTTCATCAACCACTCGTGCGATCCCAACTGTGAAGCTGTGATCACGGGTAAGAAGATCTTCATCCACGCCCTTCGTGGCATCGAGCCCGGCACCGAGCTAGCCTACGATTATCAGTACGAGCGTACGGGAAAGAACGACGCCGAGCTCGAGAAATTCTACTTGTGCCGTTGCGGAGCCGACAATTGTCGCGGCACGATCATGAAGCCCGCCAGGAAAAAGAGCCGTCGCGCACGACGGTAGCACGGCACGGCCGGGGCTGGACTTGGACTGTACCTGCCGATTATGTCTAGGGACCCATCCACCTTCTGGAGCACCTTTATGCGTCTCGTTTTACGTGCGCTTGCCTTAAGCTTTGCGCTCGCGGCACCGGCGGCAGCCCAGAACGCCGTGCCGATGCAAACGAAACCTCTCGACCCGGTGAATCTCGATCGATCGGTTTCGGCCTGCACTGACTTCTACCAGTTCGCCAATGGAGGCTGGGTCAAGCGGAACCCTATTCCCGCCGCGTTCTCCCGCTGGGGAAGCTTCGATGAGCTGCAGGAGAACAATCAGAGCAATCTGCTGACGATTCTTCGCGCCGCGGCTGCCAACGGAAACACGCAGGCCAGCGCCGATATTCAGAAACTCGCGGTGTTCTACTCCTCCTGCATGGATTCCGCCGGCGCCGAGCGCGCCGGATTCCAGCCGATCAAGGCGGAGCTGGACCGGATCAACGGCATCAAGAACCGGCTGGATCTCGAGGCAGCGGTGGCGCGGCTCCATTCGCGCGGCGTGCCGCTCCTCTTCGGATTCAGCGCCCAGCAGGATTTCAAGAACAGCACGTCGGTGATTGCCGGCCTAACCCAGGGCGGACTGTCCCTGCCGGACCGCGATTACTACCTCAATCAGGAAAAACGTTACTCCGACATTCGTGCCAACTACGTCGATCACGTCGGACGCATGCTTCAGTTGATCGGCGAGACTTCGGCGCAGGCATCAGCCGACGCCCAGAAAGTGATGACGATCGAGACCGCGCTCGCCACGCCGGCCATGACCCGTGTGCAAATGCGCGATCCGAACGCGACCTACCACCGCATGACCGCCGCCGAGCTCGCCCAACTCGCCCCGGGATTCAATTGGCCGGGCTTCTTCACGGGTGAAGGCAGGTCGGACATCCCGGTGATCAACGTTCAGAATCCCAACTTCCTCAAGGCCGCCGACGCGCTGCTGTCGTCGGCCTTGGTCGACGACTGGAAGGCGTACCTGCGCTGGCACCTCGTGGATGCGGCGGCGTCGAGCCTCAGCTCGCCGTTCGTCAACGAGGACTTCCGCTTTGCCAGTACCCTCAGTGGGGCCAAGGAGATGCTGCCGCGCGACAAGCGGTGCACCCGCGCGACCGACGCCGGAATGCGTGAT
>DASYIM010000124.1:0-2836 GCA_035997625.1 Gemmatimonadaceae bacterium
AGCTGATAGGTCCTTCGCCAACCTCCACGCCATCCAGCCTCCTCCGCACCGGGAAGCGTGGCTTCGACATCCCCGAAGATCTGCTCCACGAGGCTTCGCGCCGGCTCGGCATCCTGTCGCTGCTGGGCGCCGTGCTGTGGACCGTCGGCACCATCGCCGGCCACATCGCGGACAACGTGCTCATCCGCGCCAACGCCCGGTGGGCGACTTTCGAATCCACCGACGCCATTGCGGTCGTCATGGTGATCGTCTCGCTCGCCCTGTTCGCCTACACGCGTCGCAGCAAGCAGGATCCGTCGATAATTCTGGAGATCGGTCTCGTCTATCTGATCATCAGCTCGCTGGCGCTGGGGATGCTGTGGCACGTCGGCGATCTCCCGCCCGGGTACCAGCTGACGACGCAGATCTCGTGGGTCGGCGCGCTGCTGCTCATGTACGCGGCGATCGTTCCGACCCCGCCGCGCAAGATGCTGGTCGTCGGATTCATCTCCGCGTCCATGAATCCGCTGGCGATGCTGATCGCCCGCGCCCGTGGCCACTGGGATTTTGGAAATCCGATCGGCGCTTTCCTGATGCACTATCCCGACTACATCCTCGTCGGCGTCGCGGTTCTCATCTCCAAAGTCGTCACCAGGCTCGGCCAGCAGGTTTCGAAAGCCCGCGAGCTAGGGAGTTACCAGCTCGGCGAGCTGCTCGGCCGCGGCGGAATGGGCGAAGTCTACAAGGCGAAGCACCGCATGCTGGCACGACCGGCGGCGATAAAACTCATTCGCGCGGAAACGCTGGGTGCCGCAGATGCCGAGACGGCGAGGCTTGCCATTACACGGTTTCGTCGCGAAGCCGAGGCGGCGGCGAACTTGAGGTCGGAGCACACGGTGGAGCTGTACGACTTCGGCGTGACCGGCGACGACACGCTCTATCTGGTGATGGAATTCCTCGACGGCATGGACCTCGAGACGCTCGTGGGCAAGGAAGGTCCGCTGACTCCGGGCAGAGTCACCTACATCCTGAGACAGGTCTGCGATTCACTCGACGAGGCCCACAGTTACGGGCTCATCCACCGCGATATCAAGCCCGCCAACATCCACCTCGGCCGCGTCGGCAGAAAGCACGACTTCGTGAAAGTCATGGACTTCGGGCTGGTCAAGGCGATTGCCGACGACGGCGCCGAGGAGACCATGGCGACCATTCCGGGCCAGATGGCGCTCGGCACGCCCGCCTACATGTCTCCCGAGATGGCGCTCGGCGAGACGGTCGATGCGCGCACCGACATCTACGCGCTCGGTTGCGTCGCGTACTTCCTGCTGACGGGCGAGCTGGTTTTCGGCGGCGAGAAGGCGGTGAATCTGATCGCCAAGCATCTGCAGGCGGAGCCGGTGCCGCCGTCGCAGCGGACGACGCAGCCGATTCCCCCGGCGCTCGAGCGTTTGATCATGAAGTGTCTGGCCAAGAATCCGATCAATCGGCCACAATCAGCGAGCGAGCTGGCGGAAGCGCTCAGCTGGGTGACGGCGGACGCGTGGGGTGAGACGCAGGCGAGCGAGTGGTGGACTCAGCATCGCGCCGCAAACCTGCAGGGCACCAGCGATTCGGAGGCGGAGCTGGCAACGCGTTAGCCAGTCATCCGGCCCTCATCCCACATCCCCCATCCCCCATCCCTCTCATGGCGAAATAACAAACGCGCTATCCCCGCTCGACCAGCCGGCGAACGCGCCATGCGCGAGATAATCCCCGGGAAGGAGCTGGTTGCCGAAGGGATAGTCGCCGATCATGAGATCGAAGACCTGGCGCTTGGTTTCATGGGGGGCAAAAGTCTTCTGCGACGGATCGCTGGCGCGCCGGTCGCCCCTGGTGGCCCCGTGGACGCCGTCGACATTGAACGAAAAGGTCTGCAGCGCGTCGGCACCCGCCGTGGGAGAGATCGTGATCCAGCGCGCCGTCCTGTTGCGGGCGAACACCGTGAGGGTGAATCGCCCTTCGTCGATGCTGTGCATGGGAGTGTGTGGCTCAACGTCGAGAGTGATCTCGATCGAATCTCCGGCCACCGCAATGGGCGATTGCGGCGGCGGCGGATACGGTTCGGCGTCGGCCGCGCACGGCTCCTCGCAATCGACGGTGCCGGCGCAATTACCGAGGAACTGAGCGCGCGGGTGCCCTGCCCTCTGCAACAGCGCGTGCAGCATCTCGTGTCTGACGATCCCGCCGTTCGTCATCACCGAGGTGGTGAGCACAATGCGGTTGCTGCCCCGCAGGTAATAACCGGCAATCACGTCGCCGCTGTGGGTGTCGTGGACGATCTGGGAGGTCTGATACCAGGTGACCGACGCGAGCGAACCGGTGATCGCCGAGCACGCTTCGGTCATTTGCCACCACGTCGAGTAGACCGGCGGCGGAGAGAATACTTCTGCGTCCGAAGGCAGCGCCGGCTCGACGATATCGGTGCAGGCCACCATCAATGGTGCCGCGACGCAGAGCGAGAGCGGAAGAAATAGTTTCCTGTCCACCTGCGGGAAGGTGTGGATGTGCACCGACCCGCGCAACTCGCTTCACATCGCTGGCGTTGCCGAAGATTTGCCCGTCGGCCAACGTCATCGGTATTTATTCATGACAATGCGGAGAAATCGATGAATAGACCCCCAGCCTATGATCCGACGTGGTCCCTTCTGGACGACGTCGCCGAACGCGCGAAGCGGTACCTGGCGAGCGTGGGCGAACGCCGAGTTGCCCCAACCCGCGAAGCAGTCGCCCGACTCAGGGAGCTCGACGTCCCGCTCCAGGATCGGCCGATCCCGCCGGAGAAGGTTGTCGAGGAATTCGATCGGATCGCGGAGCCGGC
>DASYIM010000125.1:0-3451 GCA_035997625.1 Gemmatimonadaceae bacterium
TCGGGCGCGGTTCAAGAGCTCCGATATGTGGTCGGCGGATACCCTCGAGCTGCTCCGGATCGAGCGCCCGCACTTGCTCGTTTGTAATCCGCCGTACGTTCCCGAGCCGCCAGGGAAGACCATGCAGCTCGAGGCAGGCGCTGGTCCGCACGGCACCGCGCACCTTCTTCGTGCACTCGAGCTGGCGCGTGAGCTGCGGCCGGACGCGCTTGCCCTATCCTGGTGCAGTCTTTCCGATCCGGCGGGGATCGTGACAGCCGCCGAGGCCGCGGGTTATGAGATCAACGATCTGTTCGTGACGGCAATCGCCGACGGCGAGTATTCAGGTTCGGTCCACGACTACCTGCGCGGCCTCGACGATTGCTACATCAACGAGCAACCCGAGACACTGGCCGTGCTGGCGTCCGACGGTGCCGCGCGGTTTGCGTACTTACTGTTCGCGGCAGCGTTTAGGCGGGAGGAGCGAGGCGGGATGGGGGAAGGGGGATGCGGGATGGGGGAGGCGGCACGCGGCGTAGGTGAGGTGGGAACCGGAATCCGAGACGCCGCATACCGCATCCCCCATCCCGCGTCCCGCATCCCGCGATACTTTGCCCGCGACGGAATCTCAGCCTACGCGTCGGAACCCGATGCGCCGCAACTGCATCGATACGTCCTCAATCGCTGGGATGAGCTCCAGCTTCGCGTGATGCTGCACGGTGTCCCTGCGCGCTCCGATCTGAGCACAGCATGAGATTCCTTGGCGTCGGCGATACTGTCGACCTCGGCGACATGTATCTGCGCCTCCAGTCGGCGGGGCACGAGGTGCGCGTTTATGCTGGCGATGGCGAAGCGCACGACGTCATGCGCAACATGCTCGACTTCACCGATGACTGGCGACGGGAGCTGGACTGGATTCGCGCCGCGGGAAGCGACGGCGTCATTCTCATCGAGACCGCATCGCTGGGCGAGACGCAGGACGAGCTGCGCCGCGACGGATTCAACGTCATCGGCGGCAGTGCGCTTGGCGATCGGCTGGAAAATGACCGGGCATTCGGGCAACGCGTTTTGTCCGACGTCGGATTGAGCACTGCGACGTCGCACGAGTTTACGAGCTTCGACGACGCGGTGGACTTCGTGCACCGAGAGCGTGCTCGTTATGTGTTCAAGCTCAATGGCAGTGAGTGGTCGTCCACGCGGTCCTACATCGGCGCGATGGACAGCGGCGACGACATGATCGCGATGCTGAGCGCCACCCAGCGCACGTGGCCGAGTGACGAGCCACCCTCGTTCGTGCTGATGGATCATCTCGCCGGAGTGGAGGTCGGGGTCGGCGCCTTCTTCGACGGCGAGAAGTTTCTGTCGCCCGCCAACCTGGATTGGGAGCACAAGCGCTTCTTCCCCGGCGACATCGGCGAGCTCACCGGTGAGATGGGAACCGTGGTGACTTATCGAGGCGCCGAGCAGATGTTCGAACGGAGCCTGGCGCGCGTGGCGCCGCAGCTCAGGGAGTCGGGATACTGCGGCTACATCAATCTCAACACCATTGTTAACGACGACGGCATCTGGCCACTCGAGTTCACCTGTCGATTCGGTTATCCCGGCTTCCCGATTCTCGACTCCCTGCACCGCTGCGGCTGGGACGAGATCTTTCGCTCGCTGATCACCCGCGATGAAAGGCAATTCCCGACGCACGACGGCTATTCGGTGGGCGTGGTAATTACGGTACCGCCGTTTCCCTACCGCCACGGCTACGAGGCGTTGGGCAAAGGCAGTCCGATCTGCTTCGCGGAGAGGCTCTACGAGGAAGATTCTCGCTCGCTGCACTACGGCGAAGTGGACACGAGGGATGGGCAGCTCGTCACCGCCGGAATGATCGGCTACATAATGGTAGTGACAGGCGTTGGCGACTCGATCGAATCGGCGAGGCGGATTGCGTACCGGCGCGTGGAGAAAGTCGTGATTCCGAATGCGCGTTATCGAAACGACATCGGCGTCCGGCTGATGGAGCGGGACATGGGTGAGATGCGACGACTGGGATTGGTGCCGTGAGCGCGGACGATCCCGTGCTGGGGGAGATCCTGTCCCGCTATCTCGATGGCGAGCTCTCGGCGCCCGTGACGCTGATGCAGCTGCTGATCGAAACAGAGGACGCTGATTCAGTACGCGGTACCGTCACGGGATTCTCTCGCGGTTTTGCCGATGGGGTGGAAAACGCGCCGGCGCGACAACGCGCAGGTGAGCTCGAGCAGCTGATGCAGAACAATATTAAGGGCTGCCGGCGCATCGCCGCGATGCTGCGGGCCGACATGGACTCGGCGAGGCCGGCGCGCAGCGTGGAGGAAGGCATCGCGTTCTGCGAACGACTGTTCGATTGGTCCGTTCAGCAGTCGGAAGAAGCAAGCGTCGCGCTTTACTCGCTTGGCAATCCGGATCTTCTCGAGCAGGCGACAGCGGAGATCGTGTCGCAGCTTCGCGAGTGGGGTCTGGTGAAGCGCGAGGCCAACGTGCTCGACATTGGCTGTGGCATCGGCCGATTGCTCGTCGCGCTCGCTCCGGAAGTGCGCGGCGCGGTTGGTATAGATGTATCAGCCAGGATGGTAGCGGCTGCCCGGCGGAGGTGCGAAGGGCTGGAGAACGTGACCGTGATCAAGGGCGACGGTTATGGGCTCGGTGGAGTGCCACCCGCGGAGTTCGAGCTCGTCATCGCTGTCGACAGCTTTCCGTATCTCCGCCAATCCGGGTATGCGCTCGTTCAGCGTTTCGTGGCGGACTCGGCGCGGGTCCTCAAGGCCGGCGGTCAGCTGGTGATCCTCAACTACTCGTATTCAGAGGATGAGGAGACGCAGGCGAGGGAGATGCGGGCGCTTGCCGCGGAAAGTGGGCTCGAGGTCGTGGAGATCGGCCGCCGCCCGTTTGAGCTATGGGACGGAGTCGCTTTCAGGCTGAGAAAGCAGTAAGCACGCGACAGGAAGGCTTGCGGACCCGTTTGCACGCCCGGAAGCATTGCCCCAAGGTCCAATGGCCGCCCCTGTCGGCACTGCCAATTTTTCCCACGTCCTCTTCAAGGTCTCAAACCGATGCGCATCTCGCTCCAATACATCAGTCTAGGTTTGCTGCTTGGCGTAGCTGTCCATGGGCTCGGGGCCCAAGCCAAGCCCGCCGCAAATCCTGTGGCCTCCGCGGCGCAGCCGTCGGATGCTGACATCCAGCGGGAAATGGACGCTGTCAGGGCGGAAGTCAGGTCCGACCGCAAGAAGATCGTCGCCGGGGGCATGGACCTGACGACCGAGGAAAACCAGAAGTTCTGGCCCCTCTATGCCGAATACCGCGACTCATCCTCGAAGCAGGGCGAACGGCTAACGGCGATCATTACGGAGTATGCCAGGAATTACGACACGCTCACGGACCAGCAAGCCACGAAGTTGATTTACGACTACGCGAAGCTCGATCAGGATCGCATCAACCTGCG
>DASYIM010000126.1:0-6930 GCA_035997625.1 Gemmatimonadaceae bacterium
GTCGCCGAAACCTTCAATTCCGGCTGTTCCGACCCGATTCTTGCGACGGAGTCGATTTGTGTTGGCGCGGTCACGGCAGATGGAGCGCACGAATCGGCCGAACGTGACAGCGCTACGTCATTGCGCATGTCGTAAGGACGATTGTAACCTGGGCAACAGCTTGAATACCCTAAAATCAGGTATTCGGAAATGATTTTCCAATCCTTGCTGCTAGCCTCGCTCACTTTCTCTCTGCAACAACGAGAAGCGACGGCGCAATCCGATACATCGATATTTGGACGAATCACCGCGGCCGACACGACCTCGGCCATGTATGCCAGTGCGGCGTCCGGCCTGGGATCAGTCATCGTCGACGTCAGCGTCGGCGGGGCCGTTGTCAGTCAGACAACGACGGACGAATCGGGCGCGTACGCACTTCTTGATCTAAGCGCCGGCGCTTACACTCTCCACTTCGCACGCGCCGGCTACCTCCCGCTGACTCTCGACGTGCGTGTGCCTCCGCCCCCGGACGCTGCGGTACATCTCGACATCACCCTCGATCCCTTGCCACCCGCGCTGCAGACGGTCACGGTGGTGGCCAAAGACGGACTTCCACGCATTCCCAGCGCCCCAAACTCGTTAGGCGCGTATCGCCCGTGGCGAATCGACGGAGATCAGCTGCGCACTACGCCGAGTCTCGACTTTCCGGACGTCACGCGAGCGTTGGGCATGTCGCCCGATGCGCCGGGGGGACCGGAGTCGGGCGGAGGTCTCCATCTGCAGGGTGGCTCAACCGATCATACGCTGCTCCTCGTCGATGGGATTCCGCTCTACAACGCCACTCATGCCGGCGATCATCCCAGCGCCATCGATCCCGACGCGGTCGCTGACGTCACTTCGTACAGCCAGCCGCGCGCGCGGAGCGGCGGCGCGCTGAGCGGTGTCGTCGAGGTCAACACGCTCACCAGTCTTCCGGATTCGCAGCACGTCTCGATGTCCATCTGGCCGACGGGCATTCGCACCCTGGCACAAGTGCCGTTCGCCGGCGGCTCGGCGCTCATCGGCGCCCGACGCAATTATGCACGCCCGCTCGAGCGCAACGAGCGCGAGCCGGTGACGTTCACTCCCAACGATCTCTTCACCACCATCACGGTCCCGTTCGTGACGGGCTCTCTGACCGGAATGGCTTTTTCGTCGGGTGACGCAATCGCCTTTGACGCGGGACAGTCGACGACCGTCGCTGGTGCCAGGGTGGGCAACCGCTTCGACTGGAGCAGCGACGCCCGGGCGATCACCTGGCGCGGACCCACGAATGGCAAAGTGTCGATGGAAGCGCGCGTCTGGCAATCGGGTACCGCGGTAGGAGCAGACTGGATTCCCAGCTCCGCGGACCGCGTTCGTCTGTCGAATAGTTTTACCCAGACGGCTGGAGCGAGCAGCGTTTCATGGGGCGGCAATGGTGAGCCGCAAACCTCTGTTGGACTTTCAGTCGAGGAATTGCGGGCGCGTTACGCGGTGACTGGGGAACCGCAGGTACCGCTTTCACCGACATGGCTCGGTGTGCGGTCACGACTGCAAGTCACGTCGGCATTCCTCGAGCACTCACGCTCGATCGGTAAACACGTCACCGCGACTCTCGGCGAACGCATCGCGGTCGTGGGCGAGCTGGGAACGGTGTTCGAGCCTCGACTCGCCCTGACGTTCTCCGCTCCCAGCGGGGCAAGGCTGTCGGCCGCTTTCGCGCGTACGCACCAGTTCACGCAGTCGTTCTACAACGATGAGTCCGTAGTCGATGCGATGGCGAGTCTCGAGGTTCCCGTGCTCGCGGGGGGTGCCCGCGTTCCGATCGCGTCGTCGAGCTCGGCATCCGCGAAGCTCGACATGCCGGTTGGTGGCGCGACTCTCCTTACCATCAGCGGATTTGCTCGTTCCTACACAGGCCTGGTGCTCCCTGGTCCGTCGGGCGGCGGGCCGTTCGCCGCGCGCACTTTCACCGCCGGCAACGGCAACGCTTACGGCGCAACATTTGGTGCGCATCAGCAGAGGGGCCGTCTCGAGCTGCAGGGCTCCTACTCGATGGTCGTCGTCTCGCGTGAATGGGGAGGCGAGCAACAGTACCGACCGACGTTCGCGCCGAGTCACGATCTGCTGCTCGCGGCCGGTTACAAGCTCGGCGCCAATACATTTCTGCGAGCGTCGGGCTTTATGGCAGCTTATCGTTCGACCTCGCCGCTCGTCGGAGCCATCGCCTGGGAATGGCAGGATGCTCTGGCAACTCAGCGCGAGGTCAGCGGCAGCCCACAGTATTCTCCCAACGGACTCGGCGTTGGTCGTCTCGCACCCTACGTCCGATTTGACATCGGTGCCCGCCACGATCTGCAGTTCGGGGGGCCACTCCGCGGCCGCGCATCGATCTACGCCAACGTCGACAACCTGCTCGACAGGCGCAACGCTCTCGGTATCGTTACCGATCCCAGCGGAATGATCACGCGGAGACTCGGCATGGTACCGCGCTCTCTCTCCTTCGGACTCGGCCTGCGCTTCTAGCGACAAGCGGCTTCTGGTTCAGGCTATTGGCTGCACGCTGCCAGCTCCACGCCGCCCTTTTGTCACAAATTCCTCGCTTGCGCGCTCCATCCATCATCACGTGCCCGATCGATCGGCAACTAAAGGGATGAACGCTCCCGAGCGCTCCGACTCCGAAGCGCGGCTAGCGGAGTTCGCGGAGTCGTTTCGTCAGCTTTTCGACGCGCAGTACGCGTCACTCTTTCGGTATCTGCATCGACTCACCGGCGATGCAGATCTCGCGGAAGATCTGGCACAGGAGGTTTTCGTGCGGCTGTATCAGCGGGGATCGCTGCCTGATGATTCGCGGGGCTGGATGGCCACCGTCGCGCACAATCTGCTACGCGACGACAAGCGCACCGCCAAGCGCCGTCTCCATCTGATGCAGTCGCGGCCGCTCGATCTGGGTGGCGGAGCTGCACCTGCCGCGGATGAAAAGACTCTCGCCGATGAAAGGCGTCAATCAGTTCGACGCGCCCTCGCAAAGTTGAGCGAGCGCGACCGCAGCATGCTGCTGCTGAGACACGAAGGATACAGTTATCGGGAAGTTGCTCACGCCGTCGGCGTAAGCGAGGCGAGCGTCGGCACGCTGTTGCTGCGCGCGACGGCGGCCTTTCAGGCCGCGCTCGAGGAGTCGGAATCGTGAGCGGACGCGCAGAATCGTCACACCTGACCGAAACGGAGCTGGCTGCGCTGATCTACGCCGCAGGTCAGAACCGCGACATCGAGCGGACGGCGTACGCGCATCTCGCGATCTGCGCGGAATGCACGCAGCTGCTGGGGGAAATGCGCGAAGCCGATGGTGCGACGCGGAAGGCACTGGCCTCGATAGACGTTCCGACGCCACCCGCGTCGGCGGCGACGATTATTCGCCTGGCACAGGGGCACGCCCGGTCATTCAAGCTTGCTCATGGTTGGCGTGTCGCGGCGTCGGTAGCCGCACTCGTCGTCGTCGCTGCAGCCGCGGCCGCCATCCCGGCATCACCGGTTCACCGATTCCTGGTGCGAACGTTTGGTGCCGGCGACAGAATCGCCCGTCCAGCAACAACGCCCTCACCCGCACCTGTTGCCGTGGCGCCGCCGGGTGTGTCGTTCGTGCCAGGGCCGGACTCCCCGCTCGAGATCGTATTCACCGGCAGCGGGATGGGTGGCTCGGTCAACATCCGCATCGTCGACGGCGATCGCGTCTCCCTGAGCAATCAGGACGGCAGCGCAACCTACAGCGTCAGCAGCACTCGCATCTCCATCAACGAGTCCCGTCCCGGCGTTTTCCAGCTGGAAATACCTCGCTCGTTGCGCGAAGTGCGGGTGCGTGCTGGTGACTCCGTTCTGTTCGAGCGCGCGCCAGCAAGGAAATCGAGCGCCGATTCCGTCACGATCGACCTGACCGGGTCCAAACTACGGCGCTGATGGTCGCGCTCGTGTCAGTGAGATAGCCCAGGTCTTATTGCCAATCGGCGGAGGCCAATGTTGATATGAAAGCTCCGCAGTACGTTCTCATCGCGATCGTCGGTGCTGCGATTGGCCAGTCGCGTTTGCCCGCGCAAGTGCCGACGGTAACACAGCAGGCGATTGTGGCGGGGCAGGTGATCGACGCCTCGACGCGCCAGCCGATCGCCCAAGCTCGGGTCTCCCTGCGTGGCGTGCCGGGGCGCGCGACCACCGATCTGCAGGGAAGGTTCACGTTGCGAAATATTCCGGCGGGCAGTTATGCCGTCGATGTGAAGCGCATCGGGTACCTGCCGTTGACTGAAGACAGCATTGCGGTCGGAGGTGAGGCGCGAGTCGATCTGCTGCTGGCGATGCGGCCGGCCGCATTCCAGCTCGCCAATGTCACCGTGACGCCGGGCACGTTCTCCTTCTTCGACGCCGGGCCTGCGCAACGTCAGACAATCACGCGCGAGGAAATTCAGCTCGCTCCATTCGGCGAGGATCTCTTCCGGGCCATGAATCGGTTACCTGGACTCTCCTCGGGCGACTACGGCGCGCAATTCTCGATCAGAGGCGGGCGCCAGGATGAGACTTTGATTCTTCTCGACGGCCTCGAGGTATACGAGCCCTTCCATCTCAAGGACTTCGCCGAAGGGGCTCTGAGCGTGATCGATGTCGAGGTGATTGACGGAGCGGAGCTGTTGACTGGGGGATTCCCGGCTCGCTTTGGCGACAAGCGCAGCGGGGTGATGAACATCACCTCACGCACCCCCGCCGAGGGCAAGCACGTCAGTTTCGGCCTGAGCCTCGTCAACGCGCACGCACTCGGCGACGGCACATTCGGGAACGGCAAAGGATCGTGGCTCTTCTCCGCGCGTCGCGGTTACGCCGACCTGTTGCTGGCAATGCTGAACAAAAAGGAAACGAAGGCTCCGACGTACGAGGATATGTTCGGAACCTTCCGCTATCAGCTGCATCCGAATCACGAGCTGGCGTTCCACGTCCTACAGGCGGCCGACCACTATCGCTTCAGCATTCACGGCACGACCGGTTTCGCCGACTCGATTCCCACGGTCGAGGCCGCCAACAACGGATATGGGAACTCCTACGCCTGGCTGACGCTCCATTCGCTTTTCGGCCAGCATCTGAATCTCACTTCGCTTGCTTCCGTGGGATCCGTGAGCGCGACACGCCGCGGCGACGAACACCATGCGTTGGTGCCGATCGAGTACTACGGCGTACGGGGCCAGCGGTCTTTCACGGTCTCAGGCTTCAAGCAGGACTTCAGCGTCCAGAGCAGCAACCGCAACGTCTTCGACTGGGGCTACGACTGGCGTCACATGCACGCGAAGTTCGATTGGGAGAACCGCGTTACACAGAACCCGGATCAACCGCTTCCTGACACGACCGGGTTCTATCCGAAGATTACCCGTCGCGCCAAGACCGCGAGCGGCAACACCATCGCCGCCTACCTCAGCGATCGACTTCAGGTATTGACTCCGTTGGTGATAGAGGCGGGGGTCCGCTACGATGCCGCGAGCTACACTCACGATCGAGACTGGAGTCCGCGCGTCAACTCGCTGTTCCGGCTCTCAGATCGGAATTCGCTGCGTGCGGGGTGGGGAATTTATCGGCAACGGCAGGGGATCAACGACGAGAACGCTTTCGACAAGCTCAATCGCTATTTCCCGTCGGAGATGTCGCGCCAATGGACGCTCGGCTTCGAGCACCGCTATTCGGATGGAGGCACGTTCCGCATCGAGGGTTATCACAAGACCGGGTCGCATCTGCGTCCGATTCTCCGCAATTGGAAATCCGGGCTGAACGTGTTTCCGGAATCCTCCGAGGACCGGATCATCGTCTACCCCGAGTCGACATGGTCGAAGGGTGTGGAGATATTTCACGACCGCAGCCTGGGCGATCGGACGAAGCTGCGAATCGGCTACGCGCTCTCGTTCGTGAACGAGCGCGTAACACGGATCGATCAGGTCAACGATCCATTGAAGCCGGTGTGGGACTCGGTCCATGCGTGGCCCCAGGACCAGCGCCACGCGCTGAATCTGGATCTGATTTACCGGCTCAGCCACAACTGGACTCTTGCTACCGCGTACACGTTCCACAGCGGCTGGCCCTACACCTACGAGCTCGGTGTGCCCGTCACGAAGCGGAACGGAACGAGGGACATCAATGTCGTACCCGACACTCTGTATGCCCGCCGTCTCCCCCAGTATTCGCGGCTCGACATGCGCGTCACCCGTCGCAAGGTGACCCCCAACAGCGAATTTCGTTTCTTTTTCGAGCTTATCAATCTCACCAACCACGAAAACGTGCTCGGGTACGACGTGTTCGTCAGCAGGGATCCGGCCGGCAATCTTACTCTCATGCGAGATCCCGAGACGTGGTTCTCCATTTTGCCGTCGCTGGGGGTGGAGTGGAGTAAGAGGTTTTGACGTGGGGTCTTGATCTCGGCTGGGGTCTCGGCGTACGGAGTCGGCTGGATCATTGGCATCCACAGAACCGAAGCAGGGAGCTGAAAGCAGCTAAGCTGCAAGCTCTGGAGCTTTCATACTGGCGCTGAAGATGCACGCAAATCCAGAATACGTGCCTTCGGAAGCTTATCGGGTTAAAGGCGCGCGACCAGCGGAGAGGGTTTCCGCGTCGGCGGGTGTCCTGCTCTTCAGGAACTCCGGGAGGAAACATGAATATTCGATTTTCCAGCTATCTGACTGTATTGCTCGCCCTCGCCGCGTTTGGCGCGACTCAGGCTTGCTCGGACATGTCGGGCGGCAACCGCCGCGCAGTGCAGCTTTCGGTAACAAGCAAGACCAGCTCGGGGATCGTTGCTTCGGTCAGTCAAGGCACCGCGTTTGACCTGAAGGTCGGCAGCGCCGGTGATCTCATTCTCACCAAAGCCCAGGTGGTGGTCGACGATATCGAGCTCAATCAGAAGGACGG
>DASYIM010000127.1:0-33816 GCA_035997625.1 Gemmatimonadaceae bacterium
AACAACGTCAACGGCCTGCTGCTCGGGCTTTTCCGCACGCCACCCAACTTCAATAACATGCCGTACCTCGTGGACGGCATGCACCGGAGCTACAACCTGCAGAATCCGGTGGCGACCAACTTTTCCGAGGATCGCGTTTTCAACAATCCCTTCTACACGATCTATGAGGAGCTGAACGCCACGCAGGTCGGGCGAATCATCGCCAACGTCAACGCCGAATACACCGCCAATGATTGGCTGAGGTTCAACTACACGCTCGGCAGCGATTACGGTACCGACGAGCGTCTGGAGGGATGCCCGCAACAGTGCACCGACGTCGCGGCGACCGGCCGAATCACCGAAGGCAAGGACGTTACCCACAACATCGACCATAACCTTACAGGCACCGCCCGGCACACCTTCAACGACAACTTTGCCGGGTCGCTCACCCTCGGGCACAATCTGAGCTACCGCGCTTTCCGGACTTTCTCAGTCGTGGGGCGGACGCTGATCGCGCCGAAGCCATTCAACATTCTCAATACCCTGACCCGCGATCCACCGAGCGATTATCAGACCGAGGTGCGAGGCCAGTCGTTCTTTGGCCAGGCCACGTTTGATATGTACAATCAGCTTTTCCTCACTGCTGCGCTTCGGCGCGATGGATCGTCGACGTTTGATACCAACCATCAGTACGCCAACTTCCCGAAGGCAAGCGCAGCGTGGACGTTCACCAATGTCGTGAACCCTGCGAACTTCCTCACATTCGGCAAGCTCCGCATGGGTTACGGCGAGGCGGGCCAGGAGCCGCAGCCATACTTAACCAGCAACACGTTCAGCGGCTCGACTCTGACCGGTCAGATCTCTCAGGGAACCGGTTTCACGCCGACACAAAGCGGCCAGGGTGGGTTGTATTTCAACGTCACCAAACCCGCTACTGAGCTGCGTCCGGAGCGCACCAAGGAGCTCGAAGGTGGGTTCGACATCGGGTTCTTCAAGAACATCGTCGACCTGAGCGCTACATGGTACAGCTCGCGGACGAGCGACGTCATTCTGGTCACACCGGTGTCGCCATCGACTGGCTTCCAGTTCGAGGCCAAGAACGCGGGCATCATCGACAACAAGGGTACCGAGCTCTCACTCAACCTCCGGCCGCTGACGCGCAGCAATTACTCGTGGGAGATCAATGCCGGTTATGGACGCAACAAGTCCAACGTCGTCGACATCGCGGGAGCGGAATTCCTGCTCACCGACAACAATCTGATTTCTTCGGTTGCGCAAGTGGGTTATCCACTCGGCGTGCTTCGTGGCAAAGGCTGGGTGAGGTGCGGGATGAGTCCGGACGACGTCATCCCCGGCTTGAGCCTGGCGACGTTGTGCGCAGGGCAGCCGCGGGGCGCGACCTTCATCGATGACGGCACCAATTGCAGCCCCCAACCCGGCATGCCATGCGCGGACGACAACATTCGCGTATTGACAGATCCGAATCCGAAGTGGACGGGAAACCTTCGCAGCAACTTCACCTACGGCAAGATTACGCTTTCCGGACTGCTCGATATCAAGAAGGGCGGCAGCATAGTCAACGGCACCCGCGGCGCCCTCTACAGCTACGGCACTCACAGGGACACGGAGAACCGCGCTGTTTGCACCAGCCGGTTCAACGCCAGTTGCACTGGGAATGTGCATGCCTTCGGTGCGGCTGATTTCTACCCTGGCCCGGTCGTTGGCCCGGGTGCCGGAATGCAGATTCCGATCGGCGAGAACTGGTATCGCAACAGCGGACTCGCCGCGTGCCCCTTTACGGGCTATGACGAGCCATGCGTCGAGGACGCGAGCTACGTGAAATTCCGCGAGCTGAGCGTGGCTTACACGTTCGAGGGCAATGTCGTGAATCGGCTGTTCGGTTTCAGAACCGTCGATTTGCGCGTGGCGGGGCGCAACCTGCACACGTGGACCAAGTACAAGGGTCTCGATCCCGAAGTCGGCGGCGTTGGAGGCAACATCAACCGCGTCAACGGATACGATTACTTCAATCTTCCATTGACGCGCTCCTTCGTTATTTCCTTCGCATTTAACCGCTAATGCGCGAGAGAATCATACACATGCCGAAATATCTATATCGCACCGCGGCCGCGCTCTGCTTCGGGGGCCTGCTGGCCGGGTGCTCCAACTTCCTGGATTCCAAGGGAGCCAAGGCCGATCCGAACCTGCCCACCGGCGCAACAACCGACCAGTTGTTCGTTGGGGCGCAGGCAGACATTTTCGCTCAACAGGAAGGGCCGCTGGCAATGATCGCCTGCCAGTGGATGCAGCAATGTTCGGGCGTTAACGGCCGTTTTGTGCAGCAGCAGGATTCCTACAGCGTGGATGCCGGAACATTCGACCTGCCGTTCCAGGAGGTCTATTCCGCGGGCGGGCTGGTGAGCTTGCGAACCGTGGAGGCAAACACTGCGGCCGCCGGTGACAAGGTCTATCAAGGTATCGCGCAGGTGCTCGAAGCTTTGCTCATCGGAACGACGGCGAGTATCTGGGGCGACATCCCCTACAGCGAAGCCGTCGGGGGTAATCCTACGCCGGCCTTTGACGGCCAGTTGGCGGTGTACGCCGCCCTCCAGACATTACTCGATGCGGCGATCACGAACCTTAACGGCGCCGGCCAGGGGCCTGGTGCGGTCGATCTCTTCTACGCCGGCAACAAGGCGCAGTGGGTGCAGGCAGCCAACACCCTCAAGGCCAGATTCTACCTGCATACCGCCGAGGTCGCTGGTGCGCCCGCGTACACCGCCGCGCGCACCGCGGCGCTGTTGGGGATTAGCTCGCCGGCCAATGATCTTCGCACCGCTCACGCCACTGCTACGTCGGAACGCAACATGTGGCCGCAATTCCAGGGCACGTCATTCGGTCCAGACCTCGTGGCGGGGAAGCGTCTGGTTGACCTCATGAAAGCGCAAAGCGACCCGAGATTGCCCGAGTATTTCGGGTTGGCAATCAACGGCCAATATGGCGGCTTCGATGTGACGACGGGCGCGACACCCGGCGACCAGATCTCACCGCTGGACGGTTCTCGAAACGGCGACACGTTCCGTCAACCAGTCGCCACATGGGAAGAGAACCAGCTGATCCTGGCGGAAACGAATTTCAGGTTGTCCGGCGTCGTCGCCGCGCAACCTTACCTGAACGCTGTCAGAACCGCGCGAGGCAAGGGGATCGTTGTGGCAAGTCTCCAAACGATCATGGAGGAGAAATACATCGCGCTGTTCCAGAACATTGAGGTCTGGAACGACTGGAAACGCACCTGCTTTCCCGTGCTCACGCCGGCGGCTGGAAAAACGATAATTCCCGGGCGCCTTTATTACGGGCAAACAGAGGAGCAGACCAACCCCAACACGCCTCCGAGCTCTGCGCAAAACCTGTCCACGGTGCGCAACCCGAATGATCCCAACGGGTGCTGATGCAATGACGCGGGATTGGTGACAACAGGAAACGGGAGGACGCCGTTACGGGCGCTCTCCCGTTTTCCGTTGGATATTTAAGCACGCGAAAAAAACTCTCGAAGACTGCGGAGCAGGCTCGATGCAGCTTAGGCACATCCTTTTTCTTGTCCCACTGTTGGCGGGTTGCTATGAATACCAACCGGTCACCACGGCCAGTGCCCCTACCGGTCAACCCGTTCGGCTCACTCTTACCGATGCAGGCAGCGTCGATCTGGCTGCGGCACTGGGGCCTTCGGTCGAACAAGTGGGCGGAAGGTTGCTAACCGATTCCGGCGATGCCTATCTCGTGGCCCTCTCGGAGAGTCGGAAACGCAACGGGATGGAGATCGATTGGCGCGGCGAGCAGGTATCCATTTCCAAGTCGCTCGTGGCCAGCATTCAGCTGCGACAGTTCTCGCGATCGCGTACCGGCTTTCTCACCGCGGGCGTGGTAGCGGCGCTCGTGGTTCTGGAGAGAAGCTTTTGGGGTCCGGGCGGCGTATTTGGCGGAGGCTCACCAGGCCCACCGCCCACTCCGAAATGACTTAATCCTGCGTCTTGGAGTCGAGGCTGGTGCGCGTCCAGACCGCGACGACGCCGCAACGAGAACCATACAGGCTCGAGTTGAACTCGGGCGGTATCTGTGATGAACCGGTGTAGACCTCGACGGCAGCGAGATCGTCGGCCGCGACAAAGTGGTTTATCGACAGACCGTTGGTCAACGACAAGGGACTTCCGTTGAGGTAGTATGTCATGCTGCAAGTCGAACCGGCGCCACTGATGTTCCTTCCCGATCGCGCCGTCGGATTCCCGCCACTCATTGTTCCACCGCCCTCGATCTGCACTCCCGGAACGCGGCGCAACACGTCGGTGACTTCCCGAGGCTGCATCACGGCGATTTCCTCGCGGGTGAAGTACCAGCCGGAGCCTCGCGCTTTTCTTTCCATGAATGCGCGGATTCCCGGAGTGGAGTCGGCATCCGCCGTCACGGTGACCGTCTCGAGTGCGAAGGCTTCGAGAACTACGCTCGCATTTGACGTCTCCCCTGCCGTGACAAGGATCGCCATCGTCTTCGGAGAGTAGCCGATTCTCGTGATTTCCAGACTCTGCCGGCCGACCGGGACTCCACGGAATTCGAACGCTCCGTCCAGACGCGTGATTGTCGTAAGAGGAGTACCGGCGATTCGCACCCGGGCTTCCGCAAGAGCGACCTTGTCGGCGCTCATCACACTGCCGCTGACCGTCCCCCGCGATTGTGAAGCAAGCTCACCACCGTAGAGCGTCAGAACGCAAAGGATTGCGCAGAGTCGGACGGGGGCTCGGAGAGCAAATCCTCTTCCCGGAAAAAACGTGGCGATCTCGACCTCCTCCGACGGAACAGCAGTCGGCAGCTGCGCCTCGCTCGGGCACATGTTTAAGGTATGACGGGTGTCGCAGCAACACCACACCCAGCACTTTTCCTGAACATGATTAGGGCCCTTGGACTGGAGACGCCGCGCGAAGAACAAGCCCCACAGACAAGAGCTCTGCGGGGCTTGATTTTCACTCAGTCGGATACTTGAGGTCCGCTGGAGCGTTATGCAGGAAGCTCCACAGCACCACTGCATTGGTTTCGGCGATAATCGACCCAAACCCACTGGCCCGTATTGGGGTTTTGCGCGAGCCTCGACAGCGGGTAGCTGGGGTGTAGCGAGATCTGGCGCAGCACCCCGTTCCGCTTCTTTCGCGTAAACCGGCCCAGAGAGTTACCTACGGGTCTTCACCACAATCGCGCCGGCAATCGGACCACTGGGAACGTCGGGCAAAATGGTTTGAACGCGCGAAGGCTCGAGCCATTGAATTGACTCGATGCCATCCGCGCTGATCGTCTTGAGCGCGTTTAGATCCTCGAGGTGCTGGCGATCGAGATACACCAGTATGCTCTGGCTCTGTATCCTGCCGCCTGAAATGGTGCCCGTCGCTGGCGTGCGCAGCCAATTCGGTCGAAGCCGGCTTACCAGCTCATAGGCATTGGATGCATTCGAGTTACGCACCTCGACGCGGGTGATGTTGTCCGGGTTGGCGCGTGAGGAGCCCCCGGAGCCGGACGAGGCGCACGCAATCAGCGCCGTTAGAAGCGATAGCCGAGCAATTTGGGAACTGAAGCGCAAGGGAACCTCCGGCGAAAGTCTGGTGGACAAGCAACCGATTCGTCACAAAGCTCGTAGAACTATCAGGGTGCAAATGCGCCGGACTAAAGTCGTAGAACTATTGTCGCGCTTCAACCCCGTTGCTACCTTGCCAACCGAAAACCGCGGACGTGCCACGATCGTCGCGTGCCGGCTGCGTTAGTGAGTGAGTGTTCGATGTCCTGGATCCGGATACTCGAATCTGCAGCAACTCCCCATCGTGGCGGACGCGCGGTATGCGTCGGCGCGGGGTGGGCCATTCTCCTTGTCGCCGCGTCGGCATCGGCGCAGACGCTCGGGAACATCGCCGGCACCGTCACCGACTCCACCGGAGCGCCATTGCTCGGCGTCGAGATCACGATCGACTCGGCCGATGTTCACACATTCTCGAATACTCAGGGAGCATTCCAACTCGGCGGGGTACCCTACGGCAACCGGACGGTGAACGCTCGCCGTCTCGGCTTCGCTCCCAATCGTGCAACCGTGGACGTCGCCCGGGGCGGCGACGCCACGGTGACTATACGCCTCAAGCCGATAGCAGTGGCCCTGGCGCCGGTGATCGTGCAGCCAACGCGGATGAATTACACAGGTCGTCTGGCGGGCTACTACGAGCGGCTGGAGAAGCGCTCGAACGGGTACTTCATCACGCGCGATCAGATCGATCACGAGAGCACACGGCTTCTCGGTCAGCTGCTGCAGCACGTGCCGGGAGTGACCGCGGTGCGCGGTCGTGGCGGGATCACAGGGATACGACTCCGCGGCCGGTCATGCTGGCCGCTTATATGGATCGACGGAACTCCGATGCCGTCGGGCGAAGTCGATCTCGACAGCTTTTCACCGACGAGTATTCATGGCATCGAGCTCTATCTCGGCTCCACCACCGCTCCCTCCCGATACCTGTACAATCGGGATGTCTCCAGCTGCGGAACGATTCTGATCTGGTCGCGGGGGATCGACACCGATCCAATTTCCCCGCCGCCGACTCCGTCGGTCGATCTGCAGTCGCTGATCTCGCAGCTTTCGGTTTTCAGCCCCGAGCAAGTAGACAAACGCGCCACGCTGGATACGACTCGTCTGCTGCAACTGAGCTTCCCACCCTCCCTTTTTGCCGCGGGGGTCGACGGCCTTGTCATCGCGGAATTCGTGGTGGACACGGCGGGTCGCGTAGAGAACGGCACGGTGGGGATCGTCTCGTCGACCGCGCCTCTTTTCACGGACGCTGTTCGTGTGGCCCTGGTAAGCGCCAGCTACTTTCCGGCGATCAAGAACGGGCACCCGGTCCGCCAGTTAGTCCAGCAGCCATTCGAGTTCTCGGTCAGCCGTCAGGCCAGGCCGCGATAGCTCGGACTGCTCATTGTTGAGGGGGTGGGCGCGTTTTTTTGGCGCTGGCCACGCTCGAAAGAGATCGTTCGACGGGGATTAGAACTAGACAACCCCTTGCGCCGTTCGGCAGCCTACGCTATTACTTTGTGCGCAACGCGCTTTCGCTGTACCTCAGCAGCACGAATAGCCGTCGAAACACCCGTCGAAATACCCGTCGTCAACTAAAAAAAAGCGCCTTGTTGGGGCGCCCCTAATTCGTGGACCAGGAGATTTTGCTGGCCGGATACCCGTCCGGCCCGCTCGCGTTCTCCTTTTCGTTATTTGCGTTCCCCATCACGCTTTATCGAACCTGTTTTCGACGCTCTGCGCACCCCTTTTCCGTGTAAAGGAGGAATTTCCACCCCGTCATCGGGCATGGTGTCCGTGCGGATGCCATCACGTCAGTCTCCGTGGTTTCTCGAAATCCCATCTGAGGTAGGCATGACGAAACTATTACGTTCTACGAAAGTTTTTGTTGGGGTGCTTATCGCGTTGTTCGTGGTAGCGCCGGCTTTGGCCCAGAGCCAGTCCGCCGTTGTCACGGGCCGAGTGATCTCTGACCAGGGCCAGCCGCTCGCGGGCGCGAACGTCTTCATCCCCGAGCTTAACATCTCTGTTGCGACCAACCCGTCCGGTGTTTTCACCATCACGGTGCCGGCCGCCAGAGTTCGCGGGCAGCCAGTGGTGCTGAGGGCACGCGCGATCGGCTATCAACCCGGATCGAATCCCATCGCGCTGGCCGCGGGCCAGCAGACGGTCGACTTCAACCTGAAAAAAGACCTCACCGAGCTGAGTGCAGTCGTCGTCACTGGTGTGACCAGGGCGACCGAAGCGATCAAGCTGCCGTTCACTGTAAACCACCTCGATTCGTCGCAGATGCCGGTCAGCGGCTCCAACCCTCTCACCCAGCTTCAGGGAAAGATTCCAGGTGCACTGATCGTCAACGCCAGCGGCCGTCCCGGTGCGGCACCTTCGATCGTTCTGCGCGGCCCGGTTTCGCTCAACGCGACCGGTCGCACACAGCAGCCGCTCTACCTCCTCGACGGGGTCCCGCTGCAGGGGGCGCTGCCCGACATCAACCCGAGTGACATCGAAGACGTCGAGGTCGTGAAGGGAGCTGCCGCGGCATCGCTGTACGGTGCGCGCGCGGGAGCGGGCGTCATCAACATCACCACCAAGAGCGGCAGGAACGCTCCCCAGGGGGTGAAATTCGGACTCCGCACTGAGACAGGCACCAGCGACATCGAGGGTGCTTTCCCTCTCGCGACGCATACTACGTTGGCGATGAACGCGACCGGCAAGTTCTTCTGCAGCCGTGACATCGCTGGCGGATCGCCGTGCGCCCGCTACATCGACTGGGATAACGAAGTCGACCGCGTCAACAATTCCGGCGAAGACTTCTCGCTTCCGCCCCAGCTGTTCCTGCGCGACTACGCAATTGCCAGCGCGCCGAACCTCAACAACCTGGTGAGCGTTTTCCAGACGTCGCAGTGGACGCACATGAGAGACCCGGTTGCCCAGATCGTGACGCCATCTCGTTACGGCAACACCAACCTCGACATGCGCGGCAAGGTGAACAACACCGGCGTATATGCCAGTATCTCCAACTTCGTGCAGGAAGGAGCGGTAAAATTCCTGCCGGGCTTCACCCGTAATTCAGCACGCGTGAACGTCGATCAGCGCATTGGAGACAGACTCACCGCGAACATCAACTCATACTATAGCTCGAGCATCGATCACGGCTCGACCTTCGATGAAACGTCGGGCAACGCCGGAACATGGTTCAACCTCACAAGAGCGCCATTCATTTCCGACCTCACGGCGACGGACAATCTTGGCCGGGTAGTAGTCCGCCACAATCCGTTGGCGCAAGGCGACGCGAACTTCAACCCGCTGTATTCGACGGCTTACAATCACCGCACCGATCGCGGCACCCGCTTCGTGGGAGGCTCGCAGGTTCGGTACACGCCGCTCGACTGGGTCAACCTCGAGGGCGATTTCGGCTACGATCGCTCCACTGGCAAATCGCTCCAGATGCGCGACAAGGGATGGCGTACGACGAGCTCCAACCCCACCGCATCGGGCGGTTTCATCCAGACCGGCGGTCTGGACAACGAGTCATTCACCACTTCGTTCAGCGGCGCCGCGAACCGCACCTGGTTCAGCGACCTGAACGCGACGCTTACCGCCAGGTACGTCTATTCCGATCAGACTCTGCGTGCCGATTCCGCAAACGGTACGGATATCGTGGTATCGGGTCTGGAAACGACGGACGCTGCGACGAAGAACTTCGCCCTCGGCTCTCAGCTCCAGAATATCAGAGACATGGGCTTTTTCACGGGCGTCGACTTCGACTACAAGGATCGCTACATCTTCGGCGGACTCATTCGCCGCGACGGAAGCTCGCTGTTCGGTGCGGGGAATCGCTGGCAGACATTCGGCCGCGGATCGGCGGCGTGGATTGCGTCGCGCGAGCCGTGGTGGCCGGCGGCAGACGCTCTGAGCCTCTTCAAGCTGCGCGCGTCGATTGGGACTACCGGTCAGCGTCCACGCTTCAACGCCCAGTACGAGACCTATACAATAGGTACTGGCGGCACATTGAATCCGGCGTTCCTTGGCAACAAGGATCTCAAGCCGGAGATCAATCGTGAGACGGAGCTCGGAACCGATCTCGAGTTCTTCCACCGTGTTTCGGTCAACCTTTCCTTCTCCAGGGCGACCATCGATCGCCAGATCCTGCCGGTGAAGGCCCCGACGGCAACCGGATTCCAGAGCCGGTGGCTCAACGCCGGTGTGATTCGCAACAAAACCATCGAAGGAACGATCAACATTCCAATTATCACGCGCGAATCGATGAGCTGGTCGACGCGCGTCATTTACGACCGGACCAATTCGATCATCCAGCGTCTCGACGTGCCGGAGTTCGTCGGCACGATCCAGCCCGGTCCGGCCAATCTCTTCGACATCTTCAAGTTCCGTACGGGCGAGGAGATCGGAACGATCTACGGCTTCGATTACGTGAGAAGCTGCAGCCAGCTGCCGGCGCCGTTCAGCGCGGATTGCGGTGGCGCGAACAGCTCGTTCAGACCGAACGATCAGGGTCTGATCGTCTGGGTTGGGCAGGGCAATTCGCTCAACGACGGAATCACGCGCAATCTGTGGAGCACCGCCCTTCCGCTCGGCACCGGTCCCTGGGGCAACAGAACCAACTGGGGCATGCCGATCACGCTTCGCGATTCCACCAGCAACATCGCGTTCGTCCCGGTTGGAAACGGACTTCCCAAGTACCACTGGGGCATGTCGCACACTTTCGACTACAAGAGATTCAATGTGTTCGGATTGCTCGATGCCTACCGTGGCCAGAAACTGTGGAACATCGCCTACCATTGGTCGCTGGGCGATCTGCAGAGCAAGGAGATCGATCAAAACGGCAAGAGTGTCGAAGCCGCGAAGCCGATCGGGTACTACTGGAGACGTGGTGCGTCGACGTCGCCTGGCGGAAACGCAGGTGTCGGCGGTCTGTATGACGCCCTCGGCCCCAGCACGTTCTCGGTTGAAGATGCGAGCTACGTCAAGCTGCGTGAGCTGAGCGTCAACTTCCGCGTCGGCGCGGTGGGCGGAGCGGGAGACTGGAAGATCGGGTTCGTCGGCCGCAACCTGCACACCTGGACCAATTACAGAGGGTTCGATCCGGAGTCGGGCAACACAACGGGACCGCTCAACTCGTCTGCGCTGACCCCGGTGGCGGGATACCGCTTCCCGAACCTGCGGACGTACACAGTCCAGCTCTCGACCGCTTTCTAACAGCAACCAGTCATGGGGCGGGCCGGTAACAATCGGCCCCCTCCATTCCTCCTCCCAGTTTCAGTGAGGTCTTGGATGTATCTCAGAACTACTGTCAGATTGATGTCGGCTGTCGGTTTCGGAATAGCGGTGTTCCTTGCGGGGTGCAAGGACCTGACGGTTCCCAACGAGAACCAGCCCGACGTCGCGCGCGTTTTCGGCTCGCCGAGAGATGTGGAGACGATTATCTCGAAGCTGTTCCAGCAGATGTACAACGGGCAACTCGGCAATCCGGACGACATCTTCACCCAAACGATCACGATGTCGTTCGAGAGCTCTTCGCAGCTCGGAAACTTCGGCATGGGCACGCGCGGCGCGATTCCGCGCAGCCCGATCGATAACTCGATCGGCAACAACGTCTCGGTTGGCAACTTCCGCGACTTCGACTTCCTGAGCCGCAACGCACGCGGCGCCGCCAACGCCATTTCCGCTCTCGACCAGTTCACCGCCGCCGGCGTATCGATCGGCTCGCCGGCCCGCGACGCGAAAGCGAAGTCGTTTGCCTACTTCACGCTCGGTTACGCGCTGGGCTATCTCGCCATCTTCTACGACTCCGCCGCGATTCTGACGCCGGCTGTTCCTATCAGCGAGATCCCCCCGCTTTCGAAAGCGAGCGATGTCATGGCGGTTGCCCTAGGCAGCCTCGATTCAGCGCTCGCCATCGCCGGCAGCCCGGCGGCAACGAGCGGAACCAACGGATTCCCGATTCCGATCGATTGGCTTTCTCAAACGACGCCCACCAGTCAGGCGGATTTCATCAGGCTGGTTCGCTCCTATAAGGCGAAGTTCCGCGCCGGAATTGCTCGCAACCCGACCGAGCGTGCGGCGGCGGACTGGCCCGCCATCATCGCCGATGCCACCAACGGCATCACTGCCGATTTCATCATTCAGACGAACGCCACCACCGGCTGGAGCGGAGCTGTCGTCAACCAACTGGCTCAGACCAGTGGCTGGAGTCAGATGACGCCCTTCATTCTCGGAATGGCTGACACTGCGGGGTCGTACGATGCCTGGCTGCAGCAGGCGTTGCTGAGCCGGACGCCGTTCCTGCTTCGCACGCCCGACAAGCGCTTCCCCGCCGGTGTGGATCGCCCGGCACAGACTGCCGTGACCGGCACCGGCAGAGGCGGCACACCGGTGGGCACCGTTCTGTACTTCCGGAACCGCCCGCCCGGCGAGGATACCAACGCCGAGCCATGGGGAACGTGGTGGTACGACAACTGGCGCAGCTGGGCGATTCGCGCCAACGGTCAGAACGGGCCCTACGTGCAGTATCCTCTGGTGGCGAATGACATGCTGGCGGCGGAAGGCTATATCCGGGCCGGCAACTTTGCCGCGGCGATACCTCTCATCAACAAGTCACGCGTTCGCGCCGGTCTCGCCGCCCTGACCGTGATCAACGCGCTGACCGATCAGGTACCTGGCGGGACAGGTTGCGTACCACGCGTACCGCAACCCCCGAATTTCACCACCACCGCCTGCGGCAACATCATGGAGGCGATGAAGTGGGAGAAGCGCCTCGAGACCAGCATGGTCGGGTACGCCGAGTGGTTTATCGACGCACGCGGATGGGGCGATCTCGTCCAGGGCACGGCGCTCGAGTGGCCGGTTCCTTACCAGGAGCTGTTCGCTCGCATCAAGCCGAGCTATACGACTGCGGGTGTGGCGGTAAAGGGGACGTACGGATTCTAGTCACCGACGTAACCTGAGGAGCCGCGATGAATTTCAGTGAGTTTTCCCGGCAGTCCGGTCGCGCCGAGATGGCGCGGCCGGCCACCGTGTCGAAAAGGCGTTTTGCTGGATGCTGCATGATGGCGTTTCTCATTGGAGTCGCTTCGGGGTGTTACACCTATGCCCCGATTCCATCCGCTGCCGCGCCCGGTACCGAGTTAGTGCTTGGATTGAACGACCAGGGTCGTGTGACTCTGGGCCAGAGCGTTGGACCGGCGGCGCAGTCGATCGAAGGGACCCTCAAGTCCAATAGTGATTCCGCGTTTGTGGTTGCGGTCAGCTCAGTCACTTACTTCAACGGCGGAAGCAACAAGTGGTCAGGAGAGCCCCTGACGATCGGGAGATCGCTCGTGAATGACGTAAAGGAGCGCCAGTTCTCCCGGAGTCGGACCTTTCTCGTTGTTGCCGGCGCGGCCGGAGCGTTACTGGCGTTCGCTTTTAGCAGAAGTCTGTTCGGAAATCAATCACCTGACCGGCAGCCCAATCCGGGCCCGCCGGACGGTCAGTAGGAAACCATTCGAAGGGGCAGCTCGCGCCGAGCTCACTCCAACTATTTCGACTTTTTCTGGAGTACTGCTAATGCGTCTTTCTCGTCTCGCTACGCTTCTAATCGCAGTTGCCGCGGTCAGTGCCTGCGGCAGTGATAAAGTTACGGATCCGGGTTTACCGCCTCTCGCCGGGGTGCGTTTCATTAACGGTCTCGCCGATTCCAGCGCCGTCGACGTGCGCATGATCGACCAGGTCGATTTCTCGTTGAATGGGGTCCAGGCAATTGGTTTCCGCGCTGGAACAGAGCATCAACCGGTTGAAGCAAAGGCACGGCACCTCCGCGTGTTCCCGAACAGCATCAATCCCACGATCACGTCCGCGTTCATGGTCGATACGACGATCACCTTTGCCGCGAACTCCCGCTACACGCTGCTGCTCACGCGTGAGACGGCGACCCACGTTCACCTCGTCGTCATCAGTGACGATGTGCCGGCTCCGGCGGCCGGTCAGATCGCTGTGAGGGCGGTCAATGCGAGCACTGGTGCTGTCGATGCCTATCTCGTCACCTCCTTTACTGCGACGGATCCCGTGTCGCCACCCGCAGCGGCAGCGAATATTGCTCCACTGGGCGCATCGAGTTACATCAGCCGCGCAATTGGAAACGCGGCATTTCGGTTTACCCCGACCGGCTCAGGTACGGTGAGCGCGTCGGCAGCGGGACCATCGACCACTGCGCCACTTCCGGGACAATTACCGGCAGCAGCGGTCAACAGCG
This sequence comes from Gemmatimonadaceae bacterium, assembly GCA_035997625.1. Classification (GTDB taxonomy): domain Bacteria; phylum Gemmatimonadota; class Gemmatimonadetes; order Gemmatimonadales; family Gemmatimonadaceae; genus UBA4720. The sequence continues at coordinate 13,818 of DASYIM010000127.1, forward strand.
CGGGCACCGCCTTTTCGGTTTACTATTTCCCGAGATCGGTGGCGGGAACTTCCGCGCCTCAGGCCACTACTCCGGTAAACTTCACGGTACCGGGAGTTGTCTGGTTTGTTGATCGCAACCCGGCCGACCAGTAAGTCCTGGTTTCTTTGTGAGGCGCGCCGCCGGAGATCTCCGGCGGCGCGCTTTTGCATTTGCGGGAGCAACGCACACTTCCGATCTTAGCGCATGACGCTCATGTCATGGATACTCGGCGGGCTCATAGTTGCGGCAATCACCATCGGCCTGGTCATCCTTCGCGCCAACAGGATCGCTCTTCGCGCCATTCGTCGTTCTGGCTCACGCGTAGACCGCTTCAAGCTCACCAAGAAATCCTTCATCAGGGAGACGCTTCTCGCCGACCCCGCCATCGCGGAGGCAGTCAAAGAGCACTCAGCGGAGACGCCACTCCCGGAGAGTGAAGCCTGGAAGCGCGTCGAGGCCTACATCGACGAGATCGTACCGTTCTTCAACATTCTCACGTACTACAAAATCGGGTTGGTTGTCAGCCGAATAGTGCTGAACTTTTTCTATAAGGTCTCCGCCGAATACGCGGGCCGTCTTTTGCGGGATGCCGTGCCGCGTGATGCGATCGTGATCTATCTGATGAACCACCGCTCCAACGCGGATTATGTTCTCGTCGGTTACGCGCTTTCGGGACAGGTCGCAATCTCCTACGCCGTGGGGGAATGGGCGCGTACGTTTCCACTCGAGTACATCTTCAAATCCTTTGGCGCCTATTTCATCCGCAGGAAGTATCGGGAGAAGCTCTATCACACGGTTCTCGAGGGATACGTTCAGCTGATCACGCGCAACGGCGTCACCCAGGGAATCTTTCTGGAGGGCGGCCTCAGCCGCGATGGCAAACTCGGCAAGGCGAAGATCGGCCTGCTCGATTACGTGCTTGGCGTCGCGCGCGATCCGGAGATGCGCAAACGCCTCTACATCGTTCCCGTCGCAATCAATTACGATCGCGTTCTGGAAGACCGCTCGCTCCTCCGCGAGCTCGATGCGCGCGAAGGTCGCACGCGGCCGCCGCGACGGACGCAGCTCGCCGAGGTGCTTCGCTACGTGTGGTGGAACAGTGCGCGTCTCGTCGCGCGACGGTGGAAGCGGTACGGCCGTGCCGCCGTAGTGATTGGCGAGCCATTCGCCGTCGGACCGTGGCTCGATGAACAGGATCGGAGCGTCGGCAACCTGTTCGGGATCGACAGAGCAGAGCGACTAGCGCGGGTGCAGGCGCTGTCTGATTCGGTGCTGGAAAAAATCGCCGCCATAATACCGGTGACCCCGGTGACGCTGGCGTGCGCGGCGGTACAAAGCTTCGATGGCGATTTCATCTCGCATGCGCAACTGATGGAGCGCATGGGCGAGATGCGCGACGTGCTCCGGGAGCTCAACGCGCGCTTGATACATCGCGAAGGCAGCGTCGAAGAGATCTTCGATCGTGCATGGCGGATGCTGAGTATGCGCAGAATTCTCGCGCGAAGCGGCGAAGGTTATTCTGTGCTGCCGCGAAGTCGTCCGCTCGTCAGCTACTATGCGAACAGCGTGAGCCATTTGCTGGGACCGTTCGCCGAAGGAGTTCGCCAGCGGGACATGCTGCCTGCCCTGGCGGCGGGGGTTTAGAAATTTTTACAATGTAAAAATTTCGCACCGGTGGGTAATTCCCATACCATTCGGCAGGTCGTGCAGCAGAGCTCCGACCGGCCAAATCGGAAACAATCCGGCAATCACCGAGAGACATTTGCGTTCTCTCTGACATCGATCCGCGCTTTCTCTATGGTAGTGGCGCGTTAAGAAATCTTATCAGCCGGCTCTGCAATAACGCGAGAGCCGGCACGCGACTCCGCGCTCGCGTACTAAATCCTGTCCGCTGCCAACCCAATGGCGTGATTCGGCTGTCTAAGCCTTCACTTGGCACATGCTGGTACACTGGTTACGCATTCGATAGTTACGCCTCCGCCGCCACGCGTCGCGCCCCGACACGAACTGATCGTGCCGCTCGCACACAACCGTCATGGAGAAACGGTGATCGCGCCGCATCCGGTTTCGGATGGTCATTCAGTTCACTCGTCGCAGAGTGAACGCCCACACACGTGCGCGCGGTTGGCGCACGAACATGAAGGGGAGATCCATGCAGTACACCTTTACGTCGGGACGAGCTCGGCCTGCCTCCGGTTTCCACCCACCCAGGTTAACACTCACCAAGATCAGAAGGTTCGCACGAAACTGCATCAGCGCGGTTGGATTGCTTTTCGTCGCCGTCTCGACAGCGAGCGCGCAAGGCGGAGCAACGATTTCCGGCAGAGTCACCAACGAGCAAGGCGTTGGACTTCCGGGAGCAACTGTTCTGATTCAGGGCACGACCATTGGCACGCACACTGACGATCAGGGTCGCTACACGATCGTCGTTCCGAGCGCGCGTGCGAATGGCCAGTCTTCGGTTCTGCTGGCGCGGACGATTGGCTACGCCGCCCGCACGGTACCAACGACGATTGCCCAGGGTGCGAATCTCACCCAGGATTTCTCCCTGGTCGTGAATCCACTCAACCTCGACGTCGTTGTCGTGACGGGCGCCGGAACATCGACGACCCGCGAAAGACTGACGACGACGATCAACACCGTCGACAGCAGCGCCCTCAATCGCGCGGCGAATCCGCAGAACGTCGTTTCGGCGCTCGCGGCCCAGGCGCCAAACGTTGAAGTGCGCACGCAGTCCGGCGAGCCCGGCTCATCCGCGTCGATCAAGATTCGCGGCGCGTCGTCACTCTCCGGAACCAATCAGCCGCTGTTCGTCGTCGATGGACAGCCGATCGACAATCAGACCATTTCGACCCAGAGTATCTCGAACGGATCGGGCACTGCATCGGGAGCTGACGCCAGCACGGTTGCTCCAAATCGCGTTTCCGACATCAACCCTGCAGACATCGAGTCGATCCAGATCCTGAAGAGCGCTGCCGCCGCGGCAATTTACGGCGCGCGCGCTGCGAACGGCGTGGTCCTGATCACGACGAAATCTGGGTCTGCCGGCGCCACCAAGTGGACGTTCAACTCAACCGAGACGTTCGATCACGTCGCCATGCCCGATGTTACGCAGCACACCTTCGTTCAGGGACTTAACAGTGTGCCCGCAACCTGCGGCGGACCGGATTGCTCGGTCGCACGCTACTCGTGGGGCCCGGCAGCCGCTTCCGGCACGCCTGTGTTCAACCACTCGGAGGAGTTGTTCGACACTGGCGTCACGGCTGACAACAACCTCCAGGTGTCGGGTGGCAATGATCGCACGACGTTCTATGCCTCGGGCGGGTTGATGAACACGAACGGCTACCTGAAGGGCCCGAACAACAAGTACAATCGCGCTACCGTTCGGCTCAAGGGAACGCAGCAGATTAACAACCAGCTGAAGATCAGCGGCAACCTGAACTACATGGATACGCGCGGTAAATTCGTTCAGAAAGGGTCCAACCTTTCCGGCGTAATGCTCGGCGCGCTTCGTACGCCGCCCAACTTCAACAACACCGATACCTATCTCCCGAACGGACTGCAGCGCGCCTACCGCTTCCCGAACGCGACCAGTATCGCGTCGATGCAAGGCGCGGTGTACTACGACAATCCGTTCTTCGTGCTGGACAACCCGGGCAATCGCAGCGAGTTGGGACGGTCCATCGCCAACGTGAACATCGACTGGAATCCGCTCGAGTGGCTCAACGTCAGCGAGACCCTTGGCGCGGATTACTACAATGATTGGCGACTCGAGTCGCTGCCGCTTACCTCGGGCGCCGACGCGGTTGGAAATGTCACTCGCAACGACATCAACAACCTCGAGATCGATCACAACCTGATCGCGACGGCCAAGCATACTTTCGGCACGAACACGGATCTGACCTTTACCGTTGGCCAGAATCTGAACTCGCGCCGTCTGCGCCAGACCTTCGCGTTCGGTGAGGCGCTGATCGCGCCGACGCCTTACAACATTCAGAACACAATTACTCCGTTCGTACAGGAGTACCGTGCTCTGAGACACATCGAGGCGTACTTCGCGCAGGCTGAAGTCAGTCTGCTCGACCAGCTGGTGTTGAATCTCGGAATCCGCAACGACGGCTTCTCGACGTTCGGCAGCTCGAACCCAAGGGCCAACTATCCCAAGGCGAGTGCCGCCTGGACGTTCAGCAACCTGCTCAATCACCGCGATCGCACCGGTGCTCTTTCCTACGGAAAGCTGCACATCGCGTACGGTGAGACCGGCAAGGAGCCGCCCGCATACGCTGCTGTGACGGCGCTGACCAATACCACGTTCTTCGGTCTTGGCGGTTTCGGCGATTTGCTCAAGCCTGGTATCAGCGGGCAGGGTGCGCTGGCGACGAGCGGGACGCAGGGCAATCCCAACCTCAAGCCCGAGAGGAATAAGGAAACAGAGCTCGGAGTCGATCTGGCGTTCCTCAACAGCAAGATCGACATGTCCGCCACCGGCTACAACAAGCGTGGCTCGGACATCATTCTGAGCGCACCGATCAACGGGGCTGCGAACGGGGCCGTTCAACAGGTCCTCAATGCCGCTGAGATCTCCAATAAGGGTCTCGAGCTGGTGCTCAACCTGCACCCGCTCCAGACACCGACCACCGGATGGGACATCGGTGTGCAGTACGGAAGAAATCGTGGCAAGGTTCTGAGCCTGAACGGGGCGGACTTCATCAACTACAACCTCGAAGGCTTCAACGGTGCCATCGGCACGTCGGCGGTCGGGTTTGCTCCCGGTGTAATTCAGGGATCGGACTTCGTTCGTTGCGGCCGCGGCCTCACCAACATCGGCGTTCCCGGTCTTGGCGTCGTCGCCGACATCGATTCCGATCCCGCCGCGTGCGGTGGTGCGCCACGTGGTGCGCTCCTTCTGGGTGACGATGGTCTTCCAATCGCGGATCCGACTCAGAGAATCATCGCTGATCCGAATCCGAAATACACGATGTCGTACAACACCAACTTCCGCTGGAGCAAGTTCTCAGTCTCCGCCCTGCTCGACGTTCGCAAGGGTGGCAGCGTCTGGAACGGAACCCGCGGCATTCTGGACTTCTTCGGGACGGGCAAGGATACCTACGCCCGTACTCAGACCAATGGCCAGTACGGCGTGAACTACATGACGAAGGCCTATCCGACGACTGCCGGACCGGGTACCAAAATCGTGCCTTTCACGTCTCCGGAAGCGTGGCAGGACTGGTTCCTCGCTGACGGTGGCGGGTTCGGCACGGTGGGCGCGCAGTTCGTGGAGGATGGCAGCTTTACCAAGCTCCGCGAGATCTCGCTCACCTACAGCTTCGACTATCCGGTTCTGAAGAACACCACCGGGTTCTCGAACCTGGACATTCGCATCGCGGGGAGAAACCTCCACACCTGGACGAAGTACTCCGGGTTTGATCCAGAGGTGAACCTTGGAGGAGCCGAGTTCCTGACGCAGGGACTCGACTACTTCATCAATCCTCCGACGAAGTCATTCGTTCTCTCATTCAGCCTCTCTCGCTAGGCCAACACGGAGATTTCAGCAGTGAATATTCATATAAGACACATTGCGGGGAGGCTTCTCGTTGCCGGTGCTGTAGCCGTGGTCGGAGGTTGCAATAACTTCCTGACCGGCGGTGAAGCCGGCACCGATCCGAACCGCCAGATAACGGCGACGAACGACCAATTCTTCGTCTCCACCCAGGAGAACCTGTGGGCGTACTGGGGCAGCGATCCTGCCCGCGTGACGGGAATTCTCGCTCAGCAGTTCCATGGTGTCGCCAACCAGTATGGCGCGCTCGAATCACGGTATTCGCACGACCAGCAGACGACGAACGGGACACACGCGGCGATCTATACCGGTGGCGGCCTTGTTGATATCAAGAAGCTGCAGACCGGCGCCAGGCTGGTGGGTGACTCGCTCTACGTCGGCATCGCGCAGGTGATGGAAGGGGCGTTGATGGGTACGGGCGCCGATCTTTTCGGCGATCTCGTCTACAAGGAGGCGCTCCAGGGTACGTCCAATCCGCCGCTTGACGACCAGTTGTTCGTCTACGACTCGGTCCAGAACATTCTGTCGGCGGGGCTTGCCAACATTAACCGCAGCGTACCGGGCAACGCTGGTCCAGGTGCGGCCGATCTGGTGTACGGCGGCGACGTGGATAAGTGGACGGAATTCGCTCACACGCTCAAGGCGAGATTTTACATGCACACAGCCGAAGTACGGCCGGCTGCATACGCCTTGGCGCTCGCACAAGCCCAGCAGGGCATCTCGAGCGATGCGGGGAACTATTTCGGAGCGTTCACCACAGTCGGCTCGGAGACGAACTTCTACTTCCAGTTCCATGGTCCGGCGGGACGAGGTGGTGACCTTGCCATCGGCAACACACTCGACGCGATTCTGCTGGCGCGAAACGATCCGCGCGAAGCGGAGTATTTCGCGCCGACCGGCAATCCGCGTTGGTTGAGCGCACAGCGCGGGGCTGATGATTTCCAGCAGCCCTACGTGACATATGACGAGAACACGCTGATCTGGGCCGAGGCGGCTTATCGGACCGGTGATCAGTTGACTGCGCTCGCCAAGCTCAATGAAGAGAGAGCGAATCACGGGCTGGCGCCGGAAGCTGTAGCCGGTCAGGCGCTTCTCAATGAGATCCTCATCGAGAAGTACATCATCGACTTCCAGCTGGGTTATGAGGCGTGGAACGACTACAAGCGTACCTGCACTCCGAACCTGGTGCCGACGGCTCCTGCCGGCATCCCGATCCCCGGGCGCCTGTACTACGACGCGACCGAGGCGAACACCGATACGAACATTCCGGCTCCAAACACCGGAGTGAACGGTCTCCGCAACAAGAACGATCCAGCGAATGCCACCTCGGATGGTACGGGCGCGGCGTGCCTTGGGCAGTTCTAGCAACTCTGAAAGATTCCTGAAAGGTTCGAGCCCGGTCGATGTTGACCGGGCTCGGATTTTTTCATCAGGTGTAATATTCAATTAATGGAAACGATGTCATTGCACTTCAGGGCTCGGCATACACGTCGATTGACTGCGATAGTTGTCGGCGGTTGTTTCGTGAATCTCCTCGCCTGCACGGAGTACACGCCCGTTCGTGGGACCGTGGATCCAGCCGCCCCGACACAGGTACGCGTCACTCTCACCGATCAGGGCCAAATGACGGTCGCGCCGCGCATCGGCCTTCGCGCGCATCAACTGGAAGGAAACCTGCAGGGCATGACGGACTCATCGCTTTCGCTGCTGGTCAGCAAGGTCTCGCGCGAGGGTGGCATTGAGGACAATTACATCGGCCAGCAGCTCTCGCTCAATTCGCGCGACTATCAGGCAGTCGAGAAGAGCAAGACGTCCGTCATCCGCAGCCTTCTCCTTGCGGGCGTGATCCTCGCCTCGACGTTCCTGGTTGCGCAGGGCGTGGGTGACGTTTCAGGTGGCAAGGGCGGTAATCCGCCTCCCCAGACCAAGTAAAGCGCTCGGGCGTGGTTGTCAGTCGACTTCTTCACGACGGTCGCTTGGGAACTGAGGTACTACCAGACTCCCACAGTTGACCGGTTCAAGCTGCTCTCGATGGTGAAGCGCACCGAGGAGTTTCCCCGCAGCGAGATCGCCTGCGAGACATAGCTGTCGGTGCCGCCGATCCGGCGGGCGGCGATGCGAATCACCCCCATCGCGCCCTGCAGGTGCTCGGGAATCTCCACCGAGAGGGTGTGCGCCGCAGCCACCTGGGCAAACCGGGTTTGAACCCCGTCGTGCACGACGTAAAGGATGACGTCGGCCCAATTGTGGTTCTCGACTTCGAGTACCACCGGAATCTGTGGGATGATCACTTCCGGCATCTCGATGCCCTTGGCGGGCGTGGAGTGCGAGCAGCCCGGAAGAGATGCGAGGAATGCGACACACATGGCTAGAGTAGTCGTGCCGTGCACTGTCATTTTGCCTCCCGAGCTGCCTGTCGTGGCGCTATGTCGCGACGCCTCATTCAATCTGACGCATGGATCAATCCGCGTCGAGAGGATGTTATTAACCCGCTGCAGACGAGGGGTCAAGTTGACATAAACGCGGTCGCCGTCTAACTTTACAGGCTAGTCTCGCCGGGATGGCTGGACTATCTACTTCCGGGCTGACACAGCCTCGTTTCCTCAGGGCTGACATAGCCTCAACCAGTATTAATGCCGACAATCAACCAGCTCGTCCGGCAAAGCCGCCGCGACGTTCAGAAGAAGGAAAAGGCTCCCGCCCTCAAGTCGAATCCGCAGAAGCGTGGGGTCTGTACTCGCGTTTATACCACCACGCCCAAGAAGCCCAATTCTGCGCTCCGCAAAGTTGCCCGCGTTCGCCTGACCAACGGCTTCGAGGTCACCGCCTACATTCCGGGTGAAGGGCACAACCTGCAGGAGCACTCGATCGTGCTCATTCGCGGTGGACGCGTAAAGGATCTGCCTGGGGTGCGCTACCACATCGTTCGCGGGTCGCTGGATGCCTCGGGCGTCAACGGCCGCAACAAGAGCAGGTCCAAATACGGAACGAAGAAGCCCAAGGCAGGGGCAGCCGGAGGTAAGAAGAAATAATGAGCCGCAGAAAGAAATCCATTAAGCGTCCGATCCTTCCCGACGCCCGCTACGATAGCCAGACCGTCTCGAAGTTCATCAATGCCATCATGTACCAGGGCAAGAAGTCGACGGCCGAGAGAATCTTTTACGGCGCGATGGATATCGTCGAGAACAAGACGAGCCAGCCCGGAGTGACGATCTTCAAGCAGGCGCTGACCAATCTCAAGCCGGCCGTCGAAGTGAAGAGCCGCCGCGTCGGTGGCGCGACATATCAGGTGCCGGTCGAAGTCCGTCCGGACCGGCGTACCGCGCTCGCCATGCGCTGGCTGATCACCTTCTCACGCGGCCGCAACGAGAAATCGATGGCCGAGAAGCTCGCGGCAGAGGTTATCTCCGCCAGCAAAGGCGAAGGCAACGCCGTCAAGAAGAAGGAAGACACGCATCGTATGGCTGAGGCCAACAAGGCGTTCGCGCACTATCGCTGGTAGCAGTAGTTAGTAGTCCCTGAGTTTGGCCCCGTCTGGTGGATTCCAGACGGGGCTTTTGTTTTTCGGCGATCTCCGGAAGCGCAGAAGTACGCCGTGGCAATGTAATTGTATAGAAGGCATCGTCAGTCGCGGAGGCTGGTAGAGCACCAATAGGAGACTGGATTGAATCAGGACGTTGTTCCGCGGAAATCCGCATTAACTCGATGGAAAACGGTCCTGTCATTCATCCTGCGCGTAGCGCTCCTTGCCGGAGCGTTGGTCGTGCTGCGTCGCGAGCTGAACGGCGTAGGCTTCAGCGATCTTGCTCGCAGTTTGCGCGCGTATGGACTGAGGCATTTGGCTCTTTCGTTCGTGTTCACGGTTCTCAGCTTCCTGACACTGGGACTTCTTGAATTGCTCGCACTCAGCTACGTCGGAAGAAGGGCCGAGCGAATCGTGCCGCGTCGCACAGCCTTGGCAACGGCGTTTGTCGCGCATGCTTACAGCCAGTCGGTGGGTCTGGCAATTCTGACGGGTGCCGCTGTTCGCATTCGATCCTACTCGAGATTTGGTCTCGATGCGTTGGACGTAGCGAGGCTCAGCGTCTTTGTTACAGTGACCGCGACCCTCGGTCTCCTGGCTACTGGCGCGCTGGCGTTTTTCACAATGCCCGAACGGATTACGGTTATCGGCTTTACGCTCTCGATGACTCCTCTGGGCGTTCTGCTGCTCGTTCCGATTATCGCATATGTCGCGTGGGGCGCGTTCGGTCGGTCGGATTTCCATGGCAGCGGAAACTGGCGCATCCGTCGGCCATCGATGCTGTTGGCAGCGCAACAGATTGGAATCTCCTCCCTGGACTGGGCACTGGCAGGCACAGTCCTGTTCTTTCTTCTGCCAGCGTCCCTGCACTCATCCTATAGCGCTTTTCTCGCCGTTTATCTCGTTGCTCAAACCGGCGCCGTCCTCAGCCATGTGCCGGGAGGGGTGGGGGTTTTCGAAGCGATTGTCATGACGCTCCTCACGGTCGAGTCCAACACCGGCGTCGGATCAGCATCGCTGGTAGCAGCCATTGGCGCCTCGTTGCTCCTCTATCGCGTCGCCTATTACCTCCTGCCGCTTATCGGCGCGATTGTACTCTCGGGATTCACCGAGCTGATCAGAGCGCGAAATGCGGTTGACACAACGAAACCCGGTTTTGCCGCTCCCACTCAATCTCTGAGCGTAGATGCGGTCTGAGACTGCTCGCCGTCACCATTGGCAGGCGGCCGGGTCGCACGTCGGTGACGAGCAGCAGAGCGCCGGCGATCGCGTCGAGTGGCTGATCGACAATGAGCGTGCTCTCGATTCCCTACTTTGTGCCGTCCGTGATGCGCGGGAGTCGATCTGGATCTCTCAGCTTGCGTTCGATTCGGATTGCAGGGCATTCAACTCCAGCGACCCTGCCACGCCGACGGACGGGGGGAGTCTGATCGACGCGATAATCACGGCGAGCGCTCAACGGCGCGTAGGTGTGAAGATCCTTCTCAATTCCAGCGTTCTCCTGAACACCAGGCGTCCGTTGATGCGATTCCTTGAGGGGCGGGTCGATGAGCCGCGGCTGGTGGAAGTGAGGGGAATAAGTCGCTTTCCTCGGCTGCTCCATGCCAAGATCGTCGTGATCGACCAGCAACGCGCCTTCCTTTTGGGATCACCATTCGTCAATGGGTACTGGGACACCGCATCCCATGCGCCCCTCGACGAGCGACGGCCGCACCGTGAGCTGGGCGGTCGCCCGGTCCACGACGTTTCACTCGCGCTGCAGGGACAAGTGGTAGGCGAAATAGCCGCCACCTTCGTCAGCCTTTGGAATGGGGCCGAGCACCGGGATAATCGCGAGGACCTTCCAACAACCCAGCCGCCATCCCGCCGATCATCCGCCGCTCGGTCGATTGAAGTAGTGACAACCGAGCCGCGGAGCAGCCGCAAAAAGCTCCAGCCGGGATCCGTGGGGACGCTCAACGCGCTTCTCGACGCAATTCGAAATGCACGATCCTTGATCTACATCGAGCACCAATACCTCAGCTCACGGCCCATAGTCGCAGCGCTCAGAGAGGTCTTGGAGATTCAGCCCGCGCTCGAAATCATTCTTGTGCTGAATCAGAATCCTGATGTAACTGCCTATCGCGTCTGGCAAAATGAGAGGCTGGCCGAGTCGGGATTGCTTGGCCACCCCCGCGTCGGCGCCTTCGCACTGTGGACCTCGCAAAAGACAGCCGGCCCCTCAACCAGGATCAGCCAGGTCTTCGTGCACAGCAAGGTCGTGACCATCGACGACGTCTGGGCATTGGTCGGGAGCGCCAATCTCGATGGCGCATCACTCGACTCTTACGGCGACGATTTCAAGGGGCGATTGGCGCGGCGTGTGTTCCGTGACGTCAGGAACTTCGATGTCAGCGTCGTTGTTCGCGCGACAACGGCGGCTCCTGCGAACGATCCGGTTGCCCAGCTACGCGAGCGCTTGTGGAGTGAACACCTACGCCTCGACCCCTCCGCAATTTCGCGGGCTCAAACGGGAAAAACGGTCTCGCTCTGGAACACGATAGCGGCGCGAAACGCTGCTAATCTGGTCGACAGGGGGAGTGGAGCGACGGACGGCAGCTTCATCCTCCCCTATAGCACGATGGCTACTCCGCGCGCACAACTTACCGACGTTGGCGTGGTGGATGCTGAATCTCTGGACCTCGCGTTTGATCCTGGCTGGCTCGAAGTGAGACTCAGCCCGAACTGGATCAGGAACATGTTCCTCTGAGCCGGGCGAAAATGGAGACCGACTCCGAGAACGTTGTCGACCCAGTTGTCCCAAGCGCGAGCGCGGAGGCGGAGCTGGAACGCGCCTTTCGCGAGTTTGTGCAGCGTTCCGACTTTCCCTGCCTCGGCGCCAGGAGCGTCGTCCGACTATACAGTTATTCCCTTCGCGTCTATGGCGCGCTTGGAAGGATGGGGAACTCCAGAGCGCTACTCGACGATCTCGCGAGCTTCACCGCCGAGCATAGTGAAGCATCGCTCAGTGCGTTCGTTGCGGTCTTCCCGCACTCGCCTCCGGAAAACGAAATCGTGTTCGAGCGCCGTTTATGGCAGCAGCTCCAAATGATTCATGATGTCGATCCCCAGGGCGCCAACTGGGCGGCTGGAGTCAGCTCAGATCCCCATGACCCGCATTTCTCCTTCAGCGCCGGCGGGCGGGCATTCTTTGTCGTGGGTTTGCATCCGGAGAGCTCGAGGCTGGCGCGCCGATTCATTGTGCCCGCGCTGGTGTTCAATCCGCACGAACAGTTCTCGCGGCTGCGGGCGGAGGGAAAGTTCGACGGGTTGCGAGCCGCGATTCGCGCCCGCGACATAGCCTTCCAGGGCAATGAGAATCCGAACGTGGCGGACTTCGGGGAGCGATCTGAAGCGGGGCAGTACTCGGGCCGTCAAACGGAAGGCGACTGGAAATGTCCGTTCCGTCGAAAGCCTTGAAGAAACTGAACCGCGTTCATCTGGAGCCGCAGACAGGAACCGCGCTCGACGTTTTACGCGGCCAGCATCTGAAAATCATCGACCCGCTTGGCGAACAGGTGTCGGATCTCGTTTCCTTCGCGAGCGGCGACCGCGCCGAATGGCTTTCCTCAGGGAGAAGCATCGACTACGCGAATACGATCTATCTGACCGCCGGCCACACGCTTTACTCGAATCGCAGCAGGCCCATGTGGCGAATAGTCGAGGACACGGTTGGCCGGCATGACTTCCTGCTCACGCCGTGCAGTCCCGAAACCTTCGCAATCATCTACAACTTCAAGGGCCATCACCCAAGCTGTTTCGACAACCTGAGTCGAGCGCTCTCGCCTTACGGAATCGCGCCCGATTCGATTCCAACGACGCTCAATATTTTCATGAACGTGGAAGTGGCGGCATCGGGCGAGTTGCGAATTCTGCCACCTCGGTCGCGCTCCGGCGATCACATCCTCCTGGAGGCCGAGATGGACATGATCGTCGGCATCACCGCCTGCTCGGCGGAGCTTTCCAACAATGGGCGCTTCAAGCCGATCGATATCGAGGTGTATGATCCGGGTGCGGCCTGATGTCTCGCTCCCGCGCGAGCTTGTGGCGCGCCCGGAGAACTCGCTGTGGATTCGCCGCCAGCTTCAGCACTTTTCCGCGATAGCGAACGCCGCCAAGGAACAGCCGAGAGAAAACCGCGAGCCAGCTGCAGATCGCGCGTTCGGCGAGCCACAGCGGGGCAAAGAACGAGGCGCTGACAGGGAAAACCCGCGCGCCCTTATCGCGCCGTCGGCCGAGCTCCGCAACCGCCGCGACAGCGCCGCTGATTGCAAGAAGCGCCAGCCAGTGACCGCCCAGCGCGAGGACGACCGTCAAAGGCAGAGTCGCAAGCTGGACGAGCAATCGCCATGGCCGAGCCATCTCGTCGTATGCCTGGCGAACTCGCTGCGACCAGAAATGCCGGACTGTGGATGGTCGCCGGAGAACATAAATGCTGAGGAACGACGCGGCCTGTCCTCCCGCGGCAACCACCGTTCGAACGAGCTCGAGGTTCTCGAACATTGCGTTCCCATCGTACCCGCCAGTCGCGCGCAGTATGGAGCGCCGCACCGCAAGCGTCCCGGGCCAATCGCCGCCCGTCATTCTGTTGAGGAGCATTCGGCCAGTGTCCCACCGCGCGTGCCAGGGAAGGGGATCGAAATAGTTCTGCGGACGAGCGACATCGACCTTCTCGAGCGTCGCTGCCAGACGAGAGAGAGCGTCGCGGTCGTAGCGGACATCGTCGTCGGCGATAATCACTCGCTCAAATGAGGCGAGCCCTATGCCCGTCATCACATTCCCAACCTTCCCCATCGGAGTCGCAAAGGCGCGGTCGGGAGGAACGTGTCGCACGAGCGTTCCCCACGCCGCGCCATTGGCCGCGAATATCTCCTCCGGCGAGCCGTCGACTACAATTATCTCACGCACCATCAAAGCGAGCCTGCGCAAATACTCCGTCAGCTCAGTGGTTGATGGGCGTGATCCCCTGATTGGGAGGATGTAGGTGACGTCATCCATCGGACCCGAGCTCATCCCCGGCGAGGGGGCAACACGCGTGCCGAGTACGCCGGAGCATCCTGCAGCTCCCGACGAGCCGGTCTGGGGAATGGGCATCCTCGGAGATATGGCACCTAAGGAGCTCCGACTGCAGCTGCACCGCATGGCCGAGTGGGCGTCAGAGTACCGGAGAACGATAGAGGAGCGATCGATTGTCACGTCCGTTCCCCCGGGCAGCATCGCGGCACAGCTTCGAGCCACGGGCTGGGAAGAGGCAGCACCGCTCCAAAACGTGCTCGATGAATTCGAGCGGGTGGTGATGCCGGGCATCGTGCACTGGGGACACCCTTCGTTCCTTGGCTATTTCGGGAGCACGAGCAACGGCCCGGCGCTGATCGGCGAGATTGCGGCGGCCGCATTGAACGTAAGCGCGATGACGTGGCGAACCTCTCCCGCCGCGACCGAGATGGAAACGGTGACCCTCGAATGGATCCGCGATCTGGTCGGCATCCCGGCGGAGTTCTTTGGAGTCGTTTACGACACCGCGTCGGTGGCGACGCTTCATGCGTTGGCGGCCGCCAGAGAGATGCTGGGGACCGATATTCGCTCCCGCGGCCTTTCCGGGAGGAACGATCTGCCGACTTTCCGCGTATATGCATCGGATCAGGCGCACAGCTCTGTGCGAAAGGCGGCTATTGTACTGGGAATCGGCGAAGACAACGTCGTCTCGATCGCGTCTGACCGCGACTACAGAATGGATGTCGTCGCATTGCGGGCAGCGATGGACGCTGACGCGGCTCGAGGAGAGCGTCCGCTGGCAGTGGTCGCGACCGTCGGAACTACTTCAACCGGCAGCGTCGATCCAGTGGTGAAAATCAGCGAGCTTTGCGAATCGCGCGGCGTGTGGCTGCACGTCGATGCCGCATACGGCGGCGCACTGGGCGCTCTCGAAGAGGGGCGCTGGGCGATGGAAGGGACAGCGCGCGCCGACTCGATCGTAATCAATCCACACAAGTGGTTGTTCGTGCCGCTCGATTTCAGCGCCCTATACACCCGCCACGCCGAGGCACTGCGCTCGGCCTTCTCACTGGTTCCGGAATACCTGCGGGGTGATGCCGCGAACAGCGGTTCGCCGGACTACATGGACTACGGCATTCAGCTTGGTCGCCGGTTCAGAGCGCTCAAGGCGTGGATGGTTCTCCGGTCATTCGGCCGCGCGGGCATCGCTTCGCGGATACGCGAGCATATGAGACTGGCTCGACTATTCGCGTCGTGGGTGGATGACGAACCGTCCTTTGTGCGCGTTGCTCCTCTGACGATGGGGATCGTGTGCTTCAGATGCCGCTCGAATGGCTTGAAGGCGGAGGAAGAGGATGCGCTCAACCAATCGATCGTCGAGAACGTGAATCGCGGCGGTCGCGCGTACCTCACCCACACGAAGCTGGGCGGCCGGATCGTGATGCGCGTAGGACTCGGAAATATCCTGACGACCGAGGCGCATCTTGCGAGCGCTTGGACGGTGATCCGCGATGAAGCCCAACGATTGGGTGCGGCCGCTCGCTAGTGCGGAGTAGGTTTCCTTGCCCGGTCGCCCTTACGTCGCTCCGTCACCTCTCTCGCCTTTCTCCGGCGCTCCGCCGTCGTGGCGACCACCGCCAGGGCGAGCTCGATCAGGCCGTAAGCCAGACCAACGAGAGACAGCAGCGAGACGACTGCGAGGACGCGCGTCATCCCGGCGGACATGGATCCTTTCACCACGGTATATAACGAGACGATCACGAGGATCACCGAAATGGCGGTAATGACCGCCGCTTTGGTGATCGACATGCCGTGATCAATGGGGGGACGTATTTCCTGCGACTGGTCAGCAGTCGCGAATGGTTCGGTCATGTGGTTCCGGTTACAGTTCGAACACTACGACCTGCATAATCGCATCATGGTTCGTGCCGTTGTTGCCTGCAAGCTGGACTGCATTAATGCTTGCGACGTTTGTGTACCAAAGGCATCTTCGCATAAGAGGTAAGTGCCCTCCAATTCACGGGTTGAGCGTTGGCAAACCGACGCCTCAACGGGGTGCAGACCAGCCGGAGGCGAGTTGAAGTATCCCGAAGTCCGCAACTATCTCAGCGGGTCGTTTGTCGGCATCGAGCGGGAGTTCCTGGAAGTCCACAACCCGAGCGATGGCAGCGTGATTTCGCGCGTCCCCCTTTCTACCCAGGACGACGTCGACACCGCGGTCGCGGGTGCGCATCGAGCTTTCCCGGCCTGGGCGGCGATGCCCATCAAGGAACGCGTCCAGGTTTTCTACCGGTATAAAGCGCTGCTCGAGAAGAACATCGACGAGCTATCCGCGCTCATAACGGAAGAAAACGGGAAAGTGGCATCGGAGGCACGCGCCGAAGTTCTTAAATCGGCGGAGCTTTGTGAGTTTGCGTGCTCGCTGCCGCAGATCGCCCCCGGTGAAGTCCTCGAGGTGAGCCGGGGTGTCGAGTGCAGGATCGAGCGTTACCCCCTCGGAGTCGTGGCAGCGATCACTCCGTTCAATTTTCCGAACATGGTGCCGAACTGGTCGATTCCCAATGCCATCGCCCTTGGGAATTGCCTGATTCTCAAGCCATCGGAGCTGGTGCCGTTGAGCGCGGGCAGAATCGCCGAGCTGCTCAAGGAAGCGGGTTTACCCGAGGGCGCGCTCCAGATCGTCAACGGTGGAAGGGAAGCGGTGGAAGCCATTTGCGACCATCCTGGAATCTCGGCGGTGAGCTTCGTCGGCTCGACCAAGACGGCGAAGATCGTCTACCGTCGCTCGACGGCGACGCTGAAGCGCTGTCTGGCGCTTGGCGGCGCGAAAAATCATCTCATCGTAATGCCCGACGCCGCGGAGGAAATGACGGCCGCCAACGTGGTGGCGTCGATGTCAGGCTGCGCCGGTCAGCGTTGCATGGCGGCGTCGGTGATGGTAGCAGTCGCGAAGACAGACCACATCATTCAGAAGATGGTGGAGAACGCGAAGAAGATCGCGCCGGGACGCGATATCGGGCCGGTAATATCCGCCGCGGCCAGGGAGCGCATCGAGAAGTACATCGGCGAGGCCGAGGCCGCGGGAGCGAAGGTGCTCGTCGATGGCCGCCGTGCCGTGGTAAAGGGCAGGGAAAGCGGATACTTCATCGGGCCGACGATCATCGATCACGTTACTCCCGACATGCGCATTGCCCAGGACGAGGTGTTCGGACCGGTGCTGGTGATCATCCGGGCGAAAGATGTCGACGAAGCTCTCAAGGTCGAGAATGCATCTCCGTACGGGAACGCGGCGTCGGTGTTCACGGAAAGCGGTGGCACGGCGCGCTATGTGATGGAGCGCGCCAGCGCGGGGATGGTCGGCGTGAATGTCGGCGTCCCGGTTCCCCGAGAGCCGTTTTCATTCGGCGGCTGGAATGACTCGAAGTTCGGCGTCGGTGACATCACAGGGCGCGGATCCATTGAATTCTGGACGCAGTCCAAGAAGATGACGACCAAGTGGAACAAGGAAGCAGGCACAAACTGGATGTCATAGGGGCAGCCGATAGCCTGGGGCCGGGGGCGTCCGGCTACAACGGGGTGTCAGTCAATTCGGAGGCGGAATGAGTGTTGATAGATCCGTGGCTTTCACGGGAATCGAATTCGAGAATCCGTTTTTGCTTTCTTCGGCGCCGCCGACTGAGTCGGAATCGAATATCATGCGCGCGTTCGAGGCGGGATGGGGTGGAGTCGTCACCAAGACAATCGGCCTTCACCCAGTCGTGAACGTCTATGGAGCGAAGGCGAAGTTCATGCGCACTACGCCCGAGGACGCCAACGTCTCTATGAAAAAGCGGGCGGGCGCTGCATTGCATTCGTCGTGGAACTGGGAGCTGATCTCCGACAAGACTCTCGAGTGGTGGGCGCCGCGCATCAGGCGGATCAAGCAAAGTTTCCCCAATAAAGTGCTGATCGCATCGATCATGGCCGGCTCCGGCAACGACAAGGAGCTGAAGCACTGGCAGGAGCTTGCCGAGACGGCGCAGGGTGAGGGAGCCGACGGTCTGGAGCTGAACTTCTCCTGTCCGCACATGGATCGGCGGGACATGGGCTCCAACATCGGCAAGGATCAGGGCCTTTGCTCGGTCGTCACGGAAGCGGTGAAGGAAGTCGCCAAAGTGCCGGTGTGGTGCAAGCTCACTCCCGCCACGGCTGACATCGTAGTGGAGGCGGGTGCGTGCTTCCGCGGTGGCGCCGACGCCATCGTTTCCTCCAACACCTTTCCCTCGATTCCCCTCATCGATCCGGAGACCCTCGAGTTCGAGATCAACGTCGACGGGTTCGTATCCAGCGGTGGGCTGGGCGGACCGGCAATACTTCCGCTGTCTCTCGCCAAAATGTCCCAACTCACCAAGGCGTTTCCGGAGAGAAGCTTCTCGGGCATCGGCGGCGTCTCTGACTTCAATCAGGCTCTGTCGTATTTCCTGCTTGGCTGCGGCACGGTGCAGGTATGCACCTCGGCGATGCTGGATCAGGCGGTGGGGCCCAATGTCATCAGGAAACTGCTGGCGGGACTTGATGCGTTTCTCGAGTCCCACGCCAAGGACGGCTACAAGAACGTCGAAGATTTCCGGGGCATTCGACGCGACAGGATCGTTCTGCAGTCGGAAATTCGTCGGCCCGATACGGCCGATTATCACTCCGGATACGAGACGGTGGAGGGCTACGCGGCGCCGCAGCCCGAGACCGCGGCCCGGGTCTAGGTCGTGACGGCCACTCCCGCACATCTCAAGTCCTCGCCGGCAACACGGGGCGCCAAGCGGTCCAAAGGTCCTCCGCCAGGGGCGAAAATGCCGCCGACCGACCACGTTCCGCGGCCGTACACCGGCCCGTCACGCGAGGACGTGCTGTCGATGCGCCGGCAGTACACCAACCCCGCAATCTTCACGCTGTACGGCGAGCCACTGCTGATCGTCGAGGGGCACATGCAGTGGCTGTTCGACGAGACGGGCAAACGATACCTGGACATGTTTGCCGGCATTGTGACGGTCTCATGCGGGCACTGTCATCCCAAAATCGTAAGCGCCATCCAGAAGCAGGTAGAGACGCTGCAGCACGCTACGACGATCTACCTGCATCCAAACGTGGCGCTGCTGGCCAAGAGGCTCGCCTCGAAAATGCCGAGGGGACTCGACGTTACCTACTTCGTAAACGACGGCAGCGAAGCCAACGATCTCGCTGTCACCATGGCACGGCTGTACACGGGCCACACCGACGTAATCGCGCTGCGTAACGGGTACCACGGCGGCAGCCCCAGCTCGATGGGCCTGACGTCGCACAACACCTGGAAGTACCCGATCCCCAGTGCGTTCGGCGTCCATCACGTCGCCAGTCCCGATCCGTATCGCAGCGCCTTCACCGGCACGCCGGAAGTGATCGCTACCAAGAGCGCGGCGGAGATTCGGGAAACTATTCGCTACTCGACTCCGGGCAAGATCGCCGCGTTCATCGCCGAACCCATTCAAGGCGTTGGTGGAGCAACACACGGCGCGCGGAACTACCTCGCCGAGGCGTACAAGATCACCCGCGAGTACGGCGGCCTGTGCATCGCCGACGAAGTGCAGACGGGTTTCGGCCGCACCGGGGATCATTACTGGGGCTTTCAGAACTTCGACGTGGTTCCTGATTTCGTCACCATGGCCAAGGGCATTGGCAACGGCGTGCCGCTTGGCGCGGTGACGACGCGGATGGAGATCGCCCAGGCGATGACCCAGCGCATTCACTTCAACACCTTCGGCGGCAATCCTGTCTGCATGGCGGCGGGACTGGCGGTCCTCGACGTCATCGACGAGGACGGCTTGCAGCAGAATTCCCGGGTGCTGGGC
>DASYIM010000128.1:0-4636 GCA_035997625.1 Gemmatimonadaceae bacterium
TAGGTGGTCCCCCAACAGTAAGCCTGACCATCCGTAGCGATCGCACATGCCACGTTGCCATTGACGGACACGATGGGGCGAAAGACACGTCCACCTGAGACTGCGACCGGGGTTTTCGCGCAGGGGTTGGCTGCCGCGCATGTGTCAGGCGCCGACGCGCCTCCCAGCCCGAGCAGCGCCGAGTAGCCCCAACAGTACGCGCTGCCCGCGACAATCCCGCACGTCCCACTGTAGCTTGTGGCCAGCGCATCGAACGAAAGTCCGCCGCTCACCGCGACGGGTACCGCGGCGAGGGTTTCGGTCCCATTTCCAAGCCTGCCGTAGACGCTCGCACCCCAGCACATCGCCACCTTCGTCAGCGTGAGTGTGCAGGCACCACCCGAGTTTCCGATTGAGACTGAGCCAAAAGTTCCGGTGCCGGATATCGGAGTCGGAATCGCCACATTGTCCGCGCTCCCGTGGCCAAAGTTTCCGTTCCCGATCTCGCCCGAATCTCCACTGCCCCAGCAAAACACGCTGCCACCGCTGGCGACGGCGCACACGTAGTACATGCCGGTCGCGACCTCGGTCCATTTGTGACCTCCGCCCACGAGCGTCGGCGTGGGGCCGGGACTGAGCGTTCCGAACGAGCCGTTACCCAGGACACCAAACCAGGAAACGCCCCAGCAATACATGTCGCCGGTTGTGATGATCCCGCACGTGTAGCCGGCAGTGGTGGTCACAGCGCCAACCTGGGTGCCGCCAGCCGCGGCGATCCGCGTGAATCCAACAACTCGCATCGTAGGCAAAGCGGAGGTTACGGGCGCGCCATCGATGCTTGCCGTGATCGTGAGAGCGGTTCCAAGACTCACACCTACGAAGTCGGCCGAGTACGTGCCGGTCTGATTATCTACGACGGGCCGGAATGTTCCGACGCTGCTTCCTCCCTGCGAGGAGAAGACAATTGCAGCGCCGCCAAACGTGAGAGGATGGTTGAGCGCGTCGCGCGGCTGGAGCGTGGCGCGGACGGTGTCGTCGACGAACAGCAGCGGACGAACCACGCTGATCGTCGACTTTGTGGGATCGATCCGTTGGCGGACGGCGAGCGGGACGGAGTCGACAACGCCATTCGATCGCGCCTGCACATAGACGGAGCCGTTGGAGACCGCTGTCGCCAGCCCGTTAACGTCAAGCGCCACGACCGCGGCATTCGTGGAGGCCCAAGCCACCACTGGCGTGGCGATCGTGGATCCGCCCGCGTCCTTGGCAACGACCGTGTACTGGCCGGTAGCACCGAGTGACCGAAGGGTGTCGGTCGGCGGTACGATCGTCACGGAAACCGGTGCCTGCAGAACGATCACTCTGGTCGAGCCGGTTACTGCGCCGGCGTGACCTGTGATCGTGGCCGCCCCATTTGCTACTGCGGTTACGAGACCTGTGGTCGCGTTCACTGTCACCACAGCCGGGTCGGAGGTTCCCCAGCCTGATACCGCGACGCCGGGGAGCGCCTCGTGACTAGCGTTTCTGGCGACGGCAGTCAACGTGGCTGTAGCCCCGATGCTTCGGAGCGTGTCGACGGCGGTTACTAGGACTTCTGCGGGCGCGTTTGGGGCCGTCGAATCGCCGCCGCAGGCGCTGACAAGCGCGGAGACTGCGAGAGCCAGAAACGCGGATCTGTAGAGGGCATAATTTGGCATCGATACCTTAATGACTGCTGAAAACGAGCGTTTGGTGACTTGAGGGGGTGCAAGTATCATATGCCGGGCAGGATTGCGCCATCTTTTTCTGCTTACCGCAATGGGCTTACTGAACGGGGTATCGACGCGACATAAGTCGGCATTCACCGCCTGGCCTCTTGCCCTGTCAGCGATTTCGCCGCTCGGTTCGGATCCCCGCGCCTCTATCAGTGAAGCACCTTCAGCGCCGTGAGATAGCTAGACGTCTCACGGCGCTTCAGGTACTCGGCGCCGCGGTTTCTTTCATCGAGTGCGTAGTTCGCCCGCACGCAGGGTGGATACCCGGTTGGCAAGTTCGACCGCTGGCGCGGTGGCGGGGATATCCACCCCGCGACTCGGGTGACCCTCCGCTTCTGCGGGTGGCAGTTCAACGTGAAACACGGCGCCGCCGCCCTCGCGCGGCAAGAGCGCAACGGACCCACCATGGCCTTCGACGATGGCATGGCAGATCGACAGGCCCAATCCCGAGCCGCGAAACTTCGTGCTATAGAACGGCTCGAAGGGCTGATCGCCCACGTCATGCGCGAGCCCAGCCCCCGCGTCCTCGACGATGATCGATATCCATCCGCCATCGTGTTGTGCGGTGTGAACGTCGATCCAGCGCGAGCGTTCCGCAACCAGGGCGAGTGACTCCACCGCATTCGTCACGCCGTTCACAAGCACCTCGATGAGCTGCCCGTGGTGGCCGCGCAGGAGTGGTAAGTCGGGCGCGAGGTGCAGATGCAGCGCGACATGGGACGTCTCGAGCTCGAGGTGCAGCAGAGTCGCCGCTTCGCGTACCAGCGCATTGGCGTCGACCAGCTGTCGGTCACGTCGAGCCTCCACGAACACCTGGCGCACCGAATCGATCATTTCGCTGGCACGGCCGGCGTCGGCGCGGATGTCGTCGAGGATGGCCTCGACTTCGCCGAGGTCCTTCGACGGCGCGGAGAGCTGCCGGGCGCCCGCCTCGGCATTCAACCGGATGGCGGCGAGCGGCTGGCGCAGTTCGTGGGCGAGCCATCCCAGCATGACATCCATCGCCGTGCGGTGGCCTTCGCGCTCCTGTCTGCGCGCCGCCAGTGTGAGGACGAGCCGTGCGTGCAGCATTGTGGATTCCGAGAAAAGCGCGAGCAACACTAAACTTGCCGACACCACGCCCAGGGTTCGGGAGACATAGAACACAAGGCTGAATCGCTCCCGGATCATCGCCATGTTCAAGGTCTCGAGCACCCAGGCGAGGATGGCCACCTGGAGCCACAAGTCGATCATGGACACCCGCGGCTTGCGATACACCACGATGGACGCGAGGCTAAGTGCCACGAGCAACGGCGATCCGACGTCGCGCCACGCCGCGCTGGTGTGCATCTGATCCTTCATGATGGGCGGAAGCAGATGCGCATTCGACGTGACGAGCCATATCACCGCGGCTGCGATCAGCGCCACGCCGAGAACATCGGCGAGAATTGCAACAGCGGCCGACCGATCCTCGGCAATCACGTGACGGCGGCCACGCAAAATCGTGTAGCCAATCGCTCCCGCCAGAAACCCGAGGTGCTGCAGCATGTAGAGCCATGCGGTCGTCTGCAGGTTCGCGCCGAGCAGCCCGGCCGGGGCGAACGCGCCGGGAAAGGTCAGCGCGTGAGGAATGATGAGGAGGGCGGTAAACAGGTAGCCGCTCGCCAGCGCCAGCAACGCGGGGTTACGCGCGACGGCGAACTGCGCGAACAGCAACGCCATCGTGATGGTGTTGCTAAAGAAGAGAATCGCGTTCGCAATCGGCGTGAACGAATCGTTCCGAGGCAACTGTGCATTCCGGAAGGTGAACGTCACGACGAGCGAGGCGACCAGACAAGCCGCGACCGCGGCAGCAAGCCGTTCCTGCCTCGCGCTGGGGGGAAGTGACGAGATCAGGAACGACTGTGCGCCGGTCAGCTCGCCGCTCATCGTTCCGCCTCGACCCACTCGGGTGCGCACGTCGACCTCCGTCGTCTACCCGGGAATAATGACCCGGTGCGGAGACTTGTCCAGATGTGGGCTGGCCGCTGGCGAGCGGTTGGACACCTCAATCGGTGGAATTCGCACGTAGACGCTGTGGTCGATCTTGTCTCGGAGCGGGGCTCGAATCCCGGCGCCTCCGTCCCCCAAACTCAAAAGGCCCGTCCTTCCGGACGGGCCTTTTGTCTTTTTCGGCCAGTCTGCGCTAGTGAACCGTCAACGCCATGCCGAGCTGTCCAACATTCGCATTGGTGTTGGAATTCCTCATCGCGTACGCGTTCCAGAACGGTGTGACGCTCACGTTTCTCGCCAGGCGTACATCGTAGCCCATTCCGAGAATCATGCCCAGGCCCTGCTCGGTGTGGCTGCCAAAACCGGGAATGTCGGCTGTAACCGTGCCGAGTCCAAGGCCGCCCGTCATGAAAAACCCGCCGGCCGTCTGCGGATAAAATCGCACGCGCGCATCAACGAGTCCGACGGTGAGGGTCGCGCCCTGATCCGATTTGGTCCAACCCGACGCACCGGCACCGAGGAGGAATCTCGGAGTGATCGTCCCGCCGAGCGAGAGACCACCGCTGATTCCACCTTCACGCGATCCGCAGTTGTCGCAGCCCAGCGAGCCGTATCCGAGCCCGCCGCTGAACCAAAAGCCATCGCGCGCTGGGGCGGTTTGCCCCTGCGCTACTCCGACCACGGAGAACGCGGCGACCGCCGTTACCGCCAACCACTTTCCCACTTTGCCAAACCTCATATCACCCATTCTCCCGTTTGATTATGCGAGCGTCGGGCCGGCCAATGCCGGGACTCCCTCGTCCGCTGGAGAATGGACTGGCTATCCGAACAGGAGGCAACGAGCGCGCACGCCTCCCAGGCGTCGAACCCGCCCAACACCAGTGTGCCGCGTGCGCCACGTTCGGGGGGTCTGGTTGGCATTGAGTGCGTTT
>DASYIM010000129.1:0-7147 GCA_035997625.1 Gemmatimonadaceae bacterium
CACGATCGATTCCTCCGATGGAGGAGAAAGAGCAACGACTGGCGAGCGTACGTCGCGCCATCGGTGTCCAGACGGACGCCGCCTTTCTGCGAGGAGGCGGCGATCTGCTGATCCCCGCCCGAACGACTGCCTCGATCCTGCTCGATCAATCACACACCACCAACGCTTATCCCGTATTGGAGACCAGCGGCGGTGCCGGAAGCACCGTACGCCTGACGTACGCGGAAGCCCTCGTCGACGCGAAAGGGCAAAAGGGAAATCGAAACGAGATCGACGGGCGCACCATACACGGCGTTCACGACGTCTTCCTTCCCGACGGCGGCTCACATCACCGGTTCACAACCTTATACTGGCGCTCCTTCCGCTACATCCAGCTCGACATCACAACGCGCGAGGAGCCCCTCCGTGTCCACGATCTGCACGGAATCTTCACCGCGTATCCCTTCGCCGAGCGCGGGCGATTTACCAGCGACTTGCCCTGGCTCGCCGACATGTGGCGCATGAACTGGAATGGCGCCCGCATCGGCGCGTTCGAGACGTACATGGACACGCCTTACTGGGAGCAGCTTCAGTACGTCGGTGACACGCGGGTGCAGGGACTTATCTCCCTCTACGTCGCTGGTGACGACCGGCTAATGCGCCAGGCGATCGAGCATTTCGATCTGTCGCGGATTCCCGAAGGGCTCACGACCAGTCGCTATCCGTCATCGTTGACGCAGATCATTCCTCCCTTCTCCCTGATCTACGTGGCGATGGTTCACGACTATTTCATGCACCGCGGCGACCCCGCGTTCGTGCGCGGACGCCTGCCCGGCATTCGCGGGATCCTCGACTGGTACGGGCGGCACGTCGACTCGACCGGCACGCTCGGCGCCATGCCCTACTGGAACTACGTCGATTGGACGCCGCGCTGGGATCGGGGAGTTCCACCACGTGCTGACGCCGGTCACTCATCGACGATCAGTCTACTATATGTATACGCGCTGGAGCGTGCTGCCGAGCTCGAGCAGGTGCTGGGAATGCGCGGCGCTGCGGCGGACTATCGGGCGCGGGCGGAGGGGGTGCGCACAGCCGTACGCGCGCGAGCATGGGATTCTGCGCGCGGTCTCTTTCGCGATGCGGCCGACACCGCCGCCTACAGTCAGCAGACGAACGTCCTCGCGATACTCGCTGATGCAGTCCCGGCGGGGATGCAGCGGGCAGTCATGGACCGAGTGCTGGCGGATACGACGCTCACGCCCGCTTCCTATTACTTCAGCTTCTACGTTCTCGAGGCCCTGCGCGAAGTGGGACTCGGCGATCGCTATATCGAACAGCTCGCGCCATGGCAGACGATGCTCAAGCTCGGCCTGACGTCGGCGCCTGAGAATCCGGAGCCGACGCGATCAGACACCCACGCCTGGGCCGCTCACCCGAATTACGGATTGCTCGCCACTGTACTCGGTGTGCGGCCATCCAGCCCGGGATTTCGTACGGTGCGCATCGCCCCCGCACTCGGTCCGCTGCGGCGCGCCGAAGGACGTATGCTGCATCCACTGGGCGACATCGAGGTGGGTTTGGTGCGAGAGGGTGAGCGCGGACTTCGCGCCGACATCACGCTGCCGCGTGGGCTATCGGGAGAGCTGGTGTGGCACGGACAGCGCCGGCAACTGCACGAGGGGCGTCAGATCATTCGAGTTCGGGCGACGCCCGAGCCACGCCAGGTAGACTCGAGACGGATTCGATAACTGCATCCAGCGAAGTATACCGCGGAGCGTATCCGAGTCTCCGACGCGCTTTGTCGATGCTCCCGTGCGGTGAATGAGCGATGTGGTCCCAGGTCGCCGCGGCTTCATCTTCAGTCACGGTGTGCCGCCACTCGCTCCACGGCAGGAACTCAAGCCGCGGTGAATGGCCGAAGTGGGCGTACATCGCTTCAGCGTAGCCGCGGAGAGTCATTGGCGCCGGCGAGACGACATGAAAGCTTTCACCAACAGCGGAATCGGAATGAGTGAGCGCCAGCTCGAAAGCCTGCGCGACATCGTCAGCGTGTACGTGGTGCACCGTCTCCATTCCATCATTCGGCAGCACCAGCGCCTCACCGCGAGCGATGCGCGTGAACACGTCAGGATTGACGTGTCCGGCAGGATTGACCGGATACCATCCCGGCCCGACCAGGTGACCAGGGTGGAGGACTGTGGCGCGCGCCTCGCGGCGCCGAGTGGCGTCGAGCAGGAGTTGTTCAATCGCTGCCTTCTTGATCCCGTAATCGCCGAACGGCTGTCGCGGCATGTCTTCGGTTACCGGCACAGTCGTTGGACGCCCGTGCACCCACATCGTGCCGCAGTGGAGCAATAGCGTTTGCCGAGGTTTTAGTGCGTCGACGAGCTGTTGCGCGCTGGCCGGAGTAAAGCAGATCAGATCGACGACCGCATCGGCATCGAGTGCAGCGATGCGCGAGCCGAAAGTCCCGGCGTTGTCCTCGGCCGCGCGGTCGATCTCGATGTGTCGAACCGCGTTCCATGCTGGATCCGGAAGGTATGGCTCGCGCTTGCCACGGGTGACGACGATGACCTCGTGGCCCGCGTCAATCAGTCGCGGGACGAGAAAGGTGCCGATGTGGCCGGACCCGCCGATGACAACAATTCGCACCACGACAACGTACAGTACAAGGGCTCCTGCCGTTACACCGCGATCAGTGTAGGTTTTGCGCCATGCACGCCCGGAAACTGTTCCTCGCCCTCTCGCTCGTCTGTTCCGCCCGCCTGTCCGCGCAAGTCGGCGCGGCGCTCCCGCGAAGCACGCCCGAGCGGGAGGGGATTTCTTCGAGCGCTGTCCTCGCTTTCGTCCAGGCCGCTGATTCCGCGATCGACGCGATGAACAGCGTCATGATCGTGCGCCACGGACGGGTCGTCGCGGAAGGATGGTGGGCTCCGTATGACGCGCGGACGCCGCACGTGCTCTACTCGCTGAGCAAGAGCTTCACCTCCACAGCGGTGGGACTCGCCGTCGCTGAAAGCAAGCTCTCGGTCGACGACCTGGTGCTCAAGTTCTTTCCCGGCGACGCTCCGGACACGCCGTCAGTCCATCTGCGGGAGATGCGCGTGCGCGACCTGCTGCGCATGAACACAGGCCAGATCGCCGAAGCACCGCTCGGGATCACCGATAATCCGGCGCTGGCCGGCGAGACGTGGGTGCACCGGTTCCTCGCGCATCCGGTGCCGTACAAGCCCGGCACTCACTTTCTCTACAACTCGCCGGCGACCTACATGCTATCGGCGATAGTGCAGAAGACGACCGGGCAGAAGGTGCTCGACTACCTCGAGCCCCGACTCTTTCAGCCACTCGGCATCGAGCGACCGACGTGGGTCGAGAGTCCAGAGGGGATCGACGCCGGCGCCTACGGGCTGAACGTGCGCACGGAGGACATCGCGAAGCTCGGCCTCTTGTACCTGCAGCGCGGCGCGTGGAACGGCGCGCGCATCCTTCCCGCGACGTGGGTGGACGATGCCACCGCGCGGCAGACGTCGAACGGCTCCAGTCCATCGAGCGACTGGGATCAGGGATACGGCTATCAGTTCTGGCGTTCGCGACACGGCTATCGCGGCGACGGCGCGTTCGGCCAGTACATGCTCGTGCTGCCGGAGTACGACGCCGTCGTCGTCATTACGAGCGGCGTGCGCGACATGCAGTCGGTGATGAACATCGTCTGGGACAGACTGCTGCCGGCGATGCGGCCAGACTCACTCCCTCCGAACCCCGTCGCGGAACGAGCACTCCGGGCGAGGCTCGGCGCGCTCATGGTTCATCCCGCGCCCGGACGAGCGATGTCTCCCCTTGCGGCGAAGGTATCGCGCCGCTGGTACGCGCTCGCCGAGAATGACAGGGGATTGCGCGCCATCGCGCTCGACTTCACGTCGCCGGTGCCGGCGATCGTCGTGCGCGTCGCGCCAGGTATTGTGGCGACGGGAGGCACCCAGGCGCCGCTGAGTACTTTCAGCGAGGTGCGCACGCCGTTGGGCGTGGGTGCGTGGGTGCGGAGTACCACAGGATTCGCGAACGGAATGGAGCGGCTCCTCGCCGTGCCGCCCCGGCCTGCCGTCGCGCTGAGCGGCGGCTGGACGGCGGACAGCGTATTCACTCTCAAGATCGTCGCGCCCGAGACACCGTACTACTCAACGCTCACCTTCAAATTTCACGGTGACGGCCTGACGATCGACGCCGAGCACAACGTGGCCTTTGTGCCGACAAAGCTGCCGCAGCTGGAGGGACGCGCCGAGATGTCCAACCGGGCTTTGTTGCCGGAGCAGGCGCAAAGTCTGTTCAACGGTAAGGACCTCTCTGGCTGGCACGTGGACGTTCCAGCGCGCGACTCCAACTCGCGTCTGCGTAATCCGTTCATCGTGCGCAATGGACTGGTCGTAAGCCTGGGGGAGCCGCGCGGACATCTCATCACTGATTCGAGTTATCGCGATTACAGACTCGAGGTCCAGTACCGGTTTCCCGGCACTCCCGGCAACGCCGGAGTGCTGGTACATGCGTCGACGCCGCGCGCTCTCTACGGGATGTTTCCACGGTCGATCGAAGTGCAGATGGAAAGCGGGAACGCCGGTGACTTCTGGTGCATCCTCGAGGACATCCGCGTTGCCGACATGGAGCGCCGGCGTGGCCCACCAGCGCAATGGGGTACCACCGAGGGCAAAGCCCGGCGCATCCTCAATCTTACCGACAATTCGGAGAAACCCGTCGGCGAGTGGAACACGATGGTCATCGAGGCCGTCGGTCGGACGATCAAAGTGTGGGTCAATGGTGATATGGTAAACGATGGCTTCGACGCCACTGCCGATCACGGACAGATCGCCCTGCAGTCGGAAGGATCAGAGGTCGAGTTTCGAAAGCTCGTGTTGACGCGCCTCCCCCACTAACTGACCCAACGCCATGGCCACTAACGATTCGCAGCTGCAAGTGTCCGCCTATCTCAGCTTCAAGGGCGACTGCGAAGACGCATTCAAGTTTTATGAAGAAGTGTTCGGCGCGAAACCCGGCCTCATCTTCCGTTACGGCGACACGCCGATGGCGGACGTCGTTCCGGAGGGTTGGGACACCAGGGTCATGCATGGCAGCGTGACGATAGGTCGACAAGTGCTGGAAGGCGCGGATGTCCCTCCCGACCGTTACGACGAGCCTCAGGGCTTCTCGCTCTCCCTCAGCATTCCAGGCGTGCAGGCGGCTGAGGCCGTTTTCGAGCGGCTCGCCACTGGTGGTCGGGTCGTGTACCAAATCGAAAAGACGTTTTGGTCGGAACGCTTCGGCATGGTCGTCGACCGCTTCGGAATCCCATGGATGATCAACTGCGAGACACCCTGAGCGGCTAGAGTGAGCTCAACCAAAACGCGCAGACTTCGCGGTCACTGACCAGTCAGCTCACAGTTTTCGAACCGGCGTGGCGCGTCTCCACAGCTCGATTATCTGGTGGAAGGAATATCGCTCCCAGTCGGATGGAACTGGAGCGAAGCGTCGCTTCTCGCCCCGATTGCTTTCAAAACACAGCCAGCCCCTTTCCAGGTAAGGCTCGACGACGGGCTGGAGCATGAGCATGCTCCCCGTGCCTTGCACCGATGAAGGCTTGATCTCCCAGACATTCCACTCGACTCCGTCAGTGTCGACGAACGAGCGGTGCGTCGTTGTTCTCGGCCGGCCAGCGTCTGGGGGCGGATCAGGTAGCCCGCGATTCAAAGAATCACTCAACGACGTAGCTCGATTCAGATCCAATCATTCGCACTTACCATCACATTCTCGACTCGAAGGCCGCACTCTCACCCGCAAGTTCCATGACGAGCGCAACGAAGGCATGACTCCAACCAAGCGTTTGTTGTTGACTCATGCGGAGGATTAGCGCGGATCCGCGAGCTTGCGCCTCCATGTGCCGTTGGTACCATTCGCGATGATCATGGGTCGTCCTTTCAACTTCCTGGCGATGGTGGTGCTCACGACAGGCGAGCTGCTTCAGCCTCGCTCCGTTGAAGCACAAGCCGGATTCATCGCGACCTTGCCGTTCGCAAAGGATGGCGGGCCGGCGATCTATCTGCCGGTGCGAATCAACGGCGGCGCGCCCGGCCTCTGGCGACTGGATTCGGGCGCCAGCGAATGCATTATCGATCGCAGTGTCGCGAAGAATGCTCGACTGGCGGCTCGCGGCGGGCGCGATCTTCACGGCGCGGGGAAAGGGACGATCCGCCTGGACTCGATTCGCAGCGCGGTTCATCTCGAGATAGCCGGACGGGCAATTGCCACGTGCGAGCACTTCGGCGCGGTAGATCTGTCGAACGCGACCGGCGACGCCAACCATCCACTGGCGGGCATACTCGGCTACGAGTTCCTGGCGCGTTACGTCGTGCGGATTGATTTCGCAGCGCACACGCTCAGCCTCTACGACCCTGGTCGCTATCGATACAGTGGGCGAGGAGATACCATCGAGCTGCACATGATCCGGAGGACACCGCGCGTGGATGTGCGCATTCGAACGGCGGGTCGTCCCGAAGTCGTCCGCCGTCTGATTGTCGATCTGGGTTCGGATGACGCCGTCGATGACAGCACCGTCCGCCGGAACGTCGATAAGCCCGGAATCACCGTTTCCACGACCGGACTCGGCAAATCCTATGAGGCGGTGATCGGAACCCTGGATACGGTGCGCATCGGCCCGCGGCTATTCACCAACGTCCCGGGCGTTGCCTCGGATGTCGGAATCGTGGGCAGCGGGATCTGGAGCCGGTTCGTCTGCATTTTCGACTACGCGCACGACAGACTCTTCCTCGAATCACCCTAACGAGCTGCTGTCGCTCCGTTCAGATCGCCCGGCGGATTGACCGGGTTGAATGGATAGCTATTCCCACCGAAATACCCGCGAAGACACCGCGACGCAAACGACGAACGCCACCACCAGCGCGCCGATGTCTCCTGCGTGCGCCGACCAGGAATCGCCGGCCCACATCCCCTGCAACAGCGACGCCGAGTAACTGAGAGGCAGGACCCGGGCGACCGCGCGCAATCCCGCGGGAAGGGAAGCGATTGGCACGAACAGTCCCGATAGCCCAAACATCGGATAGAAAATGATCGCGCCGATCGGCTGGGCGAACCGCGCTGTAGGAACGATGCTGGCGACGATGAA
>DASYIM010000130.1:0-7626 GCA_035997625.1 Gemmatimonadaceae bacterium
GGCCGGTACGGCCGCTTGTGCGTCAGCGCGTCGAGAAAGTCGGCGACGGCGACGATACGCGCCGCGATCGGAATGCGATCGCCCGCGTGTCCATCAGGATATCCTTTGCCATCCCACCGCTCGTGATGGCTGCGGGCGATCCGCTCCGCCATTTGCACCAGCGCGGAATGACCGCCGGCCAGCATTGCCGCGCCGATGTCGACGTGCGTTCGCATGATGCGCCGCTCTTCGTTCGTCAGGCGTCCGGGCTTGAGGAGGATCGAATCGGGAATTCCGATCTTCCCCACGTCGTGAAGCGGCGCCGCGCGACGAATCACATCCACCTCGGCCTCTGATAAGCCGATTCCTCTGGCGAGCAGCGCCGCAATGTCGCCAACACGGTGGGTGTGCTCGCCCGTGTCGTCGTCGCGGAATTCCGACGCGGCCGCGAGCCGCTGCAACATCTCCACCTGCGCTTCCTCGAGCTCGCGCGTACGCTCGGCGACGCGATGCTCCAGCAATTCGTTCTGCCGGCGAATCGTGGTGTACGCCGAGCGCGTCTCGAGCAGGTTCTCGATCCGCAGCACCACTTCGGTGGCGTCGAATGGCTTGGTCAGAAAATCCTTGGCGCCGCCGGCAAGGGCGCGCCGCTTCGTGTCGTCGCTCGGATCGGCGGTGAGCATCAGCACCGGCAGATAACCGCCATCGCCAAGTTGCGGCCGAATCGATTCGAGCACGCCGAATCCATCGAGCCGCGGCATGTGGAAGTCGAGAAGAACCAGGTCTGGTGACCACGTCTGCACCAGCCCCACGCCGACCAGCGGATCGGTCGC
Organism: Gemmatimonadaceae bacterium; assembly: GCA_035997625.1. Taxonomy (GTDB): domain Bacteria; phylum Gemmatimonadota; class Gemmatimonadetes; order Gemmatimonadales; family Gemmatimonadaceae; genus UBA4720. The sequence continues at coordinate 813 of DASYIM010000130.1, forward strand.
ACTGTTCACCGCGACGAATCCGGCGCTGCGCAGGATCCGCTTGAGCGCCTCGATGTTGGCCTGATGATCGTCGATGATCAGGATCCGCGCTTCGCGGGAGACGTCGGCGCGGACGAGCGCGACGCTGGGTCCCTCGAGGTGGGGTTTTAACTGCTCAGACGCGCGTAATGGGGCCGACATGCGGCGGGTGGCGCTCGCGAGGGTGGGAGAGGAGTGGGTTTTACTTCCTGGCCGTAGGACGATCCGAAGCCCCCGTTCGTCTCCCAGTTGTCGTTTGGGTTATCGGCATTTATTCGGGGTCGATGTTTCGCTCGTGTTGAGGCAGCAAGCTCAGCTGTTACGAGGGGCGCTCCGATCAGTCATTTGTTGACTAGCCGTCTATTGTTGAGCTTCCTCACTTTGCCCAAGCCATGACACAGGTTCGGCAGCTCCATCCGCGGGTACCCTTCGACTCTCACCACCGCGTCGGTGATCTCGTTGTCGAGGTTGCCGGCCGCTATGCAGCGCAGATGAATGGCTGCGAATTCGCCGGACTTCTGCGGTCACGGCGCGTGGATCGCCGCCGTTACGTGGCTTTCCTCTCGAGTCTTTATCCATGCGTCATCGGCTTCAATCGGGCGCTGATTCGCAGCATTGCCAAGGTCGACCACGTCCTGCACAGCAGCTTCATCAAGAGCCTGGCCGAGCAGCTTCAGGAAGAGCAGACGCACAACCAGATGTGGCGCACCAAGCTCGACGTCTTTGGCGTCGATCATCAGGCGTTATACTGGGATCTGACGGACTACCTGGGCAGATTCTCCGCCGCCGAACTGGAGCGAATGACGCGCGAGGTGCTCAAAGCGCTGACGGAAGATCCCAACAACTACGCGCCCGGTGCGTTTCCCGACGCGCCATTCCCCGAGCCGGTTCTCGCGCTCTATCACCAGTTCTTCATGACGTCCACATACGACGACATCGACTACTGGGAGCACTTCGCCAGTCAGAGCGCGATCGAGATGACGATCTACTCAGTGGTCTCGACCACGGTTCTTCCCGGCGTGCACGGTCATCCCGAGCTGGACGGCGGACCAGCGACACTCCGTTGGTGGACCGAGCACGCCAAGCACGAAGGCAGCGACGCCATGCGCACCGACGAGGAGAAGCACCTCGACATGTCGCGTCTGGCGCTCAATCGCAGTGAAACGGCGAATTCGCTCAAGGATGCGGTGGTGGCGCGCGCCGAGGACGCGCTGCGCCTGTTCGCGGCGGCAATGGCGTGTCAGATCATCGAGAGTGAGCGCTTTCCGCTCGATCGCTACCTCGAGAATCGCGCGATACGCACGGGCACGCGGTGACCGACTTCCGCGCCGACAAGGCGCGTTGAGCCGCGATGCTGCGACTCTTTAAGACGTTGGGGAGCACTTCGGACGCGCAAGACGGTGATGTGCCGCGTCTGCCTGATGGCGATGAGGAGCTGGCGCTTCTCGATTCCATTGGCGACGGCATTCTGACCACCGATGGGCGTGATCGCGTTACCTACGCCAATCGCGCCGCCGCGAGCCTCTTCGGCCGGGACCGCCCCTCGCTCATTGGCGAAGAGCTGGTGAACCTCTTCACGCGCGATAGCCGCGATGCGGTCCGATTCGGACAAAGCGCCGCGCGCGACGGGCTGCCGCAGGTCTACGAGGTCGAGGTGGAAGGCCGCGACGAATGCAGCGTCAGCGTGGGCGCGGCACCACTGATTGGGGCGAATGGGCTGATTGGAGCGGTGCTCACGCTGCGTGACGTTACGGACATGCGGCGCGCGCATCAGGAGCTGGCCAAGTCGGAGTCTCGCTACCGCCATCTCTTCGAGGATGCCAGCGACGCGATCATGACATTCGACTCGCTCGGTCGATTCACGAGCGTCAACGACGCGGGCGAGCGCATCTCCGGATATTCCCGTGAAGAATTGACCGGCCGCTTCTTCGGGCCGCTGCTCCCCATCACCGAGCTGCCCCGTGCGGTGCTCGAGTTTCGGAAAGCGCTGTCCGGTCAACCGGGCCAGTTCGAGTCAGTGGTCGTTCGCAAGGACGGCGAGCGCCGCCACATAACCATCACCTACAGCTGTCCCCAGCGCAGTCGCGAAGTCCTGTGTCTCATTCGGGACGCGACGGAAGAAAAACAGCTGCAGCAACAGCTCGTTCAGTCGGAGAAGATGGGAGCGATCGGACAACTGGTCAGCGGCGTCGCTCACGAGTTGAACAACCCGCTGGCGAGCATAACGGCATTTGCGCAGTTGATGCTTTCGGACGGGAACCTCACCGCGGAAGACCACCATGCCACCGAGGTGATAGCCAGCGAATCGCGTCGTGCCGCTCGCATCGTGCACAACCTGCTGACGTTTGCGCGGCAGCACAAAGCCGAGAAAACCTACGCCGACATCAACCAGGTTATCGAGAATACGCTGGAGCTGCGCGGCTACGACCTGAGCGGACGCGGGATTCAGATCGAGCGCAGCTACGCCGATCCGCCGCCAAGCACGATGGTCGATGCCTATCAGCTGCAGCAGGTGATTCTGAACCTGGTCACGAACGCCGAGCAGGCCATGGCCGGCGTCGAGCGCGCTCACCATCGATTGACGGTGCGAACGCGCCGGGACGGGGAGACCATTCGCATCGAGATCGAGGATACGGGTCACGGTATTCCAGCGGACGGTTTGGAGCGAATCTTCAATCCCTTTTACACGACGAAAGCGGTTGGGCACGGCACCGGGCTCGGGTTGTCGATATCGCTGGGCATCATCAGCGAGCACGGCGGGCGCATCTGGGCCGAGAACGTGACGGGCGGCGGCGCAAAGTTCTGTATCGATTTGCCGCGCGTCGCTGCGCCGGCCGGGAGCGACTCCGCTGTCTCAACGCCGGTGTTGGCGCCCACGCGAGGGCTGCGGATACTGGTCGCGGATGACGAAGCTCCGATCCGGCAGGCGCTTTCCCGGTTCCTGGAAAAATCGGGTCACACAGTCGTCGCCGTCGACAGCGGCAGCGGAGCACTGGCGGCGGTGGGCGCGCACGTATTCGACACGATTTTCCTCGACATACGAATGCCCGACATCTCCGGCAAGAACGTCTTCGAGCAATGGCGGAGCAAGCGGCCCGAGCTCGCCCGCCGCGTGGTGTTCATCACCGGCGACATCGTCGGCGCGGATCTGCAAGCCTTCCTGTCCGGCACCGGTCAGCCATTCATCGCCAAGCCGTTCGATCTCGACGTCGTGCTGCAGTTCCTCAACCGATGAAACGAGACCAGATTCGCTGAGCAATGGCTGGTTAGAGTTCGGTGTCCCACTCGCACCACCATCAGAGATCGTGCTCGTTTCCGACTCGGCGACGTGGCTATTGGGTGATCTTCTTTACTTCTGGCTGGGCTTTTACGACTGTGCTGCGGATGTGGTGACGCCCCACGAATGACCGACTCCACCGGGAGACCATCACAATGAACGACTTGCCCGACGGGACGTTACCGCATCCCGGAGCGAGGGCCACTGGCGTCGTCTGGTTGCTCTACTTCGTCATCGGCATTCTGGGGACAATCCTGATGAAGGGAATTGTCGTTCCCGCTGACGCTGCAGCAACGGCGACCAATCTCCTCGCACGCGCCACGGCGTATCGGGCGGGGTCCGCGCTCGACCTCCTGGCGAACTGCCTGTACATCGTTCTAACCGTCGGGTTGTATGGAGTGTTCAGACGAGTGGACAGGAACGTGGCGCTTCTGGCGATGGTGTTCAGTCTTGCCGGCTGTGTCACACAGATCTTCGGCGCCCTGCTGCGCAGCGCTCCATTCGTCCTGCTGGTGGACAATCAGCCGTTCAGTGCGTTCAGTGCCCAGCAGCTTGCAGCCGCGGCGCTACTCAGCCTGCGGATGTTCAACCGCGTGTTTGACATCTCCTTCGTTCTTTTCGCTTTCTTTGAGATGGTGACCGGGTATCTCATTCTGAGATCGCCATTCCTGCCACGGTGGCTCGGCTGGTTATGGATTCTCGCCGGAATAGGCGCGGCAACTTTCCTGTGGCCGCCATTGGCAACGACCATTTTCCCGGGCATCATCGCTCTCAACTCTTGCGAGCTCATTCTGGCGGTTTGGCTTGTCGTGAAGGGCCCCGGCATCGACAGGTGGCGGGAGCAGCGTAGCGGATAGCGACTGCAGGCGTGATGTTGAATCAGCCCTATGAGCATGCAACTGCGGGTCGCGACAATGGACGACGTGCCGGCGCTCAACGAGCTGATCGCCGAGTCGGCGCGCGCGCTCAGCGTCGGCTTTTACACTTCACCCCAGATCGAAGCGCTTTTGACGCACGTCTTCGGTGTCGACACGCAGCTGGTCGCCGATGGAACCTATTACGTCGCCGAAGATGAGTCCGCCACAGTTGGCCCGGTCGCCGCGGGAGGCTGGAGCGCGCGGCGGACGCTCTATGGCGGAGATCAGTCGAAGCACGGTCAGGATTCCAGGCTCGATCCAGCGGTGGACTCTGCGCGGATACGCGCCTTCTTCGTCCACCCCCGCTGGGCGCGGCGGGGATTGGGACACCGGCTGTACGGCGACTGCGAGCGAGCGGCCCAGGCGGCCGGATTCCAAAGCTTCGAGCTAATGGCCACTCTGCCGGGTGAGCCGCTTTATGCGGCGCTCGGCTTTGATGTGATCGAACGCGTCATCGCGCGATTGCCGGGAGATGTCGATGTGCCGCTTGTTAGAATGCAGCGGCAAATTGGCCTTGCGTTTTCAGGTCCCCGGGCGCACAATCGCCCATGACCTGCCGCTCGCCTGGTAAATCACCTTTCTGCATTTAGCGGCCGGCGTCGTGTTCGAGAGATTCGCAATGACTCGCGTGGTTTGCGTGTTGTCGACCGCTGCCGTGTTCGGATGGTCGCTCGGACTCGCTGGGTGCGACAGGCTCGTCGATCCGCCGCTGCCCTCCGACGCCGCGACGTTCACTCCGCCCCTCGTCTATTCGACGTGGTGGAAGATGACCGAGGCCTGTTCGGGACTGACGGGCTCTTTCAGCGCCGTCTCCTGGGTAAAAACGGGTCAGTTTCTGCGCGACGAGAACACTGGCGACCCGATCGTCGCCTACTGGACTGCCCGCAGCAACCGAATCGTCCTGACCAATACCGCGGCGATGGCCGGCGCTTCGGTGCGACACGAGATGCTCCACGCCCTCTACAAGCGGGGTGGCCACCCTCGCAGTTATTTCCTCGGCAAATGCGCGGGTGTCGTCGACTGTCAGGGGAGCTGCATCACCGACGGCGGACCGTACCAGCAGCCGCCGGTGTCGCCGTTCCCGGTTCCCGGGGACTCGATCGACATCACGACGACCGTCGAGCCGGCGAATCCGACTTTCGCCCATGACGACGGGTTCTTCTCGATAACGGTCATGGCCAGAAATCGGACGCAGCGTTGGGTAACGGTAATTCCGGCGCGCGCCGGGCTGAACGTCCCGCATACGTTCTCGTTCAATCTGCACGGACAATTCGCCAGCACATTGTCATCGAGTGAGCTGGGCATAGACCCGTCACAGACGATTTTCGCGCCGGGAGAAACCAAGCGGCACGTATTCGACTTCTCGATCGGCACCGACATTTTTTCCCGAGAGCTGCTACCCGGTAGCTACACCCTCCGCGGATCGTACGCCGACTATCTGTCCGGAGAGAGCTCGTTCGTGATCGGTCCGTGAGTCGGAAAATGCCAGTTTTGTTGCGTTTCTGCGGCAGTGGATCCATGTGACCCGACCGTAGAGCCCGCCACGCTCGACCCAACTCATCGGCAATCTTATTGCTCAGGTAGACTCCACATCTGACGGGAGGATCCAATGCGCGGGACGTTTGGGCGGGCGAACCTGGGTGTTATTGCGGCAGTCACACTGATCGCATCGGGATGTGCCTCACTACGACCATATGATCCCGGCCCTGGAAAACGCGTCGCCGCCGACGTCGCACAAAGTGCCTTCGCTCCCGGTGAATCTGTGAACGTCACCATCGCCAACCTGAGCGAAGTCCCGCTGTTTTATCCCGATGGCTTCTGCAAGACAGAGCTGCAGCGTCGTGACGGCAACACCTGGGTCACGGTCTCGGATCCAGCCGCCGGCTGTGCGACCGCGCACGACTTCCTCGATCCGGGCCAGACGGTCGTCCACGAGTACCGGCTTCCGGCCGGCATCGCCGAGGGACTCTACCGTCTATCCATCCCGACGCCGATGCCTGACGACGCCACACGCCCCGAGCCGGAGCTGCTGACGCCGGCCTTCAAGGTCGCTAGCGCGAGATAGCCGGTGGCCGCCCCGCGGCCATCATTCGCATCCGAACGCGCGGATCTCGCTCCATAGCGCAGGCCATGAAGTGTGCGCTGGCGTGCGGGCAATGCTCGCGCGCCAGTTGCGCTCGAGGGTTTGCGCGTCGATACCCAGTATCCCTGTCACGTTGACCAGTCCGCCTGCGGCCCACAACGCGCGCAGGCGGTCCCGGCCGTACACGCGATCGATGTAGCGAACGAGGCTGGCTGACTGGTAGTAATGCACGACGCCTTCCTCGCCGGCGACGGTAAAGTCCTGGCGCAGGGTGTCGAGCGGCACCAGCAAACGGGCCCGATCGAGGACCGCGGCCATTTCCTCCGTACTCAGGCCTCGACACGATGGAACGGCGGCCGTCGCCAGACCTTCGGACAACCAGGACGAAGCAGGCGGTCCCCACACCCGCCAAGCGAGCAAATGCATCGTCTCATGCCGGAGCGCGGGCCGGACCGAATCGTTGGCCACCATGAATGCGGTGCCTTCCATCTCTATCGCCGAGCCGCCTGGGGTTCCGCC
>DASYIM010000131.1:0-6580 GCA_035997625.1 Gemmatimonadaceae bacterium
CCCTTGAGCATCTCGCGCTCGACGACGTCCTGGTCCGAGCCGGGAAAATAGATTGTCTGGGGAACACCATTCGGCCATTCGACACGCAGCACGTCGGCCTTGAGGTGCGGTCCGAGGCCAAAGTGCGTCACGCGGTCGGTAGCAATACGGGTCTGGTAGATGTCGCCAGCCCTCAGCTCCAGCCGGGCGCCGATGCCGAACGCGTTATTCTTGCCGCTCCCGTTGCGCAGACCCTTGAGCTCCACGTTTACTGCGAGGTTGCTGTTTCCCATGTCGTTTCGCAGCAAGCGCGGCGCGCCAGTTCCGTCGACCAGCCAGAGATCCTGGTCGCCATCATCGTCGACGTCTGAAACAGCGACGGCGACGGCGCCGGCGGCGCGAACTGGCAGGGGAATCACCGTGGATTTATCGATGAACTTTCCCGTGCGATCGTTCCGCAGCATGAACACATTGGCGCCTTTGCCGCCACCGCTGGATTTTGCCCCGACGATCAGGTCCAGCCATCCATCGTTGTCGTAGTCGATAAACGCAGCCGTCGCCGCTGCATTTCCGGCCAGAAGTTGCAGGGCCGAAGCAGACCGTGTGTCGCGAGCGAACGTTCCGTTGCCCTTGTTGAGCCAGAGCGCGGGCTGGCCGCTCTTCGCGTCGGACACGAAGAGATCGAGAAAGCCGTCGTTGTTGTAGTCCCCCGTCGTCACCGCAGCGGAGCCGCCAGTAAGTCCGCTCGACGCAGTGACGTCGCTGAAACGCTGGGCGCCACCATTGCGCAGCATGACGTCTGCGCCGGTTCCACCGGCTATGAAAACGTCGACGCGGCCGTCGCCATCGAAATCCGCGAACACTGCATCGCGCGCATCGCTCGAGCCGGCCAGGCCAAGCGCCGCGGTCGACTCGGTGAAGGTACCATCCAGATTGTTGCGGTACGCGGTGAGCGGACCATTGCCGATCAGCAGCAGGTCGAGATCACCGTCGTGATCCAGGTCGACGAAGATTGCCTTCCTGGCCCCGTTCACTTTCGAGACTCCGGCTTTAGCCGTTACATCCTCGAACTTTCCGTCGCCGCGATTGCGCAACAGATGGCCGCGCTTTTCGCCGCCTACGACGAACAGATCCAGCCAGCCGTCGTTGTCGAAATCCGCGAATGTCGCGTAGGCAGCGCCCTGTGGCAGCGAGATGTTCGAGCTCGTCGTCACATCCCGCACGAAACCGCCCTGAACCCGGTAAAGCCGGGCAACCGACTTCCCCGCCGTCGCCGTCGAGACGAAGAGGTCGTCGGTACCGTCGCCGTCCACATCGCCGGTGGCGAGAGCGGTTGGGGCGGTCTGCGATTCTGTCCCCGCCGACGGCGGGCTCTCTGTAGCGAGGCCTGCGTCGCTCGTGGCATCTGTGAACTTTGCCACATCGATGGCGGCGCGATCGCGCGTGCCGTGGATCGATATGAATCCCTTCGGCGAAAAGTTCAGGATGGCTCGCCCCGAAATCGGTCCCTCCGGTAACTTCACGTCCTCGAGCGATGCCTGGTACGGCCCGGTGACTTCCACCAGTCCGTTCAAGCGATCGAAGGTCGCACGCGCCTGGGATGCATTCCCCGCGCGCAGCAGCTGTATGGTGCTATCGAGGTAAACCCTCGCCTCCCTGGGCAGCTCCGGTGGTATCCTTCGCACCTCCTCGAGCTGTTGAACCGCGCTGTCCGCTTGTCCGCTCTGGACGAAAGAATTTGCCAGTTTCATCCGCACCACCAGATTTGCGGGCGCGACTGCCAGCACAGCCCGCAATCGAGCTTCGTATCCACCGGCCGTCGCTCCACTCGTTCCCGGGGCATCGAGCTCGGCGAGAGCGTACAAAACCCGCGCGTTGCGCGTGGAGTCTCGTCGAAGCTGCTCCAGCGTCGCGCGCGCGTCGGCGGGACGCCGCGTCACCGTGTACAGCTTCGCCAGGGCGAGTCCTACTTCGCCGTTGCCAGGGTCCAGCTCTCTGGCGCGGCGGAGCTGCTTTTCCGCCTCCTCGTAGCGGCCGCCCTGCAAATAAGTCAGACCAAGATTCGCGTAACCAAGCGGATCGTCGGGCGCGAGGTCGGTGAGCTTCTTGAACTCCGCTTCCGCCTCCGGCAGCTGGTTTCGCTGGAGATAACTCAGCGCGAGCATACGCGTGGTGTAGAGCTCCTCGACCGACGCTTCCTTCTGCTTGCAGGCGAGTGTACCGAGCAGCGCAGCTCCAACCATTGCGGCTGAAGCGCGCGAGAGTATCAGGTTCATGCGCAAACGATAGTGCCTAGACCATTCGGGTGCGATAGGCGGCAGGAGGGCCAAAATACGGATTCCGATGCTTGACCACACTGTGTCAGCGCAACATGTTGAGAAAGCCGGTTAGCGGCGACATCCTGCATTGCGGGAAGGCTCATGTCTTCCATTCAGCGCATCCGGGAGCTTCTTGCTCCCGCCTATACAATCGATCGCGAGCTCGGACGCGGTGGGATGGCAACCGTGTACCTGGCGCAGGACGCCAAACATCATCGCGTCGTCGCGCTCAAGGTCCTTCACCCCGACCTGGCCGCTTCCGTCGGGTCCGAGCGATTCCTGCGGGAAATCAGAGTAGTGGCGCGGCTCAATCACCCGCACATCCTGCCGCTCTTCGACTCAGGCGAAGCGGGAGGATTTCTCTATTACGTGATGCCCCACGTCGATGGCGAGTCGTTACGAGACCGCCTGGAGCGCGAACAACAGCTTCCCATCGCGGAGGCAGTGCGACACACCCACGCCCTCTGCGCGGCCCTGGGATACGCGCACCGCCAGGGAGTGATCCATCGGGACGTAAAACCGGAAAACGTGATGCTCTACGAGGGCGAGGCGCTGGTGATGGACTTCGGGATCGCCAAGAGCACCATGCGTACGACCTCGGGCAGCACGTCGGGAGGTCTTCTGATTGGGACGCCTGCTTACGTGAGTCCCGAGCAGGCAGCGGCCTCGTCGGACGCCGACGGCAGGTCCGACCAATACAGCCTCGCCGTGGTGCTTTACGAGATGCTCGCCGGAGAGCGGCCGTTCGCCGGCGACTCGCCCTCGGAGGCCTTTGCGAAGCGTTTCAAGCAGGCTCCGCCTCCCCTGCGCCAGGTGCGAGAGGACGCGCCGCCCGCGGTCGAGGCGGCCCTGACCAGAGCGATGGATCCAAACCCCGATGAGCGGTATCCGGAGATGGCATCCTTTGCGCAAGCGCTGCGCTGGCCGGGTGCCGGACTCGAGCTCGAGTTCGCGCCTCCCAGCGCCGTGTCTTCGGCAAAATCGGTGGCGGTTCTCCCGTTCGTGAACATGAGCGCCGACCCCGACAACGAGTACTTCACCGACGGCATCGCCGAAGAGATCATCAACGCGTTGACGAGAATCCAGTCTCTTCGCGTCGCGTCGCGGACCTCGGCGTTTGTCTTCAAAGGGAAGACGGTGGACATCCGCGACATCGGACGCAGGCTGAGGGTATCCACGGTTCTCGAGGGAAGCGTGCGCAGGGCGGGCAACAAGCTTCGAGTCACCGCGCAGCTCGTAAACGTCGCGGACGGATATCATCTCTGGTCAGAGCGCTACGAGCGGGAGATGGAGGACGTATTCGCTATCCAGGACGACATCTCGCAGGCGATAGCCAGAGCGCTGCGCGTGATTCTGACCGCCGGCGAGAAAGCGGCGATCGAGATGCCGCGCACGGTCAACGTTCAGGCGTACGATTACTACCTGCGAGGGAAGCAGTTCTTGCACCTCCACCGGCGCAAGAGCCTCGAGTACGCGGTGGAGATGTACGAGAAGGCCATCGAGCTCGATCCGGACTACGCTCTCGCCTACGCCGAGATCGCGCTGGCGAGCTCGCTGCTCTACACCTGGTTCGACGCTCGGGAGACCAATCTCATTCAGGCGGAGATCACCAGCCGGAAGGCGCTGGAGCTCGCTCCTCAGCTCGCAGAAGCGCACCTCGCCCGGGGCATCGCCCTCTGGCTCGGCGAAAAAGGAGAGGAAGCCGAGACAGAATATGAGGCGGCAACCAGGCTCGATCCGAAACTGTTCGAGGCGTTCTACTTTTATGGGAGAATGCGAAGGGCGCAGGGCAATCATGCCGAAGCTATCACCTTGCTCTCTCGAGCATCGCAGCTTCGGCCGGAAGATTTCCAGGCGCCCGCTTTCCTCGGCGGCGAATACGCCGCGCTGGGAATGCGCGTGGAGGCGGCCGCGGCTCGACGCCGCGCCGTCAAGCTGATCGAGCAGCGCCTCAACCTGAATCCGGACGATGCGAGAGCGTATAACCTTGGCGCGACGACCCTCGCCAAACTTGGCAACGAGCCGCGAGCGCTCGAATTCGCGATGCGGTCACTCGCCATCGACCCCGCAGACCCGATGGTCTTGTACAACGTTGCTTGCCTGTACTCGTTGATAGGCAAGCCCCAGGACGCGCTTGCGCATCTGGAAAGCGCGATCAGCCATGGCTTCGGCGACCGGCTGGCGATGGCCAACGATCCCGATCTCGACTTGATTCGGCGCACGCCCTGGTTTCAGGCGATTGCCAGCGCCATGTACGAGAAGCGCGCCGTCTAGATAGCGCGTGGCAGGGTGAAGAAAAAAGTGCTCCCTCGACCCGGCGTACTGTCGCACCAGATCTTCCCGCCGTGCGCGTCGATTACGCCCTTCGCAATCGCCAATCCCAGGCCCACTCCGCGGTGATCGTTATTGCGTGCCTGCCAGAAATTATCGAACAGGTGGCCGATGTCCTTCGCGGCGATGCCCGGCCCCGTGTCGCTGACTTCGATCGCAACGTGGTTGCCGTTGGCCGCCGAGCGTATCGTCACCTTTCCCTCGTTCGGGGTGAATTTGATGGCGTTGCCCACGATGTTGCCCACAACCTGAGACACGCGCAACGGATCGGCGCGCACCGCCACGCCGTCTCCCGGAGTGATTATCGATAGCTGAATGTGCCGTTTGGTCGCCAGCGGGCGGAACGTCTCATCTGCCTGCTGGAGAATTGCATCGACGGGGACGGTCTCCAGATCGAGCGCGAATTTGCCAGCCTGCAGCCTGACTGTATCGAGCAGGTCGCCAATGAGGCGGTTCATGTGCTTCCCAGCCCGCATCGTAACTCCCAACATTTCCGTGCGCCGCGGACCGTCGAGGTTGTCCTGCATCAGCAGGTCAGTGCTGGTGATGATCAGATTCAGCGGATTTCTCAGATCATGGGCGACCACGCCGAGGACTTCCTCGCGGGTTTGGGCGAGGAGCTCAGCGACCTGACGGCGCTCACGCTCGGAGTCGTAGCTGCGTCCGACCTCCTCATTGAGCTTCTTGAGCTCAGCAGCACGAAACTCCGCCAGCGACCGCGCTCGGTTCAGCAAATTCATCAGCGTCGTAATGGTGACCGACACGATCAGAAACGCGATTATCTCCAGCGCTTCGATCCGGTCGATGCTCAGCGAGCCACCCGGCTCCAGGAAATTCAGGTCGATGAGGAGCAGGGAAACGGCAGTGGCTAACGCGCTCGGGCCCGCCCCACCGTACCAGGCGGAAATCGCCACGGCGGGCACAAAAAACAGGAAACTGGGGGTCGGTCCGTCGCGCCGGAGCGCCAGCGTGAACACCAGTGCGACGGCGGTCACGCCCAAAGCAAGCGCGTACCGCATCACAAGGCTCCGCAGTGTCCCTGACTGCCGGTGAGATTCGACCACGCCGCCTTTCCGATAGTGACAAACTGGCCCTCTCTGGGCCATTACACCCCCAATACGCGGTCGGAAATCATTCCGTTGATCGAGCAGCTACCAACAGGGCACGAATGATTGAGCGTAACGGAAGCATGTGTGCGGATTTTGCTTTACCAGCGGGCTGGGTTTACCACGCACACACGAGGATAACTGCAATGAAGCCCATCACACTGGCAACAATCATCATCGCCGGGGCGAGCGCTCTGGCGTCCACATCGCCGGCGGCCACCCCGGCCCCGGCGACGAGGAGCTTTCAGGACTGCGCGAGCGCACCCGCTGTTGCACGCACCTATCTCGCGGCCCAGGCGGGCACAAAGCTGACGATGTCCCGCTCCGCGGTCGTCGCGGAGGTTACCAAACTGACCGGTACGGACGGCGAATTCGCCGGCCTCAAGCCCTGCGATTCGGGCTATCCCAATGCGGTACGGTTCTATATCGACGAAGTGATCAAGGCGGGGACCAACAATAGCACGCCGTAAAAAGCGCTCGGCATTCCTGCAGGCGGTCAACGGCAACAGCTGTTGGCCGCTTTCAGTTTCGATCGATGCAGGCGCCGGTTATGAATCTCTTGAGGAGGCGAGGATTGTCGAGCGTCTCGTAGAATTCGTCGTAGTACTTGAGCGTCGACCGAACGGCCCCACGATCCATCAGGTTGCCGATCGAGTCCGTGTAAAGGGCGTAGATCTCCGGCTTCTTTTCCTTGAACAGCTGAAGCACCTTCGCGAACTGATCGGCGTCGGTGCAGTAGCCCCGATACAAACGCTGGCGCACGTTCGGCAGAGGAAGTCTCGAATCGGGTGTGGCGTAGCTCGCATTGACAGCACCGGCGAAATCGAAATCATAGGCGATAGGAGC
>DASYIM010000132.1:0-9547 GCA_035997625.1 Gemmatimonadaceae bacterium
GATATTCGAGCCGTTCGTGACGACCAAGCGTGATGGCCTGGGGCTGGGTCTCTCGATCTGTCGCTCGATCGTCGTGGCCCACGGCGGTCGGATGTGGGCGGTGAACAATCCAGAGCGCGGAGCAACCTTCGTCGTCTCGCTCCCGCTCGCCACGCCGAAACCGCCGCTACAGTTCTTCGTCGCCCCTGGTGAGGTCCAGCTGGTGCGTTGACGCGGACCCATAGCCTGCGGCAAACCGCTCGATAATCGTTGGGCTCACCTTATCGAGTCTGGGATCGGCTTCGTAATCAGGAAGTTGTACTCACCTCAAGCGACACTCGCGGTCGTCGGCGATTCGGTGACCTGCCAATAGACGCACTGCCAGAACGTGCCACGATGCTTGCGGAACAGCTTCACGTTCTGGTAGCGATGCACTGCTCCGTCCTTCACCATCTCGATTGGACACACTACCGCTCCCAACGTGTCAGTGCACCACGTCACGGTCTCGTCGTCTCTAATCGTACGCTCCACTATCGAGGCTGCCTCGATCCAGTCGAGCATTTGTTGCCGGGTCTGGTTGGGCAAATCTGCGCGAGCTCGCCTAATCATGAAGTCGTCCGCCAGCGATTGCTCGAGAAATTCACGCCAGCTCTTGTCGCTGATGTTCCGTTTCTCTTCAGCGAGAAAAGTGTCGCGATTCAACTCGCGCAGCTCGGCGCAGGCGTCGCTACCGCCGACATTGATCATGCTCCTCCGACCACAGTCCCAATCGCGTTTCGCATTCCAGTCATTCACTCGGGAGGAAGTGAACGACATTCGCGTTACTTCGAGTGCACCTTCGTGTTGGAAGGCACGAACATCCCTTTCCCGCCCGAATACTTTGGCGTCGCATCGGGCACGGGGCCACCCGTAGTCGGCTGCTGCGCGGGCGACTGCACCTCGAAGACCGCGTCGAACATCGAGCCGTGCAGAATGACCTTCTTCCCCTGGATTTTGAGCTTTCCTGTCAGCTGATCGCTATTGAGCTTGTCGATCTTGAGGGTGCCGGTGCCTGGGATGACATACGCTCCCGCGATATACATGCAGCCCGGTGACTGCACATTTTTCTCGTCCCCCTCGAGGCACGCTGCTTTGCCAGTCACTTTGGCCTTGGTGGCGGTGCCGGAGATGGTGGTGGGGATGGGGACCACCACCGCCGCGCCGTAGGTCGGCAGGAAGGTAACGACGTCGCCGTCGACGATGATTAGGTCTGACACCTGGCCCTCCTCTCGTCGGACAGTCTCACGGCGCCGGCAACTGCGCATCCGGAGTCACCGGATTAGCCGCTACCCACTTTTCGTACCAGCTCTTTGACTTCCATTCGCTGCCGCCGAAATGACGAACGAGCATTCGCTCGTTGGTGTCAGTGTCATAGCGGATGAAGACAAAGGAAGTACCGGAGAACGAAGCATCGCTGTCGTTGATACGGCGCCACTTGCCGTTTTCCTTTATCCGACCGGCATGCATCAGATCGAAGTCCTTGCGGTTGCCCCACACTTGGATCGCAGCACCCGGCTCGAGCTTGCCGGCCCAGATATCCGACTCCGACACGAACTTGCCCATGCCTGCGTACACGAGGGCTCCGGCGGCACCGGTGCCGCGGTATTCCTCCGGCACGTCGAGCAGCCGGCCGTTGATGCTTTGGAGGATTACGTTGAAGTCCGAAGCGTTCTTGTCCTCCGGTAACTCGAACGTCCTGCCAGTCGCGAGCTTGTACCCGCGCTTGATGCGTTCCTCACTCGCGACCGTGCAGGTGGTCTCGGACTTGGGCCAGGTGACTTCCTCGATGCCTGCCATTGCCTCGCCGAGGCCGGCGAGGCGCGCCCAGGTCTGGGCGCCAAGGATCCCGTCAATGCTCTTTTCCGGAAGTCCCAGATCGATCTGAAACGACGCGACTTGATCGGCGAAGGCATCGTATTTACCGCCGGCCCAGAAGTCGTTCCACGCCTTGTACTTGCCGCCTGCCGCAGTCGCGAGCTTGTGCTCCCATGCCGGGCCGTTCTTGGCGTTCGCCTTGTTGCCCTTCTCGGCCTTTTTGTAATCGAGTACGAGACGCGCCCGCACCTCGTCGCGATGCTCCGCGACGCGGACATCCCCGTAGCCCTGGCGCTGCACCTGTCTCGCACCAACGGTTCCGACTCCCGACACGGTGGCAGATCGTCCCGCGATGACCGCCGCGCTGACCTGATCGGCCTCGCGTTCGAGCGGCGAATCGCTCGGAGCGACGGCAAGCGTGTCCATCGCCGCGGCGTTCCCGGACTGTTGTACGACGTGGGTCAACTCGTGCGCCAACAGTCGCTGCCCTGCGAGTGTCGTTGGCGCAAACTGGCCATCGCCAAAAGCGATGTGAGATCCTGCGGTATACGCACGGGCATCGATCGCTCCAGCGGAGTGCGCAGCCGAAGCATCGCTATGCAGACGCACCTCCGAGAAGTCTCGATCAAATCGTGATTCCATGAACGCGCGGGTGGCGGAATCCAGCAACTCGCCAGAACTAGCTGCGAGCACATTTGTCGACCTTGACCGCGCGGTTTTTGCTGGGTCCTGCTCGCGGGCCTCCGCGTTGGATGACCTCGAGGCTTGGCAACGAGGGCAGGCGCCGCCGCAGGCGCAACAGGGCTTGCGTTGCAGCGCTAGCTGCTTGTTTGGCAAAACATCGGTGGCTGAGTCTCTGCTGCGCACTCTTGGAGACGCAATAGGCCGAGGCTCAACGCTCACTGATTGGCTTTCAACCCTCTGTTTGCTCAATTGCATGGGCATCTACCCCGCTTTATCCGGATATTCGCCGCGCCTTTCTACTCGGCAACCATTGAGTCCGGAAGAATCTTCGGGTCGAGAGATTTTAATCCGTCGAGCAAATTCTGCGCAGCGGTCTTCTCCAATGGCGCAGCAGTTGATACCAGCGGAAAATCCGCGATTACCTTAAGGACGTCTTTTCGTGAAAGGCTCACATAGTCGGGAACCGAGGCAGTGCCATAGCCGGTCCTGATAATTGTGTTGTTCCTGGCCCAGAAGTTCTTGACGACTACCTTCCAGTAGCGGAGCAGCAGCGCTCGCTGGCGGTTCTGATCCATTTCGGTTTGGTCTGCTCCAGTGATGTCCGGCCGGCGGGCCGCCGCGAAGACGCGACCATAATAAGCCTCAAGCCAACCGCCATGGGGGCTCGGATCGGCGCGAACACCTTGAAAGTACTCCGCAAAGCGGGCGTCGTCAGCACGAATAGATGCAAGCACATCTGAGGGCGATGCCTTCCCAGACGGGTTTCCTGTGTAGACGCCCTCGCTCCAGGTCGCGATGCCCGAGTCTTGCTTGGGCAGTTTTGTCTGACCGCGCTCGGTGAGGCGCGCCCACTTTGCGATTGCGGCGGCAGCACCCTCGCCGGTGGGACAGACTTCCCACCACGCCCAAACAGTCAAGAGGCTCGGATACGCCTTCACGTAATTGTCCAAAATGGTCGCTTCGTCTCCGGTGTGACACCCAGCGATGATGAGATGTTTGGTTTGATTGGCCGCATTGGGGAAGACTTTGGCCAGCTCGACAAGAGCGCTGAAGTAGACCTCGCTGCCATGGCCCAAAACGCCCATTCCTCCGCTGTGACCGGACAGCACTACTCTAGTCATTCGATCCTTCCCATCGGCTTCAGTGTCCGAATAAACTTTCGCGACATGCGCCAGGTCGTCGCGATCGGTTTCACTCTGGTTTAGAAACGTTGTCTTCAAGGTGGCTTGGCTGGCCGCGGTGGGCGTAAGACTCTTTACCAACGCATCTATGCCAGGGTCCGTGGTCAGGTCAAAGGTGGTACCCGTTCCGACGTCAGTCGCCGTCTGCTCGCTCGTACTCTTGATGATCGTCAGCCCCACGGGGCTTCCTGCCTTGTACCTTTTTTGTAGCGCTTTGATCTCCGGGTCGGGGTTATTCATTCCGACATACAAAATGCTACCCGATGGCGGCGGTACCGCCAGCTTGGGTTTCCGTTGAGGTTCGCCCGGCGGAGCGGCTCCGCTCACTGCAAACCGATGACCTGACGCGGCAGCGGTGCCCCCGAGATCCGCCTCGGATTCCAGTGCCAATTTTGATGCAACGGTTGCAGGACGCCGCCGCTGCTGCAACACGTGGGTGAGCTCGTGTCCGACCAAATTCCGTCCGGCAGGCGATGTGATATCCTGCTCTGCTCCTGCCAGATGGATATCCTCGCCGATGGTGACTGCCCGTGCGTTGCGTGCATCAGCAAGACCGTCCCGGTGCATCCGTACTGCAGAGAATTCCGAGTCGAATGCTGACTCCATCGGTGCACGCAGCGATCCAAGATCTTGTCCTCTCTGACGAGCGTTGGTTGCCTCTGTAGTAGAGGGACCCAAGCCCGGATCGTGAGGCTCCGTGATGCCCATCACCCGCGCGGCCACCCCCTCCGCTTCCTCCTCGAGCGGATCGCCCGGCGCACTGATCTCCAGCTTTGTCTGGGCGTGAAGATGATCCGGGTCTTCCTTGCAGCCAGGACAGCCGCCCCCGCAGGCGCATCGCGATTTGCGCTGGATCATAGTGACGTCAGTCGTTGCAGCGGTCTTCGCGAGCCGGCCGGGGATACGGACAGCCTGGATCGCTTCCCTCCGTTTCCTTGCTGGCTCGCTATTTCCTACAGAGGGCAGGGCGGCGCCTCTGATCATCTGAGGCGACCTTCGATATTGGTCGTAGCGTTCGCTACCATAGTGCGTAGTCTCGTGCTTGGTCTCCATTTCGGGTGAGCATAACGACTTGCTCAGACTCGGCCACGGCAGGACTCGCTTCGCTTTCTTCTTGAATGCGGTTCATGAATGCGACTGTATTTGCTCAAGTTCCAACATCAAGTGCCGCCAGTTTCTTTAGTTGCTCCACATGCTCGTCGGTGACAGTTACAGATCGCGGATATTTGAACGAGATCTCCCATCCGACTTTTTTCTTGTCGACTTTCTCCTTGACATCAAGCTTTATCGCTTTGGTCTGATCGGCGGGCGCCGAAATCGATGCGAGGAATAAATCGACCGCTTGAATCAGTGCTTCATAGGCGGGCTTGTTCCTGATGTACTCCGAATAGAGCTCCCCGACATGCGTGTACACGAACACTTCTTCCTGCGCGCGGAAATAGCTTCGCATCACGTGTTCGCACGCGTCTCTCGCCGCTTCGGGACCCTTGATCATGTTGGGGCCGACTTTGTTCCAGAGTTGGGACGCGGACGCACCACGGTTGATGAGAAATGCGTGCAACATCTCGTGGAGAAGTGCTTCCTTGCTTTGTGCCTCCGTCATTGCGGTGGCCATCTTGCGTTCCATGCCATGTTCGCCGCCGGGGCTCAATCCCACTTCCCCGCCGAGCAGGGCTACCAGTGGAATGCGCATCGCGGTCTGAAGTTTCGCCGGATCCCCGAATTCCTTTGAGCTCACGTATATCTGCTCCGTCGAGATTGCCAGGGGAGTCATCGACATCATTTCCCCAACCGTCAGCTCCTTGGCGATGAAAATATTCAAGGGCCGTTTGGTCATCTCTCGAAACGCTTCCTTTAGTCGTGCCCGTATTGTCTCGTCATGACTGCGCTGTTGTTGTGCTTTTGCCGTGGCCGCTTTCTTTGTGACCTCGCCACCCCATTCGATCGATATGGCGGGCAGCTCGACGAGATCCTTGAGGACATGTTTGAGGGCTTCGACTACGAGCGTTTCCGCCTGCGCCATCTCCTCAACCGGCTTACCTCCACGGAAGTCGGACTCCATGCCTGCAAACTGGACCGTAAGAGTACCTTCGAGCTCCGGCGATGAAACGGTGAAGGTGCGCGATTGGATGACGACCTGCCCCTTGGGCTCGATCTCTCCGAAGTCCGTCTTGATCTTCTGTGCTGGTGGGTTCGCCTGAAACCAATAGGAATTCTGGGGTGGGGATGGCGTTGTGGATGCAGCCTGGCGGGCTATCTGAATTGGCGATCGGGACGAGATGGACCCATTGTTTTGCTGAATGGTGTGGGTGAGCTCGTGCGCCAGCAGCCGCTGTCCATCAGGGGTCTCGGGAGAGTATCTCCGTTCTCCGAATACGATTCTCTCCCCAACGGTATAAGCCAATGCGTTGACGGCGCGCGCTGAGTGCTCTGCGGCCGAACCCACGTGGACGCGTACGCGGGATAAGTCCCTTCCGAAGCGCGGTTCCATGAACTCACGCGTCGAACGGCTCAAGGGTTCGCCGGCGGACGCCAATGCGTCCTGCACGGCCGATGCTGCAGTCTCTCGCCCGAGCGCGTCGCCTGGTTGGCTCTCTTCGAGCTTTCTCTGCAGCGGAAGCTTGTCTTCGCATAGCGGGCAACCGCCACCGCAAGCGCACGCTGATTTCCGCTGAATCAGGGCCCGCTCACTCCCGGAGGACGACTCCGTCAATGCTTCTAGCGCAGGAGCGGGTTGGCTCGGTCGCTGGGTTCGCCTGCCGACGGGGCCATCGAGCGAAGACTGCAAGGCAGCGGCTTTCATCGTAGTCTCGTCGCGCGACTCACGGACTCGTGGGCCGCGGCAGACCGAACTCCGCCACCTTTTCGTCACCGTCGAACGCGACGAACAGCGCGATCGCATTGGGCGTTCGTCCGCTGCCCTTGAAAAGGCTGGGAAACATGGGTGAGGTCTCGAGACGTTGCGCGAGATGCGAATCGAGTTGGAACGGAGTTTTGACGGTGACGGGAATGGATCCGAGATCGGTTTCTGCACCGCCTTGGCGGATCAGCACCGCGCTCGGCCCGCTGCGGATTTCAATCAGGTAGCGTCGCGTCGGCGCGTTGGCGGTCAGTTGGCCACTGGCACTATACGCCGACCCGAGCTCTTTGCGAATTTCCCTGCGCGCCGCGGCCTGCTCGGCGGGGGATCCCGAGCGCTCGCGCTCGAACGTTCCGACGAAGACGCCGGCGGAAACTTCTTCGTGAAACCCCAAATGATGGCCGGTGCCCGTCAGCAGACTTGCGAAATAGACCTCGAAGCGGCGCGCCTCCGTTTCCTTCCGCAGCTCGTCGCTGCGAGTGTGCTCCAGGGGCAAACGCCGCGCGCGCAGAAGCTCCTCAGCGGTTCGATCCTGAATCGCATGGGCGTACTCGTGCAGTAGACTGGCGGCAACCTGTGACATCTCCTGATCGTTGTGGAAGGGGCGCAGATGGATCAGGTCCTCCAGCTCCGTGAAAGAAGCTCCGACGTTGCTGGTCGTCGGCTGATCGAACCGAACGACATGTCCCTCCGACTGAACGTCGTCGATCAACTTGTCCAGAAGCGACAGGGCCGCCTGCACATTTTCGTTGTCTGCAGTAAGCTTGTGACTCCCCACTGGTCCCGTCGCTAAAGCAGCGGTGATCTCTCCCCGTACTCGAACAAGAAACGTTCTGAGTTGGTCGAACATTGGCCGGTCTGACGCTAAAACGTGCTCGCGGGGGTCCGTTACCGAAAGATTGGCGCGGCGCGGCGGACGCAGGAAAAATGACCCGGGTAGCGTCCACTGCCATACCAGCCGGCGCATCTCCATCTCAACTCGGCGGTTGCGCGACGCCGCGAGATTGTCGGTAGCATCGTTGGAGAACTTCGGCCGGGTTTCGCCCAGCCCAATCACACTCCAGATCTGGCTTGGTGGGACAGAGCGCCCAAGCAGGTAATCCCGGACGGATCGCGCCCGTTGCTTCGACAGGCGCTCGTTGTGATCCGATGGTCCGCGCGTGTCCGTGTGTCCGGTCAGATCGGTGACGATGGCAGGCTCGTCGAGCATCTCAGTTGCCTTCTGATCCAGCGTCAGCAAATGGCGGTCGGAAATCGTCGCGGCGTCGTACCAGAAGTGATCGATCGTTACGTTGTCGTGAAAAACAATTCGAGGCGGCAGGAATTGTGGCAGCTGCAGCTGTGGAATCGTGGGCTGTGGCGATTGTGGTTTCTGGCAGAGTGCCGGCAACGTGAGACAGGCGGCTTCCCGCAATTCTTCATCGGTGAACTCAGGTCGCGGCCAGACGAGCTGCGGTGAATCCGTCGCGGACGGCTGTCCGAGGCGGCGCACCTTATCCAGGCCCTTCAAGACGCCCCGCGGTGATGGCAGCCCGAAACCGCCGAGGCGCAGCGATGAATTCAATGGGTCCAGCACGTCGATCGTGATTCCGTTTGGCGGCGGCTTGGGAGCGTCGGATTGCTGCGACCGCTCCGGCACAGGAGTCGGTGGCGGCTCTGGCGCTTCTTCGTCCTCCTGTCGCTGGATCATCGCGGGCGCACCCGTCCGCTGTTGAACGACGTGGGTCAGCTCGTGAGCCAGTAGCCGCCTGCCATCTGTCGTTTCCGGTGCGTACTGGCCTGAACCGAAAACGACGTCGCGCCCCACGGTATAGGCGAGTGCGTTTACGCTGCGTGCTGAATCCTCGGCGGCCCGATCATTGTGGATTCGAACCTGACTGAAGTCCTCGCCGAAACGCGGCTCGAAGTAGGCGCGCGTACGGGTTGGCAGCGACTGTCCTTCGCTGAGCGCCTGGTTCAGCTGGATCTGCGGATGACGGAGCTCGTTTTGGCACGAGGGACATCCGCCCCCGCATGCGCATTTCCGCTGGAGGACAGCGCCCTCGAAGGGCGGGAAAGCAATCGGCTGGCTTTGTATTTCTGTGGGGACAGCCCGGGTGCGCGCCGCGTGTCCTTGCCGGCCAGGAGCGCGATCAGCCGTGGGTCGCAACGCCGCAGCTTTCATCGTGGCTTTGCCCCGGTAACCACCGAAATGCCGAACGAGATACGAGCTGCGTCGACCACGTCCTCCCTGCAATCGACAGCGTTGGCTTCGTCGCGGGCGGGGGACCCGGCTTGGTATGGCTGCACTATCCGTGTAAAGATGATCTCAGCGCGACGCATGAGTTCGAATGCCCGATCGCGCTGGCGGGAGGGTGAACCTCGGCGAAAGGCGGCGACATCGGCGGGGTCGTGGGGTGCCAGCGGATCGGGAGTCTGGCCTGGACCCGTTCCCAGGAATTCCTCGACCGAGGCGCGCTCCATCGCGCGCCCTTTGGTCTCGGGGACTGTTGATCCTACGCCACGCGGCAATTCGCTGCGACCCTTCGGTGCGACGCCGCTCAAGTCACAGTTGGGGCAAGCCTCCTGACGCAACCAGTCTAACGCCGCGTCGGCCCGTTCCTGGCCGAGCGAAACATTGCCCTCGAACTTCGGCTCCTCCCGTTCGCGCGGTCCCTCCGGAGATGTAAACCCCTCTATCGACGAGACGCGATAGCCCTGGTCAGACAGGCTTTGAATGTCGGTCGGGAGCCGGAAATTGTGCCTGATTTTCGCCGTCGGATATTCGAAAAACAAATACCGAACCTCGGTCGCCGACCGTTCGCTCACTTCGGGGACGGCAGGCACGTGAGTGAGCCGCTCGCACTTGAAGACCAACCGTTCGCGTCCCTGACGCGTGCAATCAACGTGTCGCTGAGGACTGCCCTCCGAGAACGTGAACGTAAGGAACCCGGTCCGGCTAGGTGCGTCGTAGGTCACGTCGCCCCTCGCCGTTATGTCAGGAGTTTGT
>DASYIM010000133.1:0-15452 GCA_035997625.1 Gemmatimonadaceae bacterium
ATCCGCATTGGCGAGCCGCAGCACGGAGATCCCCGTAGTTTGTGCCAGCGCCTTGCCGTAGACGAACGACGAGTCGCTGAAATGCATGAACCAGTAGAAATCATCGTAGATCGAGTGATAAATCCCACCATCGTCCTCGCCACCGTAGCCAAGGTTGAGGGACGGGACACCTAGGTGATCGAGGAATGACGAGTAGTCAGAGCCGGATCCGAGAGCGCCAATTCGGAGATCGTCGCGATCTCTGGCATCCCGGCGGGCATCCGGCGAGCCATTGAGTATTCGGGACGCCTGAATTCGTTTCCAGGAGCTGACGCCTGATTCCGGATCCGGGACATCCAGTGCGACACCGTTGATGAATTTCTCGAGGGAATGAGAGCCTTCGATACCGAGGTATCCTCTGGCGTTGGTGTCGCTATTCAAATAGGCAACGGCGTGGGTTCTGAGCTCGTCAGCATGTGCTTCGACCCACTCTGTTGACCCGAGGAGTCCGGGCTCCTCGCCGTCCCACGCGGCGTAGATGATGGTGCGCCTGGGACGCCAGCCCTGCTTGTAGAGAGTGCCGATCGCGCGTGCTTCTTCCAGCTCAGCGACCAGTCCGGAGATGGGATCCTGCGCTCCGTTCACCCACGCATCGTGGTGATTGCCGCGAATGACCCACTGGTCTGGTTCAGTAGTACCGGGCAGGCGAGCGATCACGTCGTAGAGTGTCTTGAGGCTCCAGTCGGATTTGACCTTGAGATGAACACGGGCCGGGCCGGCGCCGAGACGGTAGGTAACGGGCAGACCGCCACGCCAGGCGTTAGGAGCAAGCGGGCCACCGAGCGCGGCAAGGAGTGGCTGCGCATCGCCATAGGAAATCGGCAGTACCGGAATCTTTGTTATGGTTGGCGCTTCTGCGACCGATAGTCTCTTTGCCGATTTTGTCGCGCCCACGCCGGGGGTGAGTGGGTCACCGGGAAAAGTCGGCATGTCAACGACCGATCCGCGTTGAACGCCCTGAGCCGGACGCATCGGACCATTGGGGAAGACATCTCCACCCGCGTACCCGTCGTCGCGTGGATCGGAGTAGATCAGGCAACCGATTGCACCGTACTCAGCGGCGACCTTGGGCTTGATACCGCGCCATGATCCGCCGTACTTCGCAATAACGATCGCACCCTTTACGGAAATTCCTCGCTGCTCGAGCTCGTCGTAATCGGCAGGCACTCCGTAATTGACGAAGACGAGCGGACCGGTAACGTCGCCGTCGACGGAGTAAGCATTGTAGGACGGGAGCTGCTCGGCTTGTTGGTCAGAAGTGGGATCAATGGGGACGGGGGTCTCCTGAAGCTTCGCCTTGTACGTTGTGGGAGCAACAAGCTCCACTACGCGCTCAACCGGAGTTGGGAAAAGAACGTCGAAGTTCTCAATGTGCGCGTCCCACCCGTACGACTTGAATTGATCCAGAATCCATTCCGCGTTCTCCTTGTCGTATGGAGAGCCAACGTGGTGCGGCCGGGCGCTGAGCCGGCGCATTGCTTCCCGCATGTGGGCGGGGTCGGGCAGGGATTTGAACCGCGCCTCGAGATCACGCTGGGCTTGCATCGATTGCGGAAAGAAGCCGCGAATCGGCGGGTCCGCCGGAACCGGTGCCAGAGCCAGGCCTGTCGCGGAAATCAAAAGTGACGAGAGCAACGCGCGCATCAATTTCTCCGATGGGATGGCTGCGGGATTGTGTTGGGACAAAAAACGTAATCGCAGACCGACGAAGCGCCAGCGGAACCGACAGTTAGCTAAAAAAAAGACGCTGAGGAATTCAGCGTCTTTTAAGCGTGTCTGGCTTTGCGCTCGCGTTGACTGGAGCGACCCGATTCGAGCTCTTCATCTTCACCGGGCGCCGCAATCCATCGCTCCGCCCAGCTGGCAATTTCGCGCAATGCACCCTGGAGCTCCCGACCTTTGGTCGTTAGCTCGTACTCGACGCGCACCGGCGTTTCGGGAACAACCGCGCGGACGACCAATCCCTCGGCCTCAAGGGAGCGAAGCCGCTCCGACAGCATCCGATCAGTTATTTCGGGGACTGCCGCCTTGATCGAGGCGTAGCGCGTTCTACCCTGGAGGAGGGTCTGCAGGATCGCGCCAGTCCAACGGCTACCGATGAGCTCGATGGCCTTATGGAAGCGGGTGCAGACAGGTGAAATAGTGGGCGATTCGCGCATTAGGAGAATGTATGGGACTGGGTGCTTGACACAAGTAACTTACTTAAATATATTAGCATATCATTAGTAAGTCCAGTGACGGCGGGCTTCCAGGTGGGAGCAGCTGATCAGGCCAGCTCAAGAGAGGGTAGAAAATGTCAGCAGTTGAAGCGGCTCCTGCGATCGGGGGCAAAACCACGTGGAAGCTCGATCCCAGTCATACGCTGGTAGAGTTTTCCGCGAAGCATTTGATGATCACGACCGTCAAAGGTCGGATCACCGACGTCGATGGAGTCATCCATGCCGACGCGAAGGATATCAAGGATTCCTCGGTCGAAGTCACGCTCAAGGCGGCGAGCATCGATACCCGCACCGAGCAGCGCGACAATCATCTTCGCTCGGCGGATTTCCTCGAGGTGGAGAAGTATCCGGAGATCAAGTTCCGCAGCACCCGGATCGAAGGCGACAAGCAGGAGTTCAAGCTCACTGGAGATCTCACGATTCGTGGTGTCACCAGGCCCGTCACACTCGATGTGACCTTCGAAGGTCAGACGAAGGATCCATGGGGTGGAGAACGCATTGGCTTCAGCGCATCAGGAAAGATCGACCGCCGCGATTTCGGCTTGACCTGGAATGTGATGCTCGAGGCCGGGGGAATGACAGTCGGCAATGATATCAAGATCAACGTCGAAGTCGAGGCAGTGAAAGTCTAGATAGTTATATATCTATCTAACAAAGCGGGTATACTCTTCAAAGTGTACCCGCTTTTGTTTTGAGGGGTAATGATCGCCATGAACGGCAGCCTCGATATCCCTCCAGCCTCGCCGCCGAGTCGGCGACGCCTGGGCCTGGTGGCTGGTCTGCTCCTCCTCTTCGCCTTAGGAGCTCCGTCCGGTGGGCAAGTTAGAAAGGTATCTAACCCAATCGCGAATCGAGACATATTTATCGTCGCCCACCAGGACGACTGGCAGTTATTCATGGGTGACGTGGCCTCTCGAATCCTCAAGGCAGGCCTACCGGCGAGGTTCGTTTATCTGACAGCCGGGGACGACGGTCGGGACTCTTTGTACTGGCAAACTCGCGAACACGCCGCGTTGAGATCGACAGCCGTTGCCGCCGGCAGGATCAATCCTGAGCTGGATGAGATTCAGTGCTCAACCGTGATGGTAATGGAGCATGCCGTACGAAAGTGTTCGCTCGGCGATACCGAGTCGTATTTTCTGCGATTACCAGACGGCAAGAGAAACGGGACCGGCTTCGCTCGTTACAGCCACCAAAGCATGCGCTCTCTCCGGGGGAAGAAGATCGAGGCGATTACCACTGTTGATGGCGCGGCTACTTACCAGGGTTGGCCCGATCTCGTTGCTACCGTTGAGGAACTGGTGGACGCCGGTGGTGCCGGAGTTGTGGTTCATACAACAGACCCGAGCATTGCGGCGAATCCCCACGATCACTTCGATCATCGAATGGCGGGCCTTCTGGTAGAGGATCTGAGAAGGCGCCACCCCATTGGAGCCCGCTATTATGCCGGCTATGCGCTGGCAACTCGTGCCGCGAACAGATCGAACTCTGAGGCGCGAGAGAAGACTGCGATTTTTCTGGCGTACGATGCGGAGATGATGCGGGCCAACAAAAACTGGGGCGCCTACCGGGAGCATCCCGCGTTTTACGCGCAGTGCATGGCACGTACGTACGCGCGGTCACCACGGGACCGTTGATACAGCCTGCTGTGGATACTGGAATTACCGCTCGCCCTTCCCGGCCATACGTTGACAGCCGGAATCGCTCCGCTTGCCGATTGCTCATCGCTCCGACGTTGCTGCAATCCTAGCTTAGGCGACATTTCCTGCCATGCCCACCCACGGTTTCGAACAGGAGAAATGATGCGACGAGGTCTGTTGGTAGGAGTATTTCTTTTCGCCGGCTATGGAGATGCAATTGCGCAGTGCGAGGTAAAAAGCAGCAGTAACGAGGGAAAACTGCTCGCCTTTTACACCGCGCCGATCGTTTTTTCGATGGCCGGCGCGCCGGAGGTTTTGCCGCCTGCCAGTCTCAGATTTGGAGCGGAGGGCGAGTACATACCCAAGCCCGACCCTACGATCGAACAAACCGGAGCGTGCTTCACGCAAAAAAGCGAACACACATCGCTGTCGCCGGTGTTCGGCCGGCCGAGAATTACAGTCGGACTTCCGTTCGGCTTCGCGTTCGAGGCAGGGTACCTTCCCCCCGTCACGATAGCCCGTGCCACTCCAAATCTTTTCAGTTTTGCCATCTCGAACGCGCATCATTACGCCGTCGGCCCGGCACGCGGAACGACAGTCATGGCTCGATTCCACGGTACGTTCGGGAATGTGAAGGGCGCAATCACCTGCCCCGAGTCTCAACTCCAGCAGACGTCTCCATCGGAACCCTGCTTCGGGACAAACCCATCGAAGGATACCTTTCACCCGGACATGTTCGGTGGTGAAGTTGCGGCGGGTTTCGCTCCGGGTGATGGTGGCCTCTCGTTCTACGGAGGGCTGGGGGCCAACCGGATAGACCCCCACTTCCAGGTCGGCTTTACCAATGGGAATGGGGATGTCGACCAGACTCAGGTCCAGCTCGAAAGCCCAGTCACGCGGGCAGCCCTGTTTGGCGGTTTCACTGCCGTCTTTCACCGAATTCTGGATATTGGCGCCCAGGTCTATTCAGTACCCGCGGATGCGACTCTATTCCGCCTGATGGGGGGAATCAGGATCCGTTAGGGGAGCTCAGGCACACTGTAGAGTAACCTGGCAGTATCAGCTCTTCAGGATTCTGATGAAGACCTCGGGCTCAATGGGAAGAGTGAAAGCGTTTGCTCCGTGTTGCGAGGCGAGCCTGGTAACCTCCGACTGCATCCGGCGCGGGCTGAAAAGGACTGAACGAGCTCCCGAGGTTCTGATGACTTCAATCAGATCCTTACTCAGCTCCGGGTGATCGCAATCGATGAGTACCGCGTGTGGATGCTCGCTCTTGATGACAGTCTCGGCTGTCTCATTCCCGTCGGCGAATCTCGGCTCGAACCCAGACACTTCGACCATCAAACCCAACAACGCGGCGACCACTTCTTCGCGCGCGAGAATCAACACTTTGGCCAACAAAGCCCAACCGTCGAGGAGTCGCGCTCAGCCCGGCAACTTACGGACCTCCTGTGTCACTAGCATGTCAGGTGAACCCCATAGATATTGACGGGAACAAATGTCCACCCTTCCCGCCTGTGAGGAAGGGTCGGAAAACTATTGCTCCAATCGCGCGTGAACCAACTGTCAGAAAGCACGATCAGGGATTTGCAGGCGGCATTCGCGGAACAGTTGAAAAGACCGGATGCCCCCACTCAGGAACTGACGACACTTCTCAGGCAGGTCGGCGTCGAAGCGCGCCAGAAGAAGATCAATCCGGAGCAGCTCATAATCGTTTTCAAGCAGATGTGGAACTCGCTTGCAGAGTCGACGCGACCGCAAAACGTGGAGGTTCACGAGCGCATGCGGCAGACTCTGGTGACTCTCTGCATCCAGGCGTATTACGCCGAGTAGATAAAAAGGGGTATTTTGCGGCGGCAGCCCTTTCCGGGGGCGGCACATCTTTGGCGTTGAGTACGTGACGTGGCAACAGCGATCCCGCCCAAAGCTCCAACAACAATTCTAAGTCGCCTGTTCCGCCGCTCCCGCAATGGAGCCGGCGAGGAACTCGTCGGTCCGATTCGCGGAGAGGTTCTTGGTCTCGAGCGACTGGGCGAGCGGGCGCGGGCGGTCGCGCGCGGGCATCACCTGCTTCCCGCACAGAAGCAGCGGGGCTCGGGCCCTCTACTCCTTCGCCTCGACGACACAAAAGAGGTTCTCGACCGCGTCTATCACGAGCTGAATGCCGGCGCCGAGCGTGGGCTGGACATCAGCCCCGCGGGTGACTGGCTGCTCGACAACTTCTACATCGTCCAGGAGCACATCCGCGAAATCAGGACGAGTCTTCCCAAGAGCTACTACGAGGAGCTGCCCAAGCTCTCGACGGGTTCGTTAGCGGGCTATCCCCGTGCCTATGAAGTCGCGATCGAGCTGATCGCGCACACGGAAGGCCACCTCGATCTCGACAACATCACGCTGTTTGTGCGCGAGTATCAGACGGTCACCGCGCTGCGCATGGGCGAGCTGTGGGCGATCCCGACGATGCTTCGGCTGGGACTCGTCGAGAACATTCGGCGGATGGCATTGCGTGTTGCGGCGCGTCTCCAGGAAGTCGAGTCCGCGGATCGTGCCGCGGCTGGGCTGCGTGAAGCGAGCGAGGAATCTCCGCAAGCGCTGGCGGCGGCACTGGCTGCATTTGTCGATGACCATCCGCCATTCACACCGACATGGGTCGCGCGGTTCCTTCAACAGGTTCGTTCCTACCAGACGAATTTCACGCCGCTAATCTGGCTCGAGCAATGGATCGCCGAGGATGGGCCAAGCGCGGAAGAAGCGGCGACCCGATCGAATCGTCGCGTGGCTCTGACGCAGGTAACAGTCGCCAACAGCATCACGAGTCTCCGGACCATATCCAGACTCGATTGGAAGGATTTCGTAGAGTCACAGAGCGTAACGGAGCAGCTGCTTCGTAGCGATCCGAGCGGCCACTACGCTTCGATGACTTTTGGTACCCGCGATCACTATCGCCACGTCGTCGAGCACATTGGCAAGCGTGTAAAGCGGCCGGAGGAAGAGATTGCCAGCGAGGTCGTCTCACTGGCCAAGCTAGCGGACCCTGGCGATGCCCGTCACGCGCACGTCGGCTATTTCCTTGTCGACAAGGGACGCCGCGTTCTGGAAGAGCGGGTCGGATACACTCCACCGCCCGGAGAATGGCTGTACAGATGGACGCAGCGCCACCCGAACACGCTCTACTTCGGCGGCATATCGATCTTCACGACTCTGGCGCTGGTAACAATTCTGGAGGTCATCGAGGGAGTCTCACCCTTCGTTCGTCTGGCGATCGGCCTGATTGCGCTCATCCCGGCGAGCGAGATGGGCATCAGCGTCATCAATCAGCTCATAACGATGCTGATGCCACCCCGACTTCTGTCCAAGCTGGAGCTGCGCGACGACGGAATTCCCGAAGAGTACATGACAGCAGTGGTGGTGCCGACACTGCTGGGCAGCATCCGGGCAGTGAATGAAGCCCTCGAGCATCTCGAGGTGCAGTATCTCGCCAATCGCGATCCGAACCTCCAGTTCGCGTTGCTCAGCGACTTTACCGACTCGCCGACAGAGCACCGGGAGGGCGATGAGGAAATTCTTGCCGTCGCGTCGGCGGGCATCAGAGCGCTCAACGCGAAATACAGAAACGCCGCGGAGGATGTCTTTTTCCTGTTCCATCGTCCGCGACTATGGAACGTCAAACAGAATGTGTGGATGGGATGGGAGCGAAAGCGCGGCAAGCTCGCCCAATTCAACAAATTCCTGCGAGGTGATGCGCAGGACGCGTTCAGCACAATCGTTGGCGATACGAGCAGGTTGAAGTTCGTCCGCTACGTAATCACGCTCGACTCGGATACGGTGCTGCCGCGTGATGCCGCGCAGGTGCTGGTCGGGACTATCGCCCACCCGTTGAACCGGGCTCACTACGACGATCGAATCGGCCGTGTCACGGAAGGGTACGGGATCGTTCAGCCGCGAGTCGGCGTGTCACTTACCAGCGCGCACCGTTCGGTCTTTGCCTCGATTCACTCGGGTCACCCGGGCGTCGATCCGTACACGACGGCGGTCTCCGATGTCTATCAGGATTTGTACGGCGAAGGAAGCTTCACGGGCAAAGGGATCTACGACGTCGACGCGTTCGAGCAGGCGACTCACGGTCGCTTCCCGGAGAACACTCTTCTAAGTCATGATCTGATCGAAGGGAACTGGGTGCGAGCCGGACTGGCGACCGATGTCGAAGTCTACGACGACTACCCCGCCCGGTACCTGACTTTCACGCGTCGGAAGCACCGGTGGATTCGCGGCGACTGGCAGCTGCTGGGATGGCTGAAGAGAACGGTGCCGGGCCCCGACGGGCCGATGCAGAACCGCCTGTCGGCAATATCACGCTGGAAAATCCTCGACAATCTGCGGCGGAGTCTCGTCGAAATTTTCCAGCTGGCAATGCTGCTGTCCGGATGGGCATTGCTCCCGGCAGCTTCGATTCTGCAGTGGACGGCGCTGGTGCTGATTGTGATTGCGTTCCCGTGGTTGTTCTCATTGGCAATTTCGCTGATGCGACCGCCGCGGGATCAATCCTGGCTTGCCTACTACATGGCAGTGGGTCG
This sequence comes from Gemmatimonadaceae bacterium, assembly GCA_035997625.1. Classification (GTDB taxonomy): domain Bacteria; phylum Gemmatimonadota; class Gemmatimonadetes; order Gemmatimonadales; family Gemmatimonadaceae; genus UBA4720. Next base: position 8,473 of record DASYIM010000133.1, read on the forward strand.
GGATGCCATCACCAATGTCCAGCAGTTCGGACTGGCCGTCGTTTTCCTGCCTCACCAGGCAGTGGTATCAGCCGACGCGATCATTCGCACTCTCTACAGGCTGTTCATCAGCTGCAGAAACCTTCTCGAGTGGCAGACGGCTTCTCAGGTGGAGCGCGCGCTGGGTGTCGGATCGCAGCTGGAGACGTGGCGGAAAATGTGGCCGGTTACGGCGCTTGGCCTGGCGCTCGGAGTATTGATCGGCCTCCACGTCACGGTCGGAGCCGGCGCCAGCTCGAGCGAGCGATATCTCTTCGTGTTGGGGACATTGCCGCTCGTGCTCTTTTGGCTGGCGAGCCCGAGCATCGCGTTCGCGTTAAGCAGCCCCGCGATCCTGGGCGAGATCCATCTGACAGAAACTGAGCGTCAGGCGGCGCTTCGCTACGCCAAGCTACACTGGGCCTACTTCGAGAAGTTCGTAACCGAGGAAACGCAGTGGCTTGCTCCGGACAATTTCCAGGAAGATCCGGAACCGGTAATTGCGCTACGCACCTCGCCGACCAACATCGGGCTGCAGCTGCTCTCGACCGTCAGCGCCGTCGATCTCGGATTCATCACGTTGTCGGAGATGATCGATCGTGTTGAGAAGGTATTCCGGTCGCTGGAGAGAATGCGGCGATTCCACGGTCACTTCTTCAACTGGTATGACCTGAACGAGCTGAGAGTGCTCGAGCCGGGATACGTATCAACGGTCGACAGCGGAAACCTTGCCGGCCACCTGATCGCGCTGAAGCAGGCGTGCTACGAGCTGATGAAGGACAAGTCCTGCAGCGAACAGGATGTAAAGCGTCTGACAGCTATCGCCGAGCGAGCGCACGCCTACGCTGTAGAGATGGATTTCCGCTTTCTCTATGACGAGAAGCGGAAGCTGTTCACGATCGGCTATCACATCGGTACCAACGCCGTCGACAACTCGTACTACGACCTGCTCGCGTCCGAGTCGCGACTCGCTTCGTTCATGGCGGTGGCGAAGGACGATGTCTCAGTCGATCACTGGTTCAGACTGGGGCGGTCGCTGACCGCAACCGCCGGTACGCGAACGCTCCTGTCGTGGAGCGGTAGCATGTTCGAGTACCTAATGCCGGCACTGGTGATGCAGACATTCCCGTTCACGCTGCTGGATCAGACGCACAAGGGAAGCGTGAAGCGTCAGATCGCGTACGGAGCTGAGCGGGGCGTGCCATGGGGCGTGTCCGAGTCTGCCTATGCGGTGCGCGACAGGCTGCATACCTATCAGTATCGCGGTTTCGGTGTTCCCGATCTGGCGCTGAAGCGGGGGTTGAGCAAGGAGCTGGTGGTAGCTCCATACGCGACACTGCTGGCCATGCTGGTCGAGCCACGCCAGTCGCTCAAGAATCTGGCGACGCTGGAAGCCGAGGGAGCGCTTGGCCCATACGGATTCCGTGATGCGCTCGACTACACGAGGCCAGCTCCGGGTTCCAGAAAAACCGTGGTAGCCACGTTCATGGCGCATCACATTGGCATGAGCATCGTCGCGCTGAATAACGCGTTGAATCGACAGATCTGGCCGCGCCGCTTCCATACGGATCCGCTGGTACGTTCGGCGGAGCTGGTGCTGCAGGAACGGATTCCGCGCCGTCTGGTAATGCAGGACGTCCAGGGTGATGCTGCGGCACGTGTGCCGAGCGAGATGGAAAAGCCGGCCGTGCGCGAGGTCGAGACTCCACACACCCCTCAACCCGTCGTCGGCATCCTCGGCAACGTGCCGTACACCACGCTCATCACCAACGCTGGCGGCGGATTCAGTCGGTACGGCAATCTGGCGGTGACGCGCTATCGGCATGACAGCACGCGAGACAATTACGGACAGTGGTGTTACGTGAAGGACATGAGCACCGGTCATGTCTGGTCGACGGCGCATCAGCCGTCGGGAACCGAGCCTCAATGGTACCGGGTCCTGTTCGCCAGCGATCGCATCACCTTCATCCGGCGCGACGGAGACGTCGATACAGTAACGGAGATCGCCGTCGCATCGGACGACGCCGCCGAAGTGCGGCGCGTTATCCTCACCAACCGATCGCTGCAAGCCAAAGAGATCGAGCTGACCAGCTACTCGGAAGTGGTGCTGGCTCCGCCGGATGCCGACCGCGCGCATCCGGCGTTCGGCAATCTCTTCGTCCAGACAGAGTTCGACGAGGCGAACGCGGCGCTGCTGGCGACGCGCCGGCCACGCTCGGCGACTGAAGCGGCGATCTGGTGCGCGCACGTCGTGGCGTTCGGCCCCGAAGCGGTCGGGAAAGTCAGCTGCGAGACTGACCGGGCGAAATTCATCGGTCGAGGCCGGTCGGTGAGAAACGCGGAAGCACTGGACGAAGGCGCGGCGCTGACAGGAACGGTAGGCGCCGTGCTGGACCCGATCTTCTCGCTGCGGGTGCGGGTGCGGATCCCACCTGGCGGGTCGGCGCACGTGGCGTTCACGACGTTCGTCACCGACAAAAAGGAACGGGCAATCGAACTGGCGGATCTTTATCACGATCCGTACAGCGCGCGGCGCGCACTTGATCTGTCGTGGGCGCAGGCGCAGGCCGAGCTCCGCGACCTTGGAATCGCTCCGGCGGATGCGGCGCTCTATCAGGATCTCGCCGGACACTTGATGTTCCCGCATCCGGGATTCCGTCCCGCGCAGAGCGCGGTGGAAGAGAACAAACTCGGGCAACAGGCGTTGTGGTCGCTGGGAATCTCCGGTGATTGGCCCATTCTGCTGGCGACGGTGGAAAGCCAGGTAGGGATGCCGAGCGTCAGGCAACTACTGAGAACGCATCACTACTGGAGGCTCAAGGGAATCACATGTGATCTCGTGATTCTCAACATGCATCCGTTCACCTACATGCAGGAGCTGAGCGACGAGCTGCTGGCGACGGCAATGGCGTCGAGCGAAGCCGGACTGCTCGATCGTCCAGGCGGCGTGTTCATACGTCGCGCGGATCTGCTCAAGCCCGAGGACATCACTCTTCTCAAGGCGATGGCGAGAGTGCAGGTCAATTGCGACGGGCTCGGACTCGGCAATTTCCTCGAGTTCCCAGGCATCGAAGACAGATATCCTCCCAAGCTGGAGATCATGAATCGCGACATCGTGCCCCTCGGCACCGTGCCGATTCACGCCGAAACAGCGGACCCGGGCACGGGCCTCCAGTGCTTCAACGGTCTGGGCGGATTCAACAACGACAGCGAATACGAGATACACCTTACCGGAAGCGATCTGCCGCCGGCACCATGGGTCAACGTTGTCGGGAATCCGGTCGCTGGATTCATTGCCAGCGAGGGAGGGAGCGGGACAACCTGGGCGGGAAATAGTTTCTTCTATCGGATCACGCCGTGGCACAATGATCCGGTGCGTGATCCGGCCGGCGATTGCGTCTTCCTGCGTGACGACTCAACCGGTGACCTATGGACACCAACTGCACTGCCGATTCACGAGCCGACGCCATACAAGGTGCGGCACGGCCCCGGCTACTCGGTGTTCGATCACACCCATGAAGGGCTGGCGAGCTCGCTGCGCATCGGAGTCGATCAAACCGATCCGGTGAAGATCAGCGTGCTGACCCTGCGCAACGATGCCACAACGCGGAAGAAACTCACACTCACCTGGTATCTGGAGTGGGTGCTAGGCGTCACCCGTGAGCTGACGCAGTATCAGATTCGCACCAGCTTCGACGAGCCGACACAGTCGATGTTCGCCCGGAACTACTTCGACGCGCAATTCGCCGAGACAGTCGCTTTTGCGTCAATCAGCGAGCGAGTGGCGTACTATACGGCCGATCGGCGCGAGTTCCTTGGCAGGAACGGAACGATCTCGAGTCCGGCGGCGCTGGAGCGTGCAGGGCTATCGGGGGCAATCGGCGCGACGATCGATCCCTGCTGCGCGCTGCAGGTGAGTGTCACAATCGAGCCCGGCGAGTCGCGCGACATCGTCATGCTCCTGGGGGCCGCGGAGGGCGAGGATGTCGTGCGCGAGATCATCGGCCGGCATCGCTCGCCGGCCGCCGCGACCCAGGCGGTGGAGTCGAACGCGGAGAGCTGGCGAAAGAGACTGGACACCATCAAGGTGAAGACTCCAGAGCCGACGTTCGACCTGATGGCCAATCGCTGGTCGCTGTATCAGGCGCTGTCGTCCCGGATGTGGGCTCGCACAGCGCTCTACCAGTCGAGCGGCGCATTTGGGTTCCGGGATCAGCTACAGGACGCGATGGCTTTCGTGTACGCCGATGCGGGAATCGCCCGCGAGCACATCATCCGCGCGGCGGGGCGCCAATTCGTGGAAGGGGACGTCCAGCACTGGTGGCATCCGCAGAGTGGCCGCGGCGTCAGGACGAAATTCTCGGACGACCTCGTCTGGCTGCCATACGTCGTCGATCACTACGTCAACGTTTCGTGCGACAGCGGAGTCCTTGACGTGGATGTGCCGTATCTGACGATGCGCGAGCTCAATTCCGACGAGCACGAGATCTACGATCTGCCCAAGGTCGCTGACGAAACGGGAAGCATCTACGATCACTGCCTGCGCGCACTGCGTCGAGCGAGCACAACGGGCCCGCACGGATTGCCGCTCATCGGCAGCGGTGACTGGAACGACGGAATGAATCGGGTGGGAATCGAGGGCAAGGGCGAGAGCGTATGGCTCGCCTGGTTCCTGATCGCCACGCTACGGAAGTTCGCAACCCACTCCGACAAGCGCGGCGATACTCAGGCGCGTGACGAGCTGCTGAAAACCGCGGAGTCATACACCCAGGCCGTAGAGGCATCGGCGTGGGACGGTGAGTGGTACCGTCGTGCCTACTTCGACGATGGCTCACCTCTGGGGTCGCGCACCAGCGACGAGTGCAAGATCGACTCGATCGCGCAGAGCTGGAGCGTCATCTCGGGCGCGGGCCGTCCGGATCGCACGCGCCAGGCGATGCAATCGCTCAACAAGTATCTGGTGCGTGAAGATGCGCGGCTCATCATGTTGCTCACGCCGCCGTTCGACAAGACGACTCATGACCCCGGATACATTCAGGGATACCTGCCGGGAGTGCGCGAGAACGGAGCTCAGTACACGCACGCGGCGCTGTGGGCGGTGCTGGCGACGGCGCTACAGGGTGATGGTAACCGCGCCTTCGAACTGTTCCAGATGCTGAACCCGATTACGCATGCCGACACCGCACAGGGAGTCGATGTCTACAAGGTCGAGCCGTACGTCGTTGCCGCTGACGTCTACACTGCGCAGGGGCATCTCGGGCGCGGCGGATGGACATGGTACACTGGCTCAGCGAGCTGGATGTACCGCACGGCGCTGGAAGCGATTCTCGGATTTCAGCAGCGTGGCGAGCGGCTGTTCATCAAACCGTGTATCCCGGACAGCTGGAAGCAGTTCACAATCGAATATCGATTCAGATCTTCGACGTACGAGATCGTGGTCGAGAATCGGGATGGAGTACAGTGCGGACTGGTCGAACTGACGGTCGATGGCCATCGAGTCGAAGAGGCGATCAGCCTCGTCGACGACGGGAAGCATCACCGAGTTACTGCTTCGCTTCGGTCTTCTGCTTCTTCCGCTCCTTCGAAACCGGAGAAAGCCCGACTATAGCGGGGCCGTTGACCACGCCGCCGTAAGGGTCGAACCGTGAGCCGTGACATGGACAGTCCCACGTTTTTTCGGTCTCGTTCCACCGAACTATGCAGTACAGGTGAGGGCAGACCGCCGACCGCTGGTGGATATTGCCGCGCTCGTCACGATAGACGGCGATCTTGCCAGACCCTGTTCCGACGATGGCGCCGTCGCCGGGCTTGATGGCATCGACGTCGTCCAGATCAGCCTTGGTGAAGTAGTCCTTGTATTGCCCAGCGACGTTGACGTTCTCCTTGACGTATTCCGGCGACGCCTTGAAGCTCACTCGAGATGGATCGTAAAGCTTCGTCCATTGGTGTTTGCGTCCCTGGACCAACTCGTTGAGGATGATGCCGGCAACAGTGCCGTGTGTCATTCCGTTTCCTGAATCACCTGTTGCGATCCAGATGTGCTGGTCGGCGCCGGGATTTTTCCCGATGTATGCCATGTAGTCGACCGGCTCCATGATCTGACCGGACCAGCGATACTCAATCCGCTCGACCATCGGAAAGCGCTCGCGAGTCCATTGCTCGAGCCGCACGAACCTCTCTTCGGTGTCTTCCGCCTGACCGGTCTTGTGATCTTCGCCGCCGACTATGAGCAGCTCGTAATCCAGCTCGCCTCCCGACGAATCCTCGGCGATTTGAAGGCGGATGTAGTGGTAAGGGTCAGGGGTATCCCAATACAGTCCGTGCGGCACCGCGCCTTTGGGAACCCGAGCGGCGATAACGTAGGTCCGATAGGCAGCCTGCTTGCTGTGGATGATGAGCCAGTCATTCACTGGCGTGTTGGTGCAGACGATAATGTTGTCAGCGCTGATGACATGACCGCCGGCAGTCGTGATCTTCCCGGGCTCGCCGTCGACGATTTGTTCGGCATGAACTCCAGTGTATATGCGTCCCCCATCGCGGAGGATCGCGCGCGCAAGACCCTTGAGATACTTGAGTGGATGAAAGGTCGCCTGACGTGGGAAACGCAGCGCGGGTCCGCTGTCCCAGAATGAAAAGGGAATGCGGTCGACCAGCTGGGTATCGGTGAGTCCGGCGCGGTGCGTAGCGGCCAGCTCTTTCTCGAGCTCCTTGCGTGTGTCTTTGCCGCCGAGAAACAGATATCCTTCGACTCGCTCGAACTCGCAGTCGATGTCTTCCATCGAAGCGATGCTCTCGACACGGTGAATCGCCGACATGTGGCTCTCGGCGGCGAGGCGAGCGCCTTCCTCGCCGTGAAGCCTTTCAATGTTGTAGTACCGATCATCCAACGCGGCCGTGAGGTGAGCGGTGGTTCTGCTGGTCTCGCCTCCTCCGATCGGCCCGTCGTCTATTACAACCACTGC
>DASYIM010000134.1:0-6175 GCA_035997625.1 Gemmatimonadaceae bacterium
AGCTGGCGCGCGACCTCCTGCGCTGCTTCCATATTGGTGCGCAGGACCGTCTTCTCCGGATCCTTCTTACCGGTGTAGCGGCCGGAGTTCACATCGATCGAGACCAGCGCCTCGGTGGGTTCGATGATCAGGTACCCGCCGGAAGGCAGGTCGCAGCGACGCTTGAAGATGTCCCTGATCTCTTCTTCGATCTCCGCGGTGTCGAACAGCGGCACCTGGGATTCGTGGAGCTTTACCCTCGAGATGAGGTCGGGCGCGATGTCTTTCAGATAGGCGGCGATCTCGTTGTACACCTGCTTCGAGTCCACCGTCAGGCTGTCGACTTTATCGCTGAAGATGTCGCGCACCAGTCCCCTCGTCAGCCCACTCTCGCGATTGACAAGCGACGGCGCCTTCTGGAAGTGGGTCTTCCGCTTGATTTTCTTCCATTGGGCCATGAGGCTCTTGAGCTCGCGCTCCAGCATTTCCGGCGTGACGTCCTCGCTGACCGTTCGGACAATCACTCCGCCCGACTTGTCGGGCAGGATCGCCTGGACCTGTTCCTTGAGTCGGGCCCGCTCGGCCGACGAGCCGATTTTGCGGCTGACGCCCACCTTCGAGGAATCAGGGATATAGACGAGGAACCGGCCGGCCAAAGAGATCTGCGCGGTCACCCGCGGGCCCTTGGTCGATATCGGCTCCTTCGAGACCTGAACCAGGATATCCGCGCCGCGCTTGAGCGCTTCCTGGATCAGCGGGGCCTTGGCGCGGCGTCCGTTGCCATTGTTCCCGTTGCCGTTCTTCTTCTCGGGTAGCTCGTCGACGTCGACGACGTCGTCGTCGTCCTCGTCTTCATCTTCCGCTTCTTCAGCGGTCTCCCTGACGAGGTCCGAGGAATGAAGGAAGGCGCTCTTCTCGGTACCGATGTCTACGAAGGCTGCCTGAATTCCGGGGAGTACAGCGTCAACCCGGCCCAAATAAATGTCACCGACCATTCGTCGGTTGTCTGGACGATCGACGAGGAGCTCAACGAGCTTCCCGTCCTCCAGAATCGCGATCCGGGTTTCCCGCGGAGCCGCGTTAATGAGGATTTCTCTTTTCATTGTTCACCGTTCACCCATCGCCCGGCGACTCGGCGGGCGAAGTGAGAAACGGTTCCAAAAAAGTCCGCGCGGTCGTGTTACAGGGCCGCGTTATGATTTCGCGAAGGTCTTCACCATCAGCACTCCCCATCCATGTGTCCAGGACCCGCGAGTCGCGCGGAATCCTCATGCATAGGGAGCAACAGTCAGTGGGGACAATCTACCGGGCCACAGTATGTTTCCGCAACGACGACAACGACTTACGGGACGTGCGACTGTTGCTGGCCTTGGAGTAGTCTTGCACCAGTTATGTGACTGCCCACTCAGATTCCGGTCACTGTTCTATAGATGAGCCACACCATCACGAGCACATAGGTCAGGCCAGCCTTCCACTCGCCGTGCTTCATATACAGGGCGAGGCTGAACGCGCCTTCGTCGTCTGGGTGGGTTGCCTTCCACGGCGTCGGCCGGGGGACGAATGCCGGAACGTTGGCGGCGTACGCCTCGTACGCCTCGGGAAATCTGCCGGCGATATTGGCTCGCTCCCGCTGCATCGTTGGCGCGTATATCAGCGCGAAAAACGCGACGACTAGGAGCAACAACGCCCAATGCGCAGCGATGGCGAAGCCTGCCGCAATCAGGAAGCTGCCGAAGTAGAGCGGGTTGCGGGTGTGCGCGTACGGCCCGCTGGTGGCCAGTCGCTCATTCTTCGAGATATGGCCGGAAGCCCAACCGCGAATGAGCACTCCGACGAAGGCGATCGCACCCCCCACCGCAAGAGTGAGAAGGGTCGGCCGGGCGAAGATCAGGTACGCGATCCCAAGTACGAAGCCGAGTGGAAGTCGTAGCCGCTTGGCTACCTCGGAGTAGGTCAATCAGCCAACTCTTTCAGAAGATTGCGGGCGATCACCATGCGCTGGATTTCCGAAGTTCCCTCGCCGATCTCACAGATTTTGGCATCCCGGAACATCCGCTCGACCGGATACTCCTTGGTGTATCCATAACCGCCGTGAATTTGAATCGCCTTGATCGTTGTTCTCATCGCCACCTCGGAACAATAGAGCTTCGCGATCGCCGCCTGCTTGGTGAACGGCTGCTTGTTCTGGGCCAGCCAGGCTGCGTGGAACATGAGGTGCTTCCCCGCCTCGATTTCCGTGGCGATATCCGCGAGCTGGAACTGAATTCCCTGGAAGTTGGCGATGGGCTGGCCGAACTGCTTTCGGAGCGTGGCGTAGCGAAGCGACTGCTCGAATGCGCCCTCGGCGATCCCAAGCGAAAGGGCGGCGATGCCGACACGGCCAGAATCGAGGGTGCGCATGAAATTGTTGAAGCCTTCGCCTTCCTCGCCCAGCAGATTTTCTGCCGGCACCTCGACGTCCTCGAATATCAGGGATCGGGTATCCGACGCCCTCCAACCGAGCTTATCCTCTTTCTTGCCGGAGCGGAAACCCTTCATCCTGGGCAGGCTCTCGTCGTCACCGATTCCGCCGGCCTTGTCGAGATCGCTGGCCTCCTTGGTGACGATGAAAGAGCTGATTCCCCTGGTGCCTTGGCCCGGCTCCGTCACCGCCGTGACGACGAAGACCTCGCCGACCCCGCCGTGGGTGATGAAAATCTTGCTCCCATTGAGGACGTAGTGAGAGCCTTTGCGCACCGCGGTCGAGCGCGTGCTGGCGGCATCGCTCCCGGCGCTGGGCTCGGTGAGACCGAACCCGCCCAGTACCTTTCCGCTGGCCAGCAGCGGAACGTATCGCTTCTTCTGGGTGGCGGTGCCGAAGTTCACGATCGGCGACGTCCCCAGCGTGGTATGCGCGGAGATGGTGATGGCGTGTGACGCGTCGACTTTCGCCATCTCGTTGATCACGATCATGTAGCTCAGTAGATCGAGTCCCGCACCGCCGAGCTCCTCCGGCCATGGAATGCCGAGGAGGCCGAGCTCACCCATCTTGCGGACGTTCTCCCACGGAAACTCCGCCTTGGCGTCAAGCTCCGCGGCAACCGGCGCTACTTCGCTGCGCGCGAATTCGCGCACCATGTTGCGGACCGCGAGGTGCTGCTCAGTGAAGTAAAGAGAGTCGTCCATTGGTAGCCTTTATCGGTTCTCGGCGCCCTGGAAATTCTCCGGGTAAAGCGATACACGAACATAATTGTCTGTTCGCAGGTATTTCACCGCTGCCTTCCGCAAATCGTCGCTGGTCAGGCTCGAGATCAACTTCTCGCCGTTTGGAATCTCCGCCAGCGACCACCCGCTCTGATCGAAGGTGCTGATCTGCGCCAGCCAGTAGCCATTCTGCTTGAGGGCCGTTTCGCGGGAGCGCAGAGCTGCTTCCTTGACCTTGGTCAGATACTCGGGCGTCGCGCCGAATTTCTTGACGCTGTCGATCTGTGCCATCGCCGCCGCCGTCAGTGCCTCCAGCCGCTCCGGGGCCGAGCCAAATCCGATTGTGAACCTGTAGGATGGTAATGGATCTCTGGTCGCGTTCGGACTCACGCTAACCCCGTAAGTACCGCCCATGTTTTCACGGAGCGCTTCGCGGAGCTTGATGTTCAATAGCTCGGCGAGTGCGCTCAGATGATAGCGGTTCAACCTGCTGTACTCGAACGGGCCGGTGAAGATGAGAGCGGTGCGCGCCTTCGGCTCGGCACCTTTTTTCACCACGCGCTGGACGACGCCCGACGGCGGCCGGATCCCGGTGTCGCGCCAGGTTTCCTTGCGGCCCGTCGACGGCAGCGCCCCCAGCCATTTCTCGATCAAAGGCTTGATCGAGTCAGGACTGAAGTTGCCGACGAAGACAAAGGTGAAGCCGCTCGCGTCCGAGAACCGGTCCTTGTAGAAATCGAACGACTTGTAGGGATCGATCCGGTCCAGTGTCGCGGCAGAAACGGGCAGCTCCCGCACGCTATGCTGCGCCATGGTTACCTGCAGTGTATCGCTGAACGCAGCCTCCGGGCTCGCGCTTCGATTGGCGAGCACTCCCTTGAAGCGTCCGATGAAGGTATTGACGAGCGACGTGTCGAGCCGCGGCTGGGTGAAGTACAGGTAGACCAGCTGGAGCATCGTGTCGACGTCGCGTTGCGAAGCGCTACCCGAGATGCCTTCGCTGAGGTCGTCGATCGACGGAAATACGGACACCTGCTTCCCGGCAAGGAACTTCTGCAGGTCGATGACGGTGAACTTGCCGACGCCGCTGGTTGCCGGAATCAGATCGGCCGCGCTCGCCTCGATGAAGGATGCGTCCGGTAACAGCGATGCGCCGCCAGGACTGTAGGAGGTGAACGTGATCTGGTCGGCGTTGAAATCGGTCGGCTTGAGCAACACCCGAACGCCGTTCGAGAGCGTCCACTCGGTGAGACCGATCTCCTTGACCTGCTTTTCGGAAACCACCTTGCCTCCAGGCGGATCCTTTTCGACCAGCTGTTGCGACGGCGCGCTCTCGGAGTACGCAGTGATGTCGGCGCCCTTCACCGCGTCGAACGACAGCATCAGCTCGCCGCGTGACGGCGTGATAATTCCGGGCTTCTCCGGCGACGTGGTCGCGAGAACGCGATTCTTGTCGGTCATCCACACGCCCGTCAGCCTGTTCACTTCCGTCAACGTGATGCCCGGCAACAGCCGTGTGATCGCATCGCGATCGTACTGGATGCTGGTCGATGGCTCTGATTGCAGGAAAGCCGAGGCGTATGCCGACGCATAGACGCTCGAGTTCGTTTTGTCCCGCTCGGCGTAGGCCTGCTCGATTGCCCGCTGGGTGTCTTTCTTGGCCCGGTCAAGCTCGGACTGGAGGAAGCCGAAGCGCTTGACTCGCTCGCCCTCGGTGAGCAGCGCGTTGAGACCACGCTGCAGCCCGTTGTCGGCGACGATCGCCGTCAGCGAAAAAGACTCCGCCGTCCTGACGAGATCGCCCTGCATTGCGTATGCGGTGATGAACGGCGGATTCGGCTTCTGCGTGATTTCAGAGAAGCGGTCGTTGAACATCTGCCCGAACAGCTGCTCCAGAAGGTGCTGGCGGTAAGTCGCCTCGGTGGTGTTGAGGCGCTTGGGCTGTTTGTAGAGCAGCCGGATGACAGACCGCGTGGCCTCTTTGTCGGTGTTGGTCGAGACCAGAGTGCTATCGTGCGCCGGGACGGGAAACACCGGACGGGACTTCTGCGTCGTGGCAGCCGGAATGGCGCCGAGGTAGCGCTTGATGAGACCTTCGATCTGGGTCTTGTCGAAATCACCAACGGCAACGACCGCCATCAGGTCGGGCCGGTACCACATCTCGTAGAACCTGCGCAGCGTCGCCGGCTTGTAGGTCTCCAGAACCGATTTGAGTCCGATCGGAATTCTCTCTCCGTATCTCGATCCGTCGAACAAAACCGGGAACCACTTATTCTGCATCCGGTTTTCGGCACCCTGACCAAGACGCCACTCCTCGATCACGACGGGCCGCTCTTTCTCGATCTGCGTCGGCTCGAACGCGACGTTGTGCGCCCACTCGGAGAGAATCTGAAAACCCTTGTCGACGATCGCGGCCGTATCGGTGGGGATCGTGACCTCGTACACAGTCTCGTCGAAGCTGGTGAAGGCGTTGATATCGGGACCGTAGCGCATGCCGATGGATTCCAGGTAACTGGAGATCTGGTTGTCGGCGAATTTCTTCGTTCCCCTGAAAGCCATGTGCTCGACCATGTGCGCGAGTCCGCGCTGGTCGGCATCCTCGAGCACAGAACCGGCGTTGACCACCAGACGCAGCTCGGCGCGCTTCTCGGGTTTGTGGTTCTCCCGGATGTAGTAGCGCATTCCGTTGCTGAGCGTTCCCACTTTTACGGCGGGGTCGAACGGCAGTGGCGCGGAAGGTTGGTCGCCGGCGCTTTGCGCCGATGCGACTGAAAGCCCGCCAATGGAAACGGCGACCAGTGTTCCGAGTAAAGAAATCCGAGTTGCGACGAGTCTGCTAGATGCTGTTGTCATGACGAAGAAAGAGATTGTTCGCGGATTGACGCTTCAGGCGGCTTCGATGTCATCGGCCTTGGAGATCACATCGAGAAAGCGTTCGCCGTATCGCTCGACCTTGACTGGCCCGACTCCACGGACGTCCTGAAAGGCACGGAGGGAGCGAGGGCGACGAACG
>DASYIM010000135.1:0-82494 GCA_035997625.1 Gemmatimonadaceae bacterium
GCGTTGGCAGGAATTCCGGCGATCGTTCTCGTGCCGGCGGGACAAGTCGCGCTCGGCAAGCTCGCCCAAACGCTGGCGTATGGCGCGCGCACACTTCTGGTGCGCGGTGACTTCGACGACTGCCTCCGCCTGGCGCGAGAAGCGTCGGAGCGACTCGGCGTCTACCTCGCGAACTCCATCAATCCGTTCCGGATCGCTGGTCAGACGACGATCGTGTTCGAGATGCTGCAGCAGCTCGGCTGGCGCGCACCGGATTGGATCGTGCTCCCCGCTGGAAATCTTGGCAACACCGCCGCATTTGGCGCGGCGCTCCGTCTGGCGCGTGAAACCGGACTCATCGATTCATCTCCACGACTGGCGGCCGTGCAGGCGGAGGGCGCCGCGCCTTTCGCGAAGAGTTTTCGCGCTGGGTTCGCAGAGCGGAAGACAGTGCGCGCCGAGACTGTAGCGACGGCGATCAAGATCGGCGACCCGGCGTCGTACGATCGTGGTGTGCGCGCGATCCGCGAGACGAACGGAGTTGTTCTGACTGTGACGGATGCCGAAATCCTAGAGGCGAAAGCAGTGATCGACGCCAGCGGAGTTGGTTGCGAGCCGGCGAGCGCGGCGAGTGTGGCGGGTGCGCGGCGGCTTGCGCGCGACGGGATGATCTCGGCCGGAGATCGGGTAGTCGCTGTTCTCACGGGACACATTCTGAAGGACCCGGGCATCCTGATCGACTACCATAAGAATTCCGATCAGCCCTTGGCCAACACGCCGATCGAAATCGACGCCGAGATCAGCGCCGTAGAGCGAGTCCTCGCAGACTCGGTTTCCACGAAGCGGCCGAGATGATTGAAAGTCGGCCGATGAAGGCGCGGGTAAAGGTGCCGGCGAGCACTTCAAATCTCGGTGCCGGGTTCGATTGCGTGGGCGTAGCGGTCGATCGCTGGCTATCTGCCTCTGTCGAAGTGAGTGAAAGCGCACGTGTCGAGCACGTGACGGTAATACGCTCAGGCGCAGTCGCCGATCTCGCCGAGAAAGCGGAAGATGATCTGCTGCACCTGGGTTTCCGGCTCGCGTGTCAGTCGCGCAGCCAGCCGGTGCCGAAGCGCGTCGACTACCAGGTGAGCTCGACGATCCCGGTTGCGCGTGGCCTCGGCGCCTCCGCCGCCGCTCTGATAGCCGGGGCAATGCTGGCCAATGAATCCCTCGGACTCGGCCTCTCCCGCGAAGAAATCGCCGCGCTGTGCTCACGCGAGGAGGGCCATCCCGACAACATCGGACCAGCAGTGTTCGGCGGCGGCGTCCTCAGCATCAACAACCGTGAGGAGTACACCTTTTCGCCCTTGCGCATTCACCCGGAGATTGCACTTGTCTTCGCGGTTCCCGAAATCGAGATCGAGACATCTGCCGCGCGTGCGGTTCTGCCAGACTCGCTGCCATATGGGACCGCCGTCGCCGCAATTGCCAAGTCTGCAGCGCTGGTGCAGGGGTTGAGTACGGGAGACGCGAAACTTCTTTCCTACGCCCTCGACGATGTCGTCCACGTCCCGTTCCGCCGCTCGCTCATTCCTGAGTACGACTCCGTGGTGAGCGCGGCCGTTAGCGCGGGAGCGTTCGGGGCAACGCTGAGCGGATCCGGCTCGACGATGCTGGCAGTGGCGCCAACAAGAATCGCGTCGCGGGTCGGGTCAGCAATGCGCGATGCGTGGAGCGACGCCGGTCAGACCGCCGAGGTGATCATTGGCAAGAAGTCGGTTGGTGGCGCGACTTCCGGTTGATACCAGAGGCCCGGGCACTCGTGACCCCGCGACTTAGTCGTGGAGCTGCTTATAGGGCGGCGTCTTACGCGTCAGTTTGCTCTCGTACGGCCGGACCTGGGGACCGATGTATATCTGCCGTGGCCGCGCGATCTTCTGCTCCTTGTCGAGCAGCATCTCCTCCCACTGCGCCAGCCAGCCGGGCATGCGCCCGATAGCGAACAACACCGTGAAGAAGTCCGTCGGGAACGCCATCGACCGGTAAATCAGACCTGTATAGAAGTCGACGTTCGGGTACAGCTTCCGTGAAGTGAAGTAGTCGTCGGACAGAGCGATGCGCTCCAGCTCCAGCGCGATCTCCAGATCCTTGTCGACGCCGACCACCTTGAATACTTCGTCGGCCAGCTTCTTCACGATCTTGGCGCGCGGATCGTAGCTCTTGTAGACGCGGTGACCAAATCCCATCAGGCGGCCGCCTTGCCCGCTCTTCACGCTCTCGATGAACTTCGGGACGTTCTTGACGTTGCCGATCTCGTTGATCATGCGCAGCACCTGCTCATTGGCGCCGCCGTGGAGCGGGCCGAACAGTGCCGCCACTCCGGCGGAAACCGCCGAGAACGGATCGACGTGCGACGAGCCGACGGCCCGCACCGCGTTGGTGGAGCAATTCTGCTCGTGATCGGCGTGCAGAATGAAGAGAATCTCGAGCGCCTTGGCGAAAATCGGATTGGCCTCGTACTTGGACTCGGTCATCCGGGCCACCATCGACAGGAAATTCTCGACGTACGACAAGCGATTGTCAGGGTAGACGAACGGCAGGCCCTTTACATGGCGGTAGGAGAAGGCGGCGATGGTCGGCGTCTTCGCCAGCAGTCTGACGATGGAGATGTTGCGCTCCGTCTCGTCGAAGATGTTGCGCGCCGATGGATAGAACGACGCCAGCCCGGCGATGGAGCTGTTGAGCATCGCCATCGGATGCGCATCGTAGCGGAACCCTTCGAGGAACTTGCGGAAGTTCTCATGCACGTACGTATGGAACGTGATGTCGTGCACGAACTGGTCGTACTCCTGCTGGTTCGGCAGCTCGCCGTGACGGAGCAGCCAGGCAACCTCCAGGAACGTAGCGTTCTCGGCCAGCTGCTCGATCGGATAGCCGCGGTAGCGGAGAATTCCCTTGTCGCCATCGATGTAGGTGATGGCGCTTCGGCACGACGCGGTGTTCAGGAACGCCGGATCGTAGCTCATGAGACCCGAATCGTCGGGATTCTCAGTCTTTATCTTCTTGAGCTCGGTGGCGCGGATGGCGCACTCGGCGATGGGAACCGTGTAATTCTTACTGGTTCGGGTGTCCTTTATCTCGAGCGCGCTCCCGGCGGGAGCAGCAGCAGGCGCGGATGGCTTGGAGGAATTCCCGCCGGTCCTGGCCGATGGGGTAGCGGTTTTTGTCGCGTTTTTTCGGGGTGTTGCGGTCGTACCGGCCTTCGGCATCCTGTTCTCCAGTTGATTACATAAAATTTAGCGTAACGCGGTCGCTGGTGATAATCGTCCTGAAGGCGACAAGGAGAGTCAATGCCGTTTAATCGCAGGAAGACAGGTCCGCTCCCGGATCCTCAGATCATGTTGATGCCGATGCCGACGCGTGGCGCTTTCTTTCGCCACATGATTCAAAGCACCGCGGTGGCGGCCGGCGTGGTTGGAGCGGGGTTATTCATCGGAATGTCCGGCTACCACTGGTTCGGCCGGCTCGGCTGGGAGGAGTCGTTCTACTATGCGGCGATGATTCTCTCGGGCGAGGGGCCGCCGCCCGATCCCCGGCTACCGGGAGTCGCGCTCGAGCATCTGCACATCTTTGCCGGGTTCTACGCGTTGTTCAGCGGGGTCACGTTCATCACGATGGTCGGACTTCTCTTCGCGCCCGCCATCCAGCGATTCCTGCACCGTTTCCACCTCGAGGTCGCCGCCCACGACGATCCGGCGGCCGGAGATAACCGCGCCGGCTAGAGGCGCTTCACTCTCGTCACCTTCCACGTACCGCCCGTCACGCTCGCACCCGCTTTCGACGGAACGGTGGTGTAAGTGCCCACGATTGTGTTGGCATCGCTGAACGTGCCCTGGAACGTCGTCGTCACGATGCAATCGCAGTCGGGCGCGCGATAAGGATCGAGAGTTCCGTTCATGGTCCCGCCTTCCTTTCTGATGAAGGTGATGGGAACCACCGAGCGACCCCCCGAGCCACCGTTCTCCACCACCGCGCGTTCTTCCGGGGTCAGCAGTGAGTCGGGACGAGGAATGAGGACAACGCTGCCTTGTGCCGAGGACGCGCCCGCGCGAAGGGTGAAGGCAACGGTTCCGGCCCTGCCGGTTTGCGAGCTGTTGAAGTTGCCCCGCCAGACTCCAACGAGTGGTAGGAGATCGAAATCGCTCGAGGTGATTTCAGTACCCGGCGGCGTCGTCGCGCAAGCCAGCGTCGAAACCGAAATGACCGCCGCGAGCATTAGAGTGACGCGCTGCATTTCTGTCTCCCTTGGGATTCCTGTTCAATGGAGATTGGCGACATTCAGCGCGCCGATCAAGCCGCCAGTGCGTGCGCCGCTAGCCTGCCGCCGTAACCGGTCGGAATCCCTTTCGCTCCATGACGCCCCAATCCTTACGGCCGCGGACGAATTTCCAGAGACCGCGAAGTCGCCAATAAACCGTCAGCTGACGGTACCCGAGATTTTCCAGGAGAGCCCACCAGAACAGGAGCACGCGATCGCGGAAGCTGTCGTATCGATGGAAGCTCAGGTCTTCCAGGATCAGCGTAAACGCCGTGAGCGCCGTTCCCAATCCATAAGCGGTGAGATAGAACAGCCCCGCGAAATTCCAGTCGACGATTCCGAACAAGAGACCCAATGCCAATCCGATGATTCCCGCCGCTTCGATTACGGGCGCCAACAGCTCCACAAACGCGTAATAGGGATAAACGAAGAGCCCGGTAATCCCATACCGTGGGTTGAGCAGCATCCGGCGGTGACGCCACAGGACGTCCGCCAACCCGCGATGCCACCGATCCCGCTGCCGTCCGAGCGATTTCGCCGTTTCGGGTACCTCCGTCCACGCCACCGGATCGGGGACGAAAGCGATTCTGCCCGGACCACCGTTCTCGTACGACAGCCGCTTCAGCCGCAGCACCAGCTCCATGTCCTCACCAACGGTGTCGTGGAGGTAACCACCGGCATCGACTACTGCTTCCCGCTGAAAGAGTCCGAACGCGCCGGAGATGATGATGTTCCCGCCCAGCCGGTTCCAGCCAAGCCGGCCGAACAGAAACGCGCGCAGATACTCGACCACCTGAACACCGGCGAGCATGTTGGTAGGAACAGCGGTCTTCACTACCCGGCCGAATTTCACTTCCGAGCCGTTCACCACGCGAATGGTTCCGCCAGTGGCCACGACGTCAGTGGCGTAGAGGAACGGACGCACCATTCGCTGGAGGCCGTCCGCCTCGATCAGGGTGTCAGCGTCCATCGCGCACACCAGCTCTCCGCGAGCGAAGCTCAATCCCACATTGAGGGCATCAGCCTTTCCGCCGTTCTCCTTGTCCACCACCACCAGCGATGGATAGGTCGAAGACCGGTACAACGAGCGAACCGGCTTGGTCCTGATTCTCTGCTCGTAGATCGTCTTCACCGGCACCAGGTCGAACTTTTCGGAGAGCACCTGGACGGTGCGATCCTTCGAGCCGTCGCTGATCACGATCACTTCGAGATTCGGATACTGCAGCGCGAGCAGTGCGCGCAAGCTCGTCTCGATAGTCGCTTCCTCATTGTATGCCGGAGCCAGAATGGAAATCGTCGGCGACAGCGTCGAGCTGAGCAAAAGGTGCCGGCTCTCGTCGGTAATGAGCAGCATGTGGTGTCTCAGCTCCAGCAACGAGCTGACGAGCAGCACCAGGTACCAGCCGTTGACGGCGAGAAAGTACAGCAGCACAGCGTACTGGCCTTTCACCAGCAGCTGGCTGACGAGCGACGAAATCACCTCGTTCATCCGGCCGCCGCTTCCGGGAGGTCGAGAACCTGCTGCGCCATGTCCGCCGCGAAGCGATCGTCGCTCTTGAGCGCGCGCCTCAAAAACAGCGCGCCCGCGGCGCCGATCGACCGCAGCGCCAGGCCGGCTTCACGCCGCACGCGCCACGTTCTGTCGCGAAGCGCCTCCGCCAGCAGCGAGCCAGCCTGCCAATGCTGCATCCTGCCCAGCGCCTGGGCGACGGCGGCGCGGACACGGGCCTCGTCATCGTGGATCATGGCCGATAGCCGTTCCGCTGCCTGAGCATCGCCGATTGCTCCGAGCAGTCTCGCCGAGGCGACGCGAATCGCCACGTCATCCGATTGCGAGAGCCGCAGCGCCGCGGAATCGAAGCTCGGGGCGGCAAGCGACTCCGCGACGCGCAGTCCGGCCTCGGCGGCCCGGCCCGTCTGGCTCTCGAGAAATTCGCCGAGCGGCCCGGCAACCACCCTGCCCATCCGGAGCAGTGCGTTCTGAACCGCGAAGCGCGCCTGGGTCGCCGGATCGGCAAGCAGCGAAAGCATCGCCGAGATCACAGGCACCGACGGTTGGGATGCGGCCCACTCGGCAGCCTGGGCGCGGACTGCCGGGTGCTCGTCGCCGAGCAGCGTCAGGACCAGCGGATCGGGCACGTCGAGCTGCGAAAGAACCCGGGCTCCCCGTAACCGTCGCTGCCAGCGGCGATGCACACACAGCGAGCGGGCGCGATCGATCACTCCAATCTGCTGCGCCACAAAGCGTAACCTCTCCTTCCCCGTCCCGGTCAGATTGCGCGAAATCTCCAGGAAAGCGATTACCTGGACGTACTTGGGAAGAGACTGGAGCACCGACATCTCTTCGACGTTTACGGTCCCGCGCGTAACCAGACGCGCCAGCGAGTCGCGACCCGTTCCCGTCAGTCGGGAAAGCCGCTTCTGCGTGAAAGAAAGCCAAACGCCGTGGGCGAAGAACAACGCCACGGCCAGAGCGAGCAGCCCGAGCTCGATCAGCATGACGATGTTGAGGAGGTCTACGCTTACCATGCCGGAGACTGCTTGAGCACCGTGCGCACCTTGTGCATCAGCACGGGCACGCTGAACGGCTTGGCGATGTGATCCGTCGCGCCGAGCTCGAGGGCGGTCAGGACGTCTCGCTCGCCCGTCCGCGAAGTGAGCATCACGACGTTGCTCGACCGCGTCACTTCGCCCGCTTTGAGCCGGCGCAGCACGTCGAGTCCATTGAGCGCGGGGAGGTCGACGCCGAGCAGGATGACCGATGCCTGGACTTCGGGCGCGGCGCCGGTGAGCGCCGCGACGGCTGTCTCGCCGTCGGCGTAGCAGGCGACACGCATGCTCCGGCTTTCCATTGCGTGCTGGAGCAGCGAGACCAGCGCGTCGTCATCGTCGACGATCGCGACATCCACCCGGCGCGTCATCGCCCCGATGGCTTTGACGCCGCAAATGCCGACGCGCGTTCCGGCGCCGCCGGCGCGGGCCTGCTCGAGGGCCTTGACGGCTTGATCGCGGAGAACTGGAATGGTGTCGCCGTCAGCCTGGTACTGGGCGACGCCGCCGGTGCACGAGACATGAACCCTTCGCCCATCCTCGGTCAGAAAATTGAGCTCGGCGATTTTCGCGCAGATCTGCGCCAGCTTGATCGCACCGTGCTCCTTGCTGCTGCCGTACATGCCGATGGTGAAATCGGCGCCGCCCCACCAGCCGGGTACGTCCTCGGCGCGAAATGATTTCGGGAGCAGCTGTCCGATTCCGCGCAGTACCGAGTCGCTGAGCGCGCGGCCAAAAGTGGCCGCCAGACTGCCGAACGCGTCGACCTGCAGCACTGCGATCGAGTACGGATCGGATTTGCGCCGAGCCAGCCTGAGGAAACGGTCGATGAGCTCCGTCGCCTTCATCGCAGTCGCGAGACCGGTCAGCGGATCTGTTTCGACTGGCGCCTTGCGCGCTTTCACACCCGTGAGCCTGCTCTCGATGCGCATCATGAGCTCTGCGGGGACGAACGGCTTGCCGACGTAGTCGTCAGCCCCCGCGGCGAACATGCGCTGGACGCTCGCCTGGTCGGTGTGGCCGGTGAGAAAGATCACGGGCAGCTCGCTCCAGCGCCGATCGCTTCGGATCACCCGGCACAGCTCGGTGCCGCTGATCTTGGGCATCTCCAGATCGAGCAGGATGAGATTGGGCTTGGCTTCCTCGAGAGCGCTCCAGAAGCGAAGCGGATCGTTGAGGGCGGTCACCGCCATACCGCGTCGACCCAGCAGGGTGGAGAGCCCGCGAGACATCATCGGCTCGTCGTCGACAACCAGGACGCGACGCCCTTCCAGCTGCGATTCCTCGAAGGCGCCGGCGGCGGCGCCGGGTGTCGCGACGCGAGCGGGAGCCGCCGCGGAAGGGACCGCGGCAGGGCCAAGGAGGTTCTGACGCAGCGCGAGCAGCTGTTCCGACAGCGCGACGCCATCTACAGCGGCGAGCGACTGACTCGACAAACGCTCGGCCACGTCTCTCGCCACGCGCGCCGCCTTCTCGAACCCGAACTTCGCGGCGACCTCGGCGATTTGGTGCGCGTCGTACTCGGCTGCCTTCCTGATGTCGGTGGTAATACTGTTGTCGAGAAGGGCGATCGCCGCGTCATCGAGCTTGTCGACTTTCAGTAGCGTGAGCGGGCGGGCCCGGTCCCAGGCGTCGCGAATCGCGGCGGCAATGTGGTCGCCGTGAGTGGCAAGCGGCGGGAGAACCTCGACGCCGCACATGGCCGCCACCTCGCGCAGCATCTCCTCGATGTTCATCGGCGCGAGAAAGAAGCGGTCGACGTGGATTCCCTTCACCGCCTGGAGAGCTGTTTCAGCGTGCTGCATCGAGATGCAGAACGCGATTCGCATCTCGTCGCTCGAATCTCTGGCGCGTCGTGCTATGTAAAGCGCGTCTTCCGTCGGGAGGGCGTCGCTGAGTATGACGACGCCGGTCTCGGCGTGGGCCGCGGCACGACCCATCTTCTGAGCGTTGTCGAATTCGCTGACCGAGACATCACGCAGCCGGAGTCCGATCTCGCGGATGGTTTCCGCGGGCAGGCCCGCCACCAGAATTTTGACGGGCGACATCGACTAAGGGATGTACCACTCCAGACCGAAGGTCGCGGTGCGGTGCAGTCTGTATCTGCCCGGGGCTATCTCCTCTCGCTGGTAACCGATGCCGTACGCGGCGCGGCTGCGCGTGCGCCCGATGGGCTGGTGGCGATCGAGCGAGACGGTGTAACTCCCGAGCTTGGGTTGGCGAGTGAAGCTAGTGGGGTCGGTGGCGTTGGGATCGACGCCGACACTGCGAGTGAAAGAGAGCGTGGCGTAATCGTAGCGATCGGCGAAATACCGCCTCCCAGTGACGCCCCACGCGTAGGAGTCGCTGTTCGGCGCGGGAGTGTACGACGGCCGGGCGGAGACCCAATAGTTGCCGAAATACCTGGCCAGCGTGCCGGTGTAGGTATAGACGTCGGTTCCCGTCGTCTGGAGATACTGCGCGCCGGCCGACGCTTCCCAGCCATTCGTCCAGTTGTAGTACGGCTCAGCGGAGACGCGCAACGGCACGAACACTTCTTTGGATGGCGACGCTGCCACGTCCAGAAAGACGTAGCTGTGTCTACCAAGATGCGGATATGCCTGGAGCTCGAATTGGGTGCCGTTGATTCCATACCGCCGGGCGCCGTTCACATCGAAGACCACGGTGCCGATGGGAAGCCGTTCGGCGTACTCCAGCGTCGCGTCCTGAAAGGCGTCGACATCGCTGACATTATCGAGCTGATAGCGCGCTCCGACCCGTCGCAGATCGTCGAGGGGCCGGGCAGGTTCCGGCCTGACCACCCGAGCGGGCGCCTGCGCGCAGACGGTTACGGGGAGGGCCAAGACTAAGGATGTTCCTACTATAAGAGCGAGACGACCAGTCTTCATAGAACAGGGAAGAACAACCCGGCCGTCAGGTAACACCCGGAAAGATCTGCTGGAATCCCCTCTAACTGTCCGGTTCACCCTGCTTGGCGAGGGCCAGAACTGCGTTCCACTCGGCAGCCCCAACCTTCTGAACCGAGAGGCGACTGCCCTTCTGCAGGAGGGGCATTTGCGCCAGCTCGGGGCGGACCCGCATCTCGCTGAGGGTGACCGGCCGCGGGAGGCGCTCGACTGCCCGAATGTCCACCATCGACCACTGGGATTCCCCGCCCTTGCTCCGGGGGTCGTAGTGTGGGTCTTTGGGGTCCACGGCGGTGATGTCGGGATAGCCTTCGCGTATGATCTCGGCGATGCCGACGATTGCCGGAGCTTCACCGCCCGAGTGATAGAAAAAGGCGAGATCACCTTTCTTCATTTCGTCCCGCAGGTAGTTTCTCGCCTGGAAATTCCGCACGCCATCCCAATGGGTGGTCCGGTTGGGCGAATTCCACAGCTCCTCGAAACCGAAGGTTTCCGGGTCCGACTTGAGCAGCCAGTACTGCCGGTCCTTCTGCGCTGACTGCGTAACCTTGGCCATTCAGCTCACCGCCATTTGTAGGTGATTCAATTCAAGGTGGAACCTAACCGCCGAAGCGCCGTAGATTGAGTACATCATAACCCATTAGCCCTGCAGGCCAGGCTCCCATGAATCGGTTCGTTCTGAGGACGTCCCCAACGTCCGTCGTTCTTCTTTTGCTCGCCGCGGCCGCATTGACCGCGCAGACGAGCGCGCCCACTTATCCGGCTGCCACGCGCGGAACCCAGGCTGACACCTATCACGGCGTCACCATCACCGACCCATATCGGTGGCTCGAAGAGGTCGACTCGCCTGCCACGAAGGAGTGGGTGGCGGCGCAGAACCGGCTGACCGACTCGTTTCTGACATCGATTCCCCAGCGGCCAGCGATCAAGTCACGACTGACACAGCTCTGGAACTACGCGCGGTTCTCGGCGCCGTTCAAGCAGAACGGCAGGTACTTCTACTTCCAGAACACAGGCCTTCAGAACCAGAGCGTGCTCTATGTGCAGGACGGCAAGGACGCCGCTCCACGGATGCTGCTCGACCCGAACGGTCTCTCCACAGACGGGACGGTGGCGCTGTCTGGTGCGGCGGCCTCCGATGACGGGCACTACCTGGCCTATTCCCTCTCCACCAGCGGATCCGATTGGCAGGAGCTTCACGTGCGCGACGTGAACAACGGCAAGGAGCTCAGCGACGTCGTGAAGTGGGTAAAGTTTTCCGGAATCACGTGGACCCACGACAACAAGGGGTTTTTCTACTCGCGTTACGACGAGCCGACTTCGGGCAACAAGATGACCAACGCGAACAAGAACCATAAGCTCTATTACCACCGTGTCGGCCAGCAGCAGGCGCGCGATCTGCTGGTTTACGATCGCCCCGATCAACCCGATTGGCTGTTCAACGGCAATGTCACCGACGACGGCCAGTATCTGGTGATCACCATCTCTCAGGGAACCGACGTCCGCACCCGGCTCTACTTCATCGATCTCGACAATCCGGGAAAGCCGCAGATCGACAACCCGGTGGTGAAGTTGATCGACAAGCTGGACTCGGAGTACGATTTCATCGGGAATCGCGGCACCACTTTCTTTGTGCGGACCGATCGCAACGCGCCGAAGGGAAGAATCGTCGCGATCAGCATCGACAATCCACGCGAGGAGCGCTGGAACACGATCATCCCGGAGAACAAGGACGCGCTGGAGAGTGCGACGATGGCCGGCGACGACATCGTCGCGAATTATCTGCAGGACGCGCATTCAAGCATCCGCTTCTTCACCGCCTCGCGTGACGCCAACCGTCAAGAGCCGCGGCCGCACCCAGCCCAGCAGCCACAGCAGGCGCCGCCAAAAAGACCCGACAACGTCTACGACGACACCAGCACCGGTCCGCTGTTGACGCGCGACCGCGGCCAGGCGCTGGGAGGCGGGTTCACGATGAACGGTGAGCTGCGGCTGCCTGGGATTGGAACCGTCGCTGAGATTCACGGACGCCAGGGCGATTACGAGCTGTTCTACAGCTTCACCTCATTCCTCTATCCGACGACGATCTACCGGTACGACGTCAAAGCGCGCCGGAACGAAGTGTTCCGCGCACCCAAGGTCGCCTTCGATCCGAGCGCGTACGAGACGCGCCAGGTGTTCTACCAGAGCAAAGACGGAACGCAGGTTCCCATGTTTATCACTGCCAGGAAGGGCGTCCAGCTCGATGGCAGTAATCCGACGCTGCTTTACGCTTACGGCGGGTTCAACATCTCGATGACGCCGTCCTTCTCACCCGCCAACGCGGCGTGGCTGGAAATGGGCGGGATCTACGCGGTCGCCAATCTTCGCGGCGGGGGCGAGTACGGGAAGGCCTGGCACGAAGGCGGAATGCTCTCCAAGAAACAGAACGTCTTCGACGACTTCATCGGAGCGGCGCAGTACCTGATCCATCAGAATTACACCTCGACACCGAAGCTCGCGATTCGCGGCGGCTCGAATGGGGGACTGCTGATCGGTGCGGTGGAGAATCAGCGGCCTGAGCTGTTCGGTGCCACCCTGCCCGAAGTCGGTGTGATGGACATGCTGCGTTTCCAGAAGTTCACCATCGGCTGGGCCTGGACCTCGGACTACGGCTCATCGGACGACGCCGCCCAGTTCCAGTACCTGCGCGCGTATTCGCCGCTCCACAACATCAAGCCGGGCACGTGCTATCCGCCGACGCTGGCGTTCACCGCCGACCACGACGATCGCGTGGTGCCGGGACACACCTTCAAGTACGTGGCGGCACTGCAGGCGGCGCAGAGCTGCCCGAACCCGGTGCTCGTCCGCATTGAAACGAAGTCGGGCCACGGCGCCGGGAGGCCGACGACCAAGCTGATCGACGAGGCAGCCGATAGATTTGCGTTCCTCGTAAAGGAGCTGCACATGAGCCCCACACTCCAGTAGATGGAGACATTCCTGTCGGGCGCCGACGCAGTCATCGCGATACTGCGTACCGCGCTGCTGTCGATAGCGGCTGTGTTCGCGGTTATTTGCGTGCTCGACTGGGCTGTGCGCACCCGAAAAATCAGCCCGTTCAATGCTATCGCCCGCTTCTGCAGATCTACTGTCGATCCGATCATCGCGCCGATAGAAAAGCGAGTGGTGCGCGCCGGCGGCAGTCCGGCATCGGCCGCACTGTGGGCGCTAGTGGCGGTCGTCATCGGCGGAATCCTGCTGCTGACGCTGCTCGACATCATCCGGCTCGAGGTCGTCAGGTCCATCATCGCTACGCAGGAGGGGTACGCGGGAATCTTCCACCTGCTGGTGAGCTGGACCTTCACGGTCCTCAAGGCGGCGATCGTGGTGCGGGTGATCAGCTCCTGGCTGCCGATCTCTCCATATTCACCATGGGTGCACTGGAGCTATCGCCTGAGCGAGCCCGTGCTGCAGCCTCTCAGGCGCATCATACCCGGCCTCGGTGGACTCGACATCACGCCTATCGTGGCGTATTTCCTACTCAACATTATCGAGTCGCTGCTGTTCAGATTGGTGTAGACGGCAGGATCGGAAATCGCGCTGCTCAGTTTGATGTCAGCGCCAAGATTGGTTTTCTTTCCGAACGCAAACTTTGCGGGGCGCATTGTGTGCATAGTGTCCGGCCACTCTTTCGCGAACGTATTAGTCGACGCTCGTGGAGAACCTGTCGAGTGGTTCAACTCTGGCTGATTGAGGGCAATCCCTGAGTGGCAAAAGTGATTCTGGTCGGCGCGGACGTCGCTCTGTTGGAGGGACTCGCGCAGACCCTGCTTGGATTTGGACACGAGGTGTTGTTTTCTGCAACGATTGGAGAAACAGCGGGAGCGTGGAATGAGGATTCCCCGGCGATAGCGGTCGTATCGTCGGATGCCCTGGAAAGCGAAGAGCTGGGTACCACACTGCCAATCACACCCGGCGGCGCTCTGATCGTCTACGGAAAGTCGCACTCTGACAAACCGTTTCTTCCCACCAAGCTTCAGCGAGCGACGCTGGCGCATCTCGTTCTGCCGCTCGAGAGAAAGAGACTCATCGCGCTCGTACAGTCGTTCGACCTCCGCTCGCGCACGACGCTCCGGTCGCGGCGCAGCGACGTCGGAGAGGATTTTCAACTCGACTTCTGAGCCAGGACCTACTGCGGACTCCGGACTTATACTCGGATTGCGGGTTGCGGACTCGGCGCGTCCTGTCCGCAGTCCGCAGTCCGCAGGTAGTTTCCAATCCGCAATCAGTCGTCGATCAGCAATGCCGTTAGTCCTCAATCACGCAGCAGTTAGTCCGCAATCCGCAGCGGTTAGTCCGCAGTCCTCAGCCTTGCAGTAGCCTGCCCAACGCACTACTATAGTTAAGTAAGCAAAAGGGACCCCGTGGCGATTTACGGCAACTTGCGGCCACGTTAAACAAACCGCTAAAGCGCTCGCCCGGCGCTTATGCGCGGGCTTTTTTGTTATCGCTCTCCCGGGCGCGAGCTGAGCATGACAGACAGACAGATCCAATCGCGATATCTCGATGAGCTGAAGCGCCGGGTATTGGTCTACGACGGCGCGATGGGGACGAACATCCAGCGCCATAATCTTTCCCCCGAGGATTTCGGTGGGAAAGCGCTCGAAGGGTGCAACGACTATCTGGTGATCACCCGGCCGGATGTCATCCAGGAAATCCACGAGTCGTTCCTCGCCGTCGGCTGCGACGTCGTCGAAACGTGCACCTTCCAGTCGACGCCACGCCGTCTCCACGAATGGGGGCTCGGCGACAAGGTTCGCGAGATCAATGTCGCCGCCGCGCGCCTGGCGCGGGCTGCGTGCGACAAGTTCGCGACGCCGGACCGTCCTCGTTTCGTCGCCGCTTCGATGGGGCCCACCGGGATGCTGCCATCGAGCTCCGATCCCGTCCTGTCGAAGATCTCCTACGAAGAGCTGGCCTCCAACTATTACGAGCAGGCGAAATACCTTGTCGAGGGCGGAGTCGATCTGCTGCTGATCGAGACTTCGCAGGATATCCTCGAAGTCAAGGCTGCCGTCGCGGGAATCGAAAAGCTGTTCGCCGAGCTCGGGCGCCGTCTTCCGATTCAGACACAGGTCACCCTCGACGTCAGCGGCCGCATGCTGCTCGGCACCGACATCGCCAGCGCGATGACGACCCTCGAGGCGCTCAAGGTCGATGTCATCGGACTGAATTGCTCTACCGGCCCCGAGCATATGCGCGAGCCGATCCGGTATCTGTCGGAGCATGCGACGCTCCCGCTCTCGGTCATTCCTAATGCGGGTCTTCCCATCAACACCGGAGTCGGTGAGGCAGTCTACCCGCTGGAGCCGGCGCCGATGGCGACTGCGCTCTCGGAATTCGTGAGGGATTTCGGCGTTCGCATCGTCGGCGGATGCTGCGGAACCACACCCGAGCACCTCTCGGCGATCGTAAACGCCGTCCATGCCGCTGAGCCCCCGGCGAAGCGGGCGCATCCAAGCCACGTTCCGCGTGTCAGCTCGGCGATGCGTGCCATCACTTTGCACCAGGATCCCCCGCCGCTTCTCGTCGGCGAGCGCGTCAACTCCCAGGGCTCGCGCAAGGTCAAGCGGCTGTTGCTCGCCGACGACTACGAGGGAATCCTCGAGGTCGCGCGGGATCAGGTCGATTCCGGCGCGCACGTCCTCGATGTCTGCGTAGCGCTCACAGAGCGCGCCGACGAAGCCGAGCAGATGTCGAAGGTCGTCAAGCTGCTGTCGATGAGCGTCGAAACCCCGCTCGTCATTGATTCTACAGAGGCCAACGTCATCGAAGCTGCGCTCGAGCACATTCCAGGTCGCGGCATCGTCAACTCCATCAACATGGAGAACGGGCGCAAGCGCATCGAGGCAGTGGTGCCTCTCGTCAAAAAGCACGGCGCTGCCGTGATCGCGCTCACCATCGACGAGATCGGGATGGCAAAGACCCGTGAGCGGAAGCTCGAGGTCGCCCGGAAGATCTACGACATCGTCGTCGATGAATACGGCCTTGCCCCCGAAGACATCATCTACGATGCGCTCACGTTCACACTCGCCACCGGCGACGCCGAGTGGATCGACTCGGGCAAGGAGACCATCGAAGGCATCCGACTTATAAAGCGGGAGCTTCCCGGCGTCTCGACCATCCTCGGCGTCTCCAACGTGAGCTTTGGTCTGACGCCGGAGGCTCGCGGCGTGCTCAACTCGGTTTTCCTGCACCATTGCGTGCAGGCCGGCCTCGACGCGGCGATCGTCAATCCAGCGCACATTCGCCCTTACGCCGAGATCTCCAACGAAGAGCGGGAGCTGGCCAACGATCTCGTCTTCAACAACAGGCCGGACGCGCTCCAACGCTTTATCGAGTATTTCGCGAATGTCGGCGGCACTGCTGCGACCGCGCAGGCGGAGAAGGAAGATCCGACCGCCGGCATGGAGCCGGATCAGAGAATCCACTGGATGATTCTCCATCGCAAGAAAGAAGGAATCGAGGAGCAGCTGGACGCGGCCGGTGTGCGCGAACATCCCGTGCGCGTCCTCAACGAGGTTCTGCTGCCGGCGATGAAGGAAGTGGGCGACAAGTTCGGCGCCGGAGAATTGATTCTGCCCTTCGTGCTGCAATCCGCCGAAGTCATGAAGAAGGCCGTGAAGCACCTCGAGCAGTTCCTCGAGAAGGCAGAGGGCTACACCAAGGGCAAAGTCGTCCTGGCGACCGTGTACGGCGACGTCCATGACATCGGCAAGTCGCTCGTCAACACCATCCTCTCCAACAACGGCTACACCGTATTCGACCTCGGCAAACAGGTGCCGGTGAATACGATCCTTGATAAAGCCGTCGAGGTCGGCGCCGATGCGATCGGGTTGAGCGCACTGCTCGTTTCGACGTCGAAGCAAATGCCGCTGTGCGTCCAGGAGCTCGACAAGCGCGGAATGAAGGTGCCGGTGCTCATTGGCGGCGCCGCCATCAACCGCCGCTTCGGACGGCGTGCGCTGTTCGTCGAGGGCGAGCGGCACTACGAGCCGGGAGTCTTCTACTGCAAGGATGCGTTCGAAGGCCTGGAGACGATGGACGTGCTCCAGAACCCCGACAAGCGGAAGCCATTTGTCGTCAAGAATCTCGATGACGCGCGCAACGACGTCTTCCTCCGCACGGCTGTCGGCAAAGACATCGCCGTTGGGGATGCGGGCGGAGAGCGCAGTGAAGTGGCGGCCAACAATCCCCTTCCCAGGCCGCCGTTCTGGGGAACGCGCGTCATACGTGACGTGCCTATGGACGAAGTTTTCGATCTGCTCGACCTCGACGAGCTCTATCGCCTGCAGTGGGGAGCGCGGGGTTCCGGCGAGCAGTACAGGACGACCGTCAAGAACGAGTTCGAGCCGACCCTCGAGCGCCTCAAGAACGACGCAAAGAAAAACGGCTGGATAAAGCCGCAAGTCGTTTACGGCTACTTCCCTGCCCAGTCGCAGGGCAACGACGTCATCATCTACGATCCGGCAGCTTATTCCAGCGACGGTGGTTCGCTGCGCGAGATCGCGCGCTTCCACTTCCCGCGAATGGTCGGCCGCGAGCGGCTTTGTCTCGCCGATTACATACGGAGCGTCGAGTCCGGCGACGTCGATGTCGTTCCGCTGCAGGTAGTCACAGTCGGCAGCGAAGCGACGCAGCGATTCGACCAGCTGCAGGCGAAAAACGAATACACCGAAGCGTTCTACTCCCACGGATTGTCGGTCGAGGCAGCGGAGGCCGTGGCGGAGTGGGCGCACCGGCGCATCAAGAGCGAGATGGGCGTCGATAGCGGCAAACGCTACTCGTGGGGTTACGGCGCGTGTCCGGACCTGGACGATCACGCCACTGTCTTCAAGCTTTTGCCGGCGAAGGAAGCGTTGGGCATGGACCTGACCGAGGCGTTCCAGCTGTTGCCGGAACAGTCGACTGCTGCGGTGATCATCCATCACCCGGAAGCGAAGTACTACGCCGTTCGCGGCACGGGCGCGAACGCGTCGGCACCGGAGCAGGCAGTTGCCTGAGAATCCGCTCGTCGCGCGGCTACTCGACCCGCAGCAGGTCGTCGTCTTCGACGGGGCGATGGGGACGATGCTCTACAACAAGGGCGTCTTCATCAACCAGTGCTACGACGAGCTGAACCTGCGCGCGCCCGATCTCGTGCGGGATGTGCACAAGGCATACAAGAAAGCCGGCGCAGAAGTGCTGGAGACAAACAGCTTCGGCGCGAACCGTATCAAGCTGGAGCAGTACGGGCTATCGTCGCAGGTGGCCGAAATAAATCGCGCCGCCGCCAAAATCGCCCGCGAGGTCGCGGAGGATGAGCTGCTCGTCGCCGGTGCGGTTGGTCCGCTCGGCGTACGCATCGAGCCACTCGGACCGACGAGCCTGGACGAAGCCCGCGCCGCATTCCGTGAGCAGCTGCAGGCCCTGAAGGACGGTGGGTGCGATGTGTTCATTCTCGAGACGTTCGCCGACCTTCATGAGATCGAGCAGGCGATCCTCGCGGCGCGCGAGGTCGATCCGAATATTCCCGTTATCGCGCAGATGACGATCGGCGCCGATTGCCATACGCCTTACGGCTTGTCGGCGGAGGACCTCGCCCAGGCGCTCGACGCGCTGGGCGCCGACATAATTGGCCTCAACTGCTCAGTGGGCCCCCAGATCATCCTCGACGCGATCGAGAAGATGGCGCCGAAAACACGGCGCAAGCTGAGCGCGCAGCCCAACGCGGGAATGCCGCGGGATGTCAGTGGCCGCAGCATGTACATGGCGAGCCCCGAGTACATGGGGACCTACGCGCATCATCTGGTGCAGGCGGGCGCGCGCATCGTCGGCGGCTGCTGTGGTACCACGCCCGAGCACATCGCAGCGATGGTGGAAGGCGTGCGCCCATTGTCGCCGCGCCAGCCACGCGTCCCGATGAAGGAGCGGCGCCAGATCCACGCCGACCTTCCACCGGAGAATCCCGGCGTGGAGCCGGTGCCTCTCGCGGATCGCTCCAAGTGGGGCAACAAGATTGCCCGCGGTGAGTTCGTGACCTCGGTCGAGATCGTGCCGCCGCGCGGAGTTGATGCGTCGAAGATGCTGCGCGACACCGCCGCTTTGCGTGACGCGGGAGTGGACGCCGTCAACGTGCCCGATGGCCCGCGCGCGCAGAGCCGCATGGGCGCCCTGCTCTGCAGCATCCTGATCGAGCAGCAGGTCGGCATCGAGACCGTCATCCACTACTGCTGTCGCGACCGCAATCTGCTCGGCATGCTGAGCGACCTGTTGGGCGCGTCGGCCGTGGGACTCCGCAACCTGCTACTCATCACCGGCGACCCGCCGAAGATGGGGCCCTATCCCAACGCGACGGCGGTGTTCGACATCGATGCGATCGGACTCACCAATCTCGTCAGCAATTTGAATCACGGCCTCGACCCGGGCGGCAACCCCATTGGCCAGCCAACCCGGTTCACGGTCGGCGTGGGAGTGAATCCGGCGGCGATCGATCCGGCGCAGGAGCTGAAGCGCTTCGAGTGGAAGGTCGAGGCGGGCGCTGAGTACGCCATCACTCAACCCGTGTTCGACGTCAACCAGCTGGAGAAATTCCTGGGCACGATAGAGCACGTCCGGATTCCCATTGTCGCCGGCATCTGGCCGCTGGTCTCGCACCGCAACGCCGAGTTTCTCGCCAATGAGGTGCCCGGTGTGGTAGTGCCGACGAAGATCATCGAGCGGATGCGCATCGCCAGCGCGAAGTCCAAGGAGCACGGTGTCACCGAGGGAATTGCCATCGCCCGCGAGATGCTGGAGCGGGTGCGCCCTCATGTGCAGGGTGTGCAGGTATCCGCGCCGTTCGGAAAAGTCGAGCTCGCACTCGATGTGTTTCGCGACACCGTGACCGCGAAGGCTAAGACGGCCTGATGTCGGTCGGGGAGAAGTTCATCGCGCGGTCACGGTACTGGCTGACGAAGGAGTATCCGATCAAGATCCGGCATTGCGTCGATGCGCTGCCGAGGGTCGCTGTCTGGGCGCGTCCGAATCAGGCTTCGAACAGCGTCGGCAACCTCCTGGTGCACTTGACTGGAAACGTAAGTGAATGGATTGTCGGTGGTGTCGGTGGCCGTTCGATCCAACGTTACAGGGCCGGGGAGTTTGCGCAGAGAGACGGCGCCGAAGCCGCCAAACTGCTGGCAGACCTCGACGCCGTTCTAAAGGACGCTGATGCGGTTCTGGCCGGGCTCGGTGAGGCGGATCTGGAGCGGCCGCTGACGATTCAGGAGCGCGAGACCACCGTTCTCGCCGCCGTTTATCACGTGGTCGAGCACTTCGCAATGCATGCGGGACAGATCGTGTACCTCACCAAGATCTACGCGCCCGGCAAAATCCATTTCTATGAAGATGCCGGGGGTCTCGCCCGTCCTACCTGGCACCGTGGCACCGCTCTCGACGAGGCGCCACACTAGTCCACAGGCGATTCCGCCTCCATTTTGCAAGCTATATGAAGGGAATTCTGATCGTCGACCACGGCTCGGTGAGAGCCGAGGCGAACGACATGCTCCGCTGCATGTCCAACCTGCTCCAGACAATGGCGGGCCCCGAGGTGATCGTGCGGTACGCGCACATGGAGCTTGCCGAGCCGGATATTCCGCGGGGGTTCGCTGATTGCGTGCAAGCCGGTGCAACCGACATCACGGTTTTTCCGTACATGCTGTCGCCGGGCAAGCACTCCACGCGTGACATCCCGAAAATCGTCGCCCAATCGGCGAAGTCGTTCGGACACGTGACCTTCAACGTGACGCCAGCCTTTGGGGTGCATGAGAAGCTGGCGGAGCTCGTTTTGGATCGTGCAGGTGTCGAATCAGTGAAGGCCTTCGTGGGCTCGGAGGCCGACCGCTGCTGGGATCCAGATTGTTCTGAAACTCTTTGTGGCGACGCGTGTCGTGCGAGGACAGCGCGTCAAACTGCTCTCCCCGGAGGAACCACCTGATGTTCTCGCGTCGTAGTGCCTTGAGCTCCTTGCTCTTCCTGTTCGCGCTCGCGACCTCTGCGCGCGGCCAGGCGCCCGTACAAACCGTGCCTTTCGACCGGGCAAACCTCGATACGACTGTGAAGGCTTGCCAGGACTTCTATCAGTTCGCGAATGGGGGGTGGCTGACCCGCGCCAAAATTCCCGGCGACTATCCGACCTATGGCGCGTTCGATCAGCTGTTCGACCAGAACCAGGAGGTTCTTCGCAACGTGCTCGACACCGCCGTTCTGAAGGTGAAGTCCGGTGAGTACAAGCCGGGCACCGGCGAATGGAAGGTCGGGGCGTTCTACGCGAGCTGTATGGACACCGCTGCCATCGAGAGACTGGGCGCGACACCCCTCAAGGCCGGATTCGACCGAATCGCCGCCATCAACGGCGTCGACGACCTGAAGAACGCTCTCGGAGAGCTGGAGAAGAGCTACGGACTGGCACCGTTTTCGGAAGGCTCGGCGCAGGATGCAAAGGATGCGGCCAACACCATCGCCGGGTTGTACCAGGGCGGGTTATCGCTGCCGAATAACGAGTACTACACCAAGACTGACACTGCTTCCACGAATTTGCGGGCGAAGTTCACGTCCTCCGTCTCGCGGATGTTCCAGCTGCTGGGCGAATCACCGGCAAAGGCCAATGCTGACGCGAATACGGTGCTGGCGGTCGAAACCCAGTTCGCCAGGGGCTCAAAGACTCCTATTCAGCTGCGCGACGTCGTCAACAACTATCATGGGATGACGCTGCGACAGGTCGACTCGCTGACGCCCCACTTCTCGTGGGAGCAGTTCTACACCGCCCTCGGCGCGCCGATTCCGACCAAGGTGAACGTCGCGCAGCCGGAGTTCTACCAGAACTTCGACCGCATGCTCACCGCCGTTCCAGTCTCCGACTGGAAGACCCTTCTGCGCTGGCGCCTTGTAAACTCGGCCGCGCCTTCGCTGAGCACGCCGTTCGTGAAGGAAAACTTCGAGTTCAACAAGCTGTTCACCGGCGCCACGGAGATCAGCCCGCGCTGGAAGCGGTGCACCAACGCCACCGACAATTATCTGGGTGAGCTGCTCGGCCAGGAGTTTGTGGCTCGCAAGTTCTCGCCCGCCGCCAAGGCGCGGGCGGTAACGATCGTCGACAATCTCGTACGCGAGCTGCGCTCGCGCATCGAGGGGGTGCAGTGGATGGCCCCGGAGACAAAGCAGCAGGCGCTGGTCAAGCTCGACGCCTTCAACCGCAAGATCGGGTATCCGGACAAATGGCGCGACTACTCGAAGCTGCAGATCGTCCCAACCGGATATTTCGCCAACATACTTGCCAGTCAGCAGTGGGCGTCGGCGAGGGACTGGGCGAAGATCAACAAGCCGACCGACCGCACGGAATGGGGCATGACGCCCCCCACCGTTAATGCGTACGAGAATCCGCTTCTGAACGAGATCGTGTTCCCGGCCGGAATTCTGCAGCCGCCGTTCTACGATCCCAACGCCGATGATGCGCTGAATTATGGAGCGATGGGTGCCATCATCGGACACGAGATGGGACACGCCTTCGACGACCAGGGCAGGCAGTACGACAAATACGGCAACCTGCGCGACTGGTGGACCAAGGAAGACGCCGCCAAGTACGAGGCCGAGGCCAACAAGATCGTTACGCAGTTCGACGCTTATACCGTGCTGGACACGGCGACCCACGTGCAGGGCAAGCTCACTCTTGGTGAAAATATCGGCGATTTCGGCGGGCTCACGGTGGCTTACGCGGCTATGAAGCGCGCGTTGGCGGCGCATCCCCAACCCGTAATCGACGGATTCACTCCAGAGCAGCGCTTCTTTCTTGGCTGGGCACAAGCCTGGCGCGAGCTGGATCGACCGGAGTTCCTGAGATACCTCGTCGCCTCGAATCCGCATCCGCCGGCGAAGTGGCGCGTCGACGGACCGCTCAGCAACATGCCCGAGTTCAGGGCGGCGTGGGGATGCCGTGATGGAGATCCGATGGTGCGCGCGGCAGCCAATCAGCCACGAATCTGGTAGCGGGCACATGCAATCCGAGACAACCACCTCTTCCGCGCTGACGCTCCTCTCCGAGGAGGAGACGATGTTTCGCGATGCCGTCGCCGCATTCGCGGAGGAGGAGGTTCGTCCGCGAGTGATGGAGATGGAGAAGGCGGGAAAGATCGACCCCGCCTTGCTGCCCAAGTACTTCGAGCTCGGGTTGATGGGGATCGAAGTGCCGGAACAGTACGGCGGGGCGGGTGGAAGTCTGTTCATGGTGACACTCGCCGTCGAGGAAATCAGCAAGATCGACGCGGCGGCGGCCATCGTTTGCGACGTCCAGAACACTCTCGTCAACTATCCGATCACCAGATACGGCAGCGACGCCCAGAGATCGAAGTACCTCCCGCAACTTACATCTGAAATTATCGGCGCCTACGCGCTTTCAGAGTCCGGATCGGGGTCGGACGCGTTTGGGCTGGCGACCCGCGCCGAGAAGCGCGGTGACACGTGGGTACTGAACGGCCAGAAACTGTGGATCACCAATGGCGCCGAGGCGAGTCTGTTCGTCGTGTTCGCCAACGCCGATCCGTCGGCCGGGTATCGCGGGATCACGGCGTTCATCGTCGAACGCGATTTCAAGGGACTCAAGGTCGGCAAGAAAGAAGACAAGCTTGGGATTCGTGCGTCGAGCACTACCGAGCTTCTGCTCGACAACTGCGAGGTGCCTGAGGAGAACGTCCTCGGTCCGGTAGGCCATGGTTACAAGATCGCCATCAATACGTTGAACGAAGGCCGCATCGGAATCGGCGCGCAGATGATCGGCGTGGCGCAAGGTGCTATCAACGCCACGATCAATTACGTCAACGAGCGCAAGCAGTTCGGGAAGCCGCTTTCCGATTTTCAGGCGGTCCAGTTCCAGCTGGCGCAGGCAGCGACGGAGCTGGAGGCGGCGCGCCTGATGGTCTACAACGCCGCCCGTCTCAAAGACGCCGGCAAGGACATCGCGCGCGAGGGTGCGATGGCGAAGCTCTTCTCCTCGCAGGTCTCGGAGCGTGTCACCTCACTGTGCGTCGAGCTGTTCGGCGGGTACGGCTACACCAAGGACTACCCCGTCGAGAAGTTCTACCGCGATGCCAAGATCGGAACCATCTATGAGGGAACCTCCAACATGCAGTTACAGACTATCGCGAAGGCAATCCTCAAATAAGAGAACTGCAACTGATGACTACCGGCTGGAGGCTTTGGGCGGCTCGGCCGGCGGCTCCGGGCTCAGGCAGATTGTTTCGCATTCCGGCTCGCAGCCGCAAGCCGACCCGCCCACGGCCCTAGCCGGTAGTCATCAGTTGCAGTCAACGGACTGTAGTCCCTCTAAGTAACCCGTCTCTGACTCTCTTCGCCTTGGCTGACGCGCGCGCATCCTCAACGAGCCGCGACTCCACCCTCGCCACGAAGTGCAGGTGCGCGGTCAGTGTTTGATTCGTCCCATTGCGACGCACCACTATCGGTAGCGAGGTACCCTCTGCCTGCCGCGCATAGCGGGTTCGGAATTTGTCGGTCCACTCCGGATCTCCCGCATCGATTCCGCCGACTGAAATGAGATCGTCGCCGGGCTGGACGCCGGCGACCGCGGCGGCGCTTCCGGGGATTACCTGCGTGACGTGGAGTCCGGTCGAGTCCTGAAGGCTGGCGATGCCTAGCTGGGGCACCAGGCTGGTATCCCGGGCAAGTCTGAGCCCGGCCAGTGGCAGAACCTGATCATACTGGAAAAGCTCGCGCCCGTCGACGTAGCGTGCGTAAAACTCGTCGAACGATTTGCCGTTCGCCGCTTTGCTGACCGCGGACCACCAGTCGTCGAGCGTGAAGCCCCGGCCGTTCTTGTAAGTCGTGTTGTAAAGCGTTCGCATCACGTCGTCGAGCGAAGCGCGATTGTCGCTGGCATCGCGGATCATGATGTCGATCAGCAAGCCGGCGAGCGATCCTTTTGGATAGTAGATGTACTCGGTGCCATCGCGCGGATGTACCCATGTCGAAAGCGATGCATCCTCGAGCGACGTCGGCGGCAATCCATCCACCTCGGTCATCTTGTCGTTGGTCAGGCCATAAAAGCCTTTCGCATCGACGATCCCCCCCCGCACTTCGGCCAGATCAGCGTAATAATCGGTGATTCCCTCGCTGATCCACAGCATCGTCGTCGGCTGCTCGGCGTCGTACCGGTACGGCCACAATTCACTCGGACGCAGCCGCTTCACGTTCCAGGCGTGGAAGATCTCGTGGGCGTAGAGGGACGGCATCACCGGACTACCGATCATGCCCGCCCCAAGCACGTCGACGTGGGAGCTCTGGTGCTCGAGGCCCGATCCGCCGCCATACGATGGATCGGCGATCTGCATGACCGTGTAGTTCGTCCACGGCACTTCGCCGAACACCTTTGCCTCGACGGGAATTATCCGCTTGAGTGCTTCCCAGGTGGCGATGCGCACTCCACCCGTTACGCTTCCCGCCGGATACGTCGCAAACCGGACCCACGTTCCCGAGATCTGGGCGCTGTCGAGATCGAAGTTTCCGACGAAAAACGGCATATCGACGAGATCGTGATAGTTCGATGCGGTATAACTCCGCGGACCCGTCGAAGTCATTCCGGTCACGAGCTTCCACGCCGCCTCTGTATTGACGGTGACTGACGCCGGGAAATCGAATCCCCGCCCCTCAGGGTACAGAAAGAGATTTGTCCCGTTGAATAGCAAAAAATCGGGACGCGCCCAGGTGTTGGCATTGTCGAGGCTGTCCGCCACGTACTCGAATCTGACGGTAATCTGACCCACACCAACCGGTCGAACGCGCCAGGTGTCAGCGTCGACCTTGTCCCAGGCGAGCGCGTTTCCTCCCTCCTCTGCCTCAAAGTCGGCGACGTCTCGCGCAAAGTTGCCGATCTCGTAGGCGCCGGGCGTCCATTTCGGCAACGAGAGGACTACCGGATCGTTCCCTCCGACGGTGAAGGTCATCGCTGACGAAACCCGCCGCTGTTCACCGTTCGAACGGGTAAAGGTCACCTCGTAGCCGATGTTGGCAATTGGCGCGGAAGTCGCAACAGCCTGCGGCGATGCGCTCGGCGAAAATACGCTCGCGCCGATAACAGGCACAAGAAATACAATGGCTGCGATTCTCATTTGTTTTGGAGTGCGGAACGACCGCTCTGATTTGTCGCGGTTGAAGTGCAAGAGTCGTTCGCGGACATCAATCACCGGCATCTCAAGCGATGCTATATTCGGCACATGATCTCCTCTCAATCACTCGATTTCCTCAAGAGGCTTCTGGACACGCCAGGTCCGTCAGGCTTCGAAGCGGCGCCGGCCAAAGTCTGGCGCGAACAGGCAAAAAAGTTTGCGAAAGTCAGCGGTGATGTCGCCGGCAACAGCCTAGCCGAGGTAAACGGCGATGGCAAGCCGACGATCATGCTCGCCGGTCACATTGACGAGATCGGCGTCATCATCAGCTACATCGACGATCAGGGCTACGCCTACATCCAGCCCATCGGCGGCTGGGATCCGCAGGTCCTGATTGGACAGCGGTTGAGATTCGGCGGGCGCGACGGCGACGTTTTCGGCGTCGTCGGCAAAAAGCCGGTGCATCTCATCAAGCTGGAAGAGCGTGAGAAAGCGGCCAAATTCACGGATCTCTGGGTTGACCTCGGCTTCAAGAAGAAGGACGAGGCGGAAAAATCGATTTCGGTTGGCGACGCCGGTGTTATCGACTCGCGCACCATGGAGTTTCCTAACGGCAGACTCGTATCGCGATCGATCGACGACCGAATCGGCGCGTTCGTTGTGCTCGAGGCACTCCGGCGTTATGCCGAAAAGCCCGGCGCCGCGAAGGTGGTCGCCGTGGCAACGACGCAAGAGGAGATCGGCTATCGCGGCGGCGGCGCGGGAATCTGCGCCACCTGCATTGGGCCGCAAATGGCCATCGTCGTCGACGTGACCTTCGCCATCGATCATCCCGCTGTCGAGAAAAAAGAATACGGCGAAGCCGCCATCGATGGCGGCCCGGTGCTGACCCGCGGCTCGATCATTTCACCAGTCGTGTTGGGATTGCTGCGCAAGACTGCCGAGGAAAAGAAGATCCCCTTCGCCCTCCATGCCGCGGGACGCGACACCAGCACGGATGCCGACGCGATCCACATCGCGCGAGAAGGAGTCGCGACGGCGCTCGTCTCGGTGCCCAATCGCTACATGCACTCACCCAACGAGCTGGTGAGCATCCAGGACATCGACCACGCCGCCGAGCTCATCGCGCAGACCTGCCGCGCGGTGACCGCAAAAACGGACTTTACCGCGCGCTAACAAACACTCCCCGCTCCCCGCCTCCCGCCTCCCGCCTCCCGCCTCCCGCCTCCCGCTGCATGCCCAAGCCGATCCCCGCCCCGCGGGAAGAGGGGTTCACTACCCGCGGGGACTCGCCGCTTTATTGGGTGAAATACGGTCAGCCGGACGCGCCGAAACTGCTGGTGCTCCACGGCGGACCCGGCGCCGATCACCAGTATCTGCTGCCTCAAATGCTGCATCTGGGAGAGAAGTTCGATCTTCTTTTTTACGATCAGCGGGGCGGTGGCCGGTCCAGGTCGGACGCCAGAATCCCAGTCACGTGGCAATCGCACGTCGATGATCTTGCCGCGGTCGCGCGGGAGTTCGGGCTCGATCCGCTCTCGATCGTCGGATATTCCTGGGGGGCCATGCTCGGATTGCTCTACCTTATCGAGCAGAGGAAAAACCCTCAATTGGTGGCACCCGAGCGCATGGTGCTGATCAACCCGGCCCCGCTCACCCGGCAATACCGGCAGCAGTTCGAGGCGGAGTTCGCCCGGCGCCAAGCCAGCCCGAAGATCCAACAATTGCGGGACGGGCTCGCCCAGTCCGACCTGCGTGAGCGCGACCCGGACGCCTATCGGCAGCGCGCCTTTGAGCTCGGGGTCGCCGGCTATTTCTCCGATCCCCACAACGCAAAGGATCTCACACCCTTCCGGGTGGTCGGCCGGGTACAGCAATCCGTCTGGGAAAGCCTCGGCGATTTTGACCTCATCCGAGACCTGCGGGGCATCAAAATCCCCTCGATAATCGTACATGGACGTGACGATCCCATTCCACTCGCGTCTTCCAGTGAAGCTGCCCATGCACTTGAAACCAACCTTGTGGTTCTGGACGAGTGCGGGCATGTGCCGTACGTTGAACAGCCAACAAAGCTGTTCGCGGCCATTGACCCTTTCCTGGATGAGTCCAATCCGCCCGCACGACGCTGAATTTCAGCCATGACATCAGATTCCGGCGTAACACAGCACGCGATCAGCTCCATCACAGTCGACGGGAAGGAATACAGGGTCGCACTTCGTCTTGCCTATGATGGGGTAGAGTACATCGGCAGGCTGTGGTTCAGCGATCCCAATAGCGACCAGATGGGCATCCCCGACCATGGCGCCGTCCCCGGCCGAACCATCGCCGAGGCCGTCGAAGTGGCGAGAAAGCTCACGCCGCAGGACCTCGAGCGCCGTTGCCACCGGGCCCTCGCCGACAAGCGCCGCTACATTCGACTTCGGCGGGCGACGGAAGAGATCATCACCAAGATCAAGTACATGAATCGCGTCGCCGTCACCATGCGGCACGGAATGCTCGACAGCGAGGGTGCCAGTCAGGAGCTGGAGCTGATTCAGAAGCAGATCGAGGAGATCGTCAAAACCCTGCCTTTCCACGCCGGCATAGAAGAAACGGTCTAACAGCAGGACCGTTTCCCCATCCACAGAGCAGGATTGGATGGTACGGGATCAAGCCGCGGAAAGTCGTCAAGGATGGGCCCTCCTATATTGAGGGCATGGATTCACGCTCGGCCGCGCACGTTCTTTCACAGATCGGCGCGATCTTACTTGCAAAAGGCGAACAGCGATTCAAAGCGCGGGCATACGCGGGGGCAGCGCGCGCCCTGATTGCACTGGATACCGACGATCTTGGTCCCCTTCTCCGTTCCGGAGAGCTGGCGGACACGCCCGGTATCGGACCGGCAACACTGTCCGTCGTTCGAGACCTGGTCGAGACCGGCGAATCGCGGTACCTCAATGAGTTGAGCGAGGGAATGCCCGAAGGCATGCTCGACCTGATGGAGGTCCCCGGCCTCAACGCCGCCAAAGTCCAGCTGATTCACGAGACCCTCGGCGTCCAGAACCTGGATGATCTGGAGAGAGTCGCGCAGAACGGTCAGCTCGCGGAGCTGCCCAAATTCGGCAAGAAGACGGCGGAAAAGATTCTGCGCGGGATCGAGATCGTGCGCCGGGATGCGCATCTGCAGCGCTTTCCGGCGGCGGCGATTGAAGCCCACATGCTGCTCGCCAATGTCGTCAAGCACCCGAACGTGGTGCGAGCGGAAGTCGCGGGATCGATCCGGCGGCACAACGAGCTGGTGTCCGATATCGATATCGTCGCCGAGTGCTCGTCTGATCCGGCGGCGGTTGCTGAATCCTTCGCCCGATCGCCGGGAGTTCGCGATGCCAAGCCGGCCGCGGACCCTGGTTCCGTACACATTCGCTTCGTCGATGGAACCCACCTCGACATGATTTGCGTCAACAAGGCCGAATACCCGGTCGCATTGTGGCGCGCGACAGGGAGCAAATCCCACGTCGATGACCTGAGCGCTTTCGCCCGCGGCGCCGGTTACACCATCGAAGGCAACGCCCTGATCGCCAGGAGCGGGAAGCGGATTTCCCTGAAAGATGAAGACGCACTGTTCACCAATCTCGATCTGCAGGTAATTCCCCCCGAGCTGCGGGAGGGGATGGGCGAAATCGAGGCGGCAGCTCGACGCCAGCTGCCCAACCTCGTCGTGTTCGAGGATTTGCGCGGGGTCCTGCACTGCCACTCGGACTATTCCGACGGATCTGCCACGATCGAGGAGATGGCCAACGCGGCAAAGGAGCGCGGCTGGGACTACATCGGAATCTCCGACCATTCAGAGTCCGCGTTCTACGCCGGTGGTCTGAAGCGCGACAAGCTGCAGCGCCAGCACGAAGAAATCGACGAGCTGAACTCGCGGATGGAACGCTTTCGCATCCTCAAGGGAATCGAGGCCGACATTCTGGCCGACGGCCGGCTCGATTACGATGCCCGGATCCTGGACCAGTTCGACTACGTGATCGGCTCGATTCACTCCCGGTTCAGCATGGATGGCGACGCGATGACCAAGCGCGTGCTCGCGGCGATGGACGATCCGCACCTGACCATCCTTGCCCATCCCACCGGCCGGCTATTGCTCACCCGCGAGCCCTACGCGATCGACATCGATGCAGTGCTGGAGAAGGCTGCTCGGACGGGAGTCTCCGTGGAATTGAACGCCGATCCGCATCGCCTCGACCTGGACTGGCGGTACTGCCGTCAGGCGAAAGAGCTTGGGGTGACGATCGAGATCGGCCCAGACGCCCACTCGGCGCGGTCAGTCGACAACGTCCACTTCGGAATTGGCCTGGCGCGAAAGGCGTGGCTGGAAGCCGGCGAGATTCTCAACACACGCGGCGCGGATGATATCATCGCGTTCGCGAGAAAACGGGGGGCTAAATGAAAGCGCGTAAGCTCCCCGATCGCCCCGCCGGGCGGAAGAAAGTAAGCACGGCGATGCTCGGTTCCCACGCGCTGGAAATCTTCTCGCGCCTCAAGACGGTCCATCCGGACGCTCACTGCGAGCTCGATCACGAGACTCCCCTCCAGCTCCTGATCGCCACGATTCTGAGCGCGCAGTGCACCGACAAGCGCGTCAACATGGTGACGCCACTGGTGTTTCGCACCTTCCCGACGGCGCAGTCACTCGCGGATGCCAATCCGGAAGAGATGGAGGAGTTGATCAAAAGCACCGGTTTCTTCCGCAACAAGACGAAAAGTCTGATCGGCCTGGGGAAGGCGCTTGTGCAAAAGCATGGCGGTGAAGTTCCGGACTCGATTGAGCAACTGGTCAAGCTCCCCGGTGTGGGGCGCAAAACCGCCAACGTCATACTGGGCAACGCCTTCAGCAAGAACGAGGGCGT
Organism: Gemmatimonadaceae bacterium; assembly: GCA_035997625.1. GTDB lineage: Bacteria > Gemmatimonadota > Gemmatimonadetes > Gemmatimonadales > Gemmatimonadaceae > UBA4720. The sequence continues at coordinate 30,794 of DASYIM010000135.1, forward strand.
GGTGGTCGACACCCACGTCGGACGGTTGAGTGCGCGGCTCGGCCTTTCGAAGCAGAGTGATCCGGTAAAGATCGAGCAGGAATTGATGCCGCTCTTCCCTCAGGAGGAATGGTCGATGGTGGCGCACGTCCTCATCTTTCACGGCCGGCGAGTCTGTTTCGCCAAATCGCCGCAGTGCGCGATCTGCACCCTCAACGACATCTGCCCATCGAGCAGTGTTCGACTGTAGCCGCCGTCTGGCTCTTATCAAAGCAATCCAATTAAATTTGGGCGGACCACACACAACCAACTCTCCAGATGACGAAGATCGCAACGATCGAAACAAACAAAGGCACGATGAAGGCGGAGCTGTACGAGAAGGAAGCGCCAAAGACGGTCGCGAACTTCGAGAAGCTCGCCAATGCTGGCTTCTATGACGGCACCAAATTCCACCGCGTCATCCAGGACTTCGTCGTCCAGGGCGGCGACCCTTACTCAAAGGGGGGTGAGCACGCCAAAGGCCCGGTAGGCACTGGCGGCCCAGGCTACAAGATCGACTGCGAGACCCAGGGTAATCCGCACAAGCACCAGGTCGGCGCGCTGTCGATGGCCCACGCGGGCAAGAACACCGGTGGCAGCCAGTTCTTCATCGTTCTCAACGAGCAGAACGCCAAGCATTTGAACGGCGTGCACACAGTTTTCGGCAAGGTGATCGAAGGACTCGACGTGGTTCCCAAGATCAATCAGAACGACACCGTTTCGAAAGCCAGAGTCTCCGGCGGACCGGGAGCAAAGTGATGGCGACCAAAGCCAAGACCGACCTCAGCGCCGCGCTCACGGGATTCGTACTTGCCGCGGTGACTCTGTTCCTGGTGCTGACGGCGATCGTGCTGCTGACCAACGCGCACTATCGGGGCAAAGAAGCCGTCGAGGGCAGCCACCAGACCGCACCCCAGTAACGGGCGGCCCGGCCGCCTCCCGAATCACGGGAGCATTGACTCAGAAGCAGGTGAGCCGTATCTTACTGACCAGTCAGTTACTACCTGCCTTCTGAATGACTCCCACCGCTTCCGCGACAGAAAAATCCCCGAAATGGCGTAGACGCCCCGAACACCGGCCCCAGCAGATCATCGAGGCCGCGCTCGAAGTTTTCGGCGAATGCGGACTCGCCAAGACCCGGCTCCAGGACATCGCGGCCCGCGCCGGAGTCTCCAAAGGCACCATCTACCTGTACTTCCCCAACAAGGAAGAGCTCTTCCGCGAGATGATCCGGCAGACCGCCGTCGCCAAGATCGCGTTGGCCGAAAAGATCACCGCTGAGGGCACCCCAACCCAGCAGCTTTGCGCCGCCATGCGCGGCTACTGGAACTTCGTCTGCACACCCGTCTTCAGCACCATTCACCGATTGGTGCTTGGAGAGCTCCACCAGTTCCCGGACCTGGCCGAGTTCTACGCCAACGAGGTGACCGCGCGCGGGCTCAAGCTGCTCAGCGGAATCATTCGCCGCGGCGTAGAGACCGGAGAGTTCCGGGAGATCGACCCGATGGTCGCCGCTCGCATGCTGGTTGCCCTCACCGTCATGAACGGTATCTGGCGGGACAAGCACACCGGCGTTCCGCTCCTCTGCCACAAGAAGGACGAGGACGTTTTCCGCGAGCTGGCCCACTTCTATCTGCATTCCTTGACGACACCCGCAGGCGCATCCGCTCAGGCCGATGGCGCGCCTTCGGATGCAGCTTCGTTAATCCCTTTCAATAATGATTGAGACCTTTTTCGGCGCGCGTCTCCGCGCGCTCGCGACGATTGCGTCCGTTGCCATCGCTTCGCCCGCTTCCGCCCAACAGGTTCCCGTTGCTCGACCAGATTCGGTGGTCCAACCCGGAGCTGCCATCCCGCTGTCCCTCGGTGATGCCGCCCGTCTCGCCGCGCGACAGAGCGCGATTGCCCAGGGCGCGCGACTCCGCGTCGACGAGGCACAAGCCCGCGTGCGCCAGCGCAGAGCCGATCTGCTGCCGAATGTCAGCACCTATCTCCAGCAATCCGGTCGCACCTTCAATACTGCGACTTTCGGTATCTCGTTCCCGGCGCCGCCGGGCCAACCGCCGGTGTTCGATCCGGCCGGCGAGGTGGAAGGTCCGGTGAATCTGGTCGACGTCCGTGGTCGTGTTCAGCAGAACCTCATCGACTTCGGGGCCGTCGGACGGGTACGCCAGGCGCAGGCCCAGGCGCGTTCCTCCAATGCTGAGGCCGACGCGATAGCGGAGCAGGCAGCCACCGTCGCCAGCAATGCGTACATAGGATCGCTGCGGGCCGACGCAGAGCTGCGCGCGCGTCAGGCGGACACGGTGCTGGCGGCGGAGCTTCTCAAGATCGCCGAGTCGCAGCTGGCCGCGGGAACGGGAGTCGGGCTCGACGTCACTCGCGCGCGCGCCCAGGTCGCCGCCACTCGCGCCCGACTCATCGCCGCGCGCAATGCGCGCGACCACGCCCAACTCGATCTTCTTCGTGCGCTCGCGCTGCCCGTCGGGACAGAGATAACCCTCACTGATTCGCTGACGCCGCCCGCACCCGCCACCGAAGCGCTTCCTGATGAAGCGACGCTCGTTGCCCAGGCGCTCAAGAATCGACCCGATCTGGTTGCCGAAGAAGAGCGAATTCGCGCCGCGAAGCAGGGCGTGTCCGCAATCAAGGCTGAAAGATTTCCTTCGCTCGGGCTGGTCGCTGACAATGGTGCCATCGGCAAGACCGGCGGCAAGCTCCTCAACACTTACACCTGGGGGCTGCAGGTCTCGCTTCCGATTTTCGATGGGTTCAAGCGTGAGGCCCGGATGCAAGAGCAGCAGTCGGTGGTGAAGGAGGCCGAAGTCCGCCGCCGCGATCTCGAGCAACAGACACAGGTTGACGTGCGAGGCGCATTGATCGATCTGTCCGGAGCCCGTGAGCAGCTCGCTGCCGCCATCGAAAGACTCCGGCTCGCCGAGCAGGAGCTCGCCCAGGCGCGTGACCGTTTCAATGCCGGCGTGGCCGGAAACGCGGACGTCGTAAACGCCTCGCTCGCGCTCACCGCCTCGCGGACCCTCGTCAACGACGCGGAGACGACATGGCAGCTCGCGCGCGTATCGCTCGCCCGCTCCATCGGCAGCGTCACAACTCTTCGATGATTGCCCGGTTTTTTTTCAAAACGAACACTCGATAACTTCTTTACGTCACACCAGACCGACCCAGGGACAGATTATGGCAACCGCACTTGAAACCGAAAGTACACCAGCCTCGCGCAATGGCCGATCGGCCGCCGCGGAGCCCGACAAGCCGTCGAAGAAGAAGTTCGTGCTTCCGATCGTCGCCGTGTTGGGAGTCTTGATCCTTTTCTGGGGTTTCCAGAAGTGGAGCTACGGCCGCTCACACCAGTCCACCGACAACGCGCAGGTTGACGGACATATTGTCCCCGTCCTGGCGAAGGTCGGCGGCTACGTGAAGACTGTCGGCGTCAGCGAGAACGATCACGTCAACGCCGGTCAGCTGCTCGTGCAGCTCGACGATGCCGATTACTCAGTCCGCCTGCAGCAGGCGCAGGCGGATCTCGCCGCCGCCGAGGCAACTGGCGGCGGAGGTGGATTCTCGGGACAGGCGGAAGCCCAGGTTCAGAGCGCTGCGGGCCAGCGTTCCGCACTGGACGCGCAGATCGGGGCGGCACGCGCCAACGCCAACAAAGCCGACGCGGATCTGGCGCGTGCGAGGGAGCTCGCCAACAAGCAGATCATCTCCAAGCAACAGCTTGACGCCGCGCAGGCAATGGCTGATGTCGCGCACGCAAATCTCATCGTCTCACAGCGCCAGGCGGCCGCCGCCGGCGGAACGGTGAACACCGCCGAGGCTGGTGTGCGCGTTGCCAACGCGCGTACGCTCGCCGCCCGCGCCATTGCCGCCAACGCCAAGCTCCAGCTCGACTACACGCATATCACCGCCCCCGCTTCGGGCGAAGTCTCCCGGAAACAGGTTGAAGTCGGCCAGCTCGTCGCGCCCGGCCAGCCTTTGCTCAGCATCGTCGCCGACACCGGCGTCTGGGTGACGGCGAATTTCAAAGAGACCCAGCTCTCCACGATTCGCGTCGGCCAGCCCGTCGAGTTCGAGATCGACGCCTACAACTGCACGGGTGAAGGAAAGGTCGCCAGTCTGAGCGGTGCGACGGGAGCGAAGTTCGCCCTGCTGCCGCCCGACAACGCCACCGGCAACTTCACCAAGGTCGTCCAGCGCGTACCAGTGCGCATCGCCGTCACCAAACCGTGCGGCGGCAACCATCCGCTCCGTCCCGGTCTGTCGGCGAACGTGCACGTCGACACCTCCAACCGGTGAGCACCGCCGTACTTCGGTCTTCGGGGGTCTCGACATCCCGCGAGGACCGGTACGCTCACAAGTACATCATTGCCGCCACGGTAACGATGGCGGCGATGCTCGAGCTGATCGACACGTCGATCGTCAACGTCGCCATCCCGCACATGATGGGAAACCTTGGCGCGACACTCGACGAGATCGCCTGGGTATCGACCTCGTACATCATCGCCAATGTCATCGTCATCCCGATGTCGGGATGGCTCTCGGCCTACTTCGGCCGAAGGCGATACTTCACCGGGTCGATCCTCCTTTTCACGGCCGCGTCATTCTTCTGCGGCGCGGCGCATTCGCTGCTCGGTCTGATTTTCTGGAGAGTGATTCAGGGTATAGGCGGCGGGGCTCTGCTGTCGACGGCGCAGGCCACGCTTTACGAATCGTTCCCGCCTGAAGAAGCGGGAACCGGCATGGCGATTTTCGGCGTTGGCGTAATGGTCGGACCGACTCTTGGCCCGACGCTCGGTGGCTGGATCACGGACAACTACAACTGGCCGTGGATCTTCTACATCAACGTTCCGCTGGGCATCATCGCGGCGATACTGACGGTGACCTACGTCCACGACGCCGAGCACCAGGAGCGCGCCGACAAGATCGACTACTGGGGAATAATTCTGTTGACGCTCTGCGTGGGCTCGCTGCAGTGGATGCTGGAGCGCGGCGAGCGGTACGATTGGTGGGAGTCGCGCTTCGTCACGATGCTGGGCATTACAGCGCTGCTGGCGGGCATCGCGCTCGTCTGGCGCGAGCTGACAACCGACGAGCCCGTAATAAACTTCCGCATCCTGAAGAGCCGCCAGGTAGCTGCAGGCGTCAGTATCGGTTTGCTACTGGGCTTCGCACTCTACGGTTCCGTCTTCATTCTTCCCGTTTTCCTGCAGCAGCTCCTCCAGATGACGGCGTGGCAGACGGGCAAGATCATTCTGCCGGGCGCGATCGCGTCGGCTGTCACGATGGCCGTGGTCGGAAGAAACGCGATGCGACTGGACGCCAGGTACACAGTCATAGCAGGGGCGTTTCTTTTCTTCTGGTCGATGCTGAAGATGTCGCACCTCACTTCGGCGAGCGGTCAGCAGGATCTGTTCTGGCCGCTGATACTACGCGGTATGGGGCTGGGGCTCATCTTCGTACCATTGACGAACGCCACCATGGCGGACCTCAAGGTCAAAGACCTGGCCCAGGGTACCGGGATGTTCAATCTGATGCGCCAGCTCGGGGGCTCACTTGGAATCGCCGTGATGGCGACACTCCTCGCGCGTTTCATGTCGACCGAGAAGGCAGTGCTGACAGAGCACGTCGGGGCGAACGATCCCGAGACGCTAAGTCGTCTTTCGATGATCACGCGTGGTCTGATATCACGGGGAATCAACCCGATGACGGCGCAGCAGCAGGCCCTGGCGATTCTGGACCGGCAGGTGTCGGTCCAGTCGAGCATGCTCGCATTCTCCAGGATCTATCTTTATAGCGGGCTGGTGCTACTGTGCGCCCTGCCGCTGCTGCTGCTTTTCAGAACTGGCCGGGCGCGTGGATCGATGGGGCCGGTTCACTAGGTAAATACAAAAAAAGCACTGAAGACTACCAGCTTGGGGCTATGGGCGGAGCAGCTAATGGCTCCGAGCACGGTTTTGATTTCAACAACGGCTCGGCGCTCTTCGCCGGTCCGCCAATAGCCATTAGCTGGTAGTCTTCACTGGTAGTTTACCCGCTCTATAACCCCTCAATTGCCAGAAAAGCTGGATGGAACCTCGGGAGAAGACACGCTGGCCGAGCCCCAACGCTTGACCGTTCAGCCGCGTATATCTGACGAAGAGCGAGCACTCGTAAGTCTGGCCAAGGGAGGAGACGAGCGGGGTTTCGCCGGACTCGTGCGTCTGCACCAGCGGCGCGCCTACATTGTGGCGCGGTCGATCGTGCTCACGCATGAGGACGCTGAGGACGCGGTGCAGGAGGGGTTCCTGCGGGCGTACCAGGCGTTGGATAGGTTCGATCCGGCCCAGACTTTCGGTGCGTGGCTCAACCGAATCGTCGCAAATGCGGCGCTCGACCTGGCCAGGCGTCGTAAGGTCCGAAATGCGGAGGAGCTCACTGAATCCATTCCAACGGCGTTCAGGGATCCCGCTGAAGGCGGCGAGCTGAGGGAGCGGCTCGAAGCCGCGTTGGCCAAGCTTCCGGAACGGGCGCGGTCGGTGATAGTCCTTCATGACATCGAGGGCTTTACGCACGCCGAGATTGGAGAGATGTTGGGTATTCCGGGTGGCACGGCGCGCTCGGATCTGCACCACGCCAGGCAGAAGCTGCGCGTATTGCTTGGGAACTTGAGGGATTAGCGATGGAAGATCGAACCGATTTGCGACTCGAAGACGAAGGCGATGCCCGGATCACGGAGATGCTCCGTGATGTTTACGCACCGCCCGCCGAAGGCGCGTATTGGGACGGCCTCGAGACGCGCATCATGTCGTACATCAAGGCTCATCGGCAGGCACTCATTCCGGTGAACTGGTGGTCGGACCTGGCGAACTGGGCCGCGCCGGGCCTCGCTGCGGCTGCGCTTTTGTTCATCGCCGCCGGCGCGCTTTGGTCGCGCCAGAACAACGAAGACATGCGCACGACATATGACGCGGTGACCGAGTCGCTGGCGTCGGACGTTCTTCCCGGCGCTGTCCAGGTAGTCACCGCCCCGCGCGATGGCTCATCGCAGCGCGAAGCGACGTTCCGTTACGTCTTGTCCCACTGAGGCCAGCATGGACAAATCCAAGGGTTACGCATTGATGTTTCTACTCGGCGCCTTCGTCGCCGGTGGCGCGCTTGGCTTCACGGCTGATCGTGTGATGGACTCGAAGCACGGACACGAGATGCGCGGACCCCGCGCCTACCGGCAGCGGATGGCCGACGAGCTGAAGCTGACTCCGCAGCAGCAGGCCTCCGTGGATTCACTGATCGAACAGAAGCATCGGCAGATCGTGGCTCTCTACAAACCTGTCAGGCCACAGCTCGATTCTCTGGCGATACAGTCGCGGGTCGTCAGCGACAGCACGCATGAGCAGATCAAGCGCCTCTTGAATCCGGACCAGGCGACCAGGTTCGATGAGATGCGGGCCGCGGCGCGTCGTGAGCTCGCCGAGCGGAGGGCTGGCGATTCTGCGTCGCGTCCGCCTCTGCCTCCATCGGGCAACGCCCCGTACTAGCGCGCGACCGGGCTCCCCGCGACCAGCTAAATAAAAAGCGCCGGTGCAATGCACCGGCGCTTTTTTATGATCTCGAGAGGCTAGATGTTGTCGGGATCCGTTTTTCTTTCGGTTTTGCCGAAGTTCTTCTGGATTTTGCCTTCCAGCTCCTCAGCACGCCCTTTGATGTGCTCGCTGGTGTCGTCAGTGGCGTCTCCGAGATCCCCGCGAACCTGTCCTTTCATTTCCTTGGCGGTTCCTTTGACCTGGTTCTCGAGACCCCTTTCATTTAGATCCTTCATCGTTCCTCCTGGAGTGTCAGGTACTTTGGCCTCCCCGCTAGGGTGTAGAATAGTGGGAGGCTTTGCTTCTCTGGACGCTCTTTAAAGCAAGCGACATGCCTTCGATTACGTTTGTTTTTTACGCTCCAGCCGTTAGTCGGTATCGGCCTTGCAAAGGGTGCCGCGCTTGCGGAAATTCCGGTCAGAGCCTTCCTGCTGTTGGGCTGGCCTGGCAAACCTCTATAGGTCGCGCAAATCAGCACTCACCACGAAGCTCGTCCGAGCGGCCGCCGTCTCGCAAAACTCACACTCCTCGCGCTGGGCGTCGTCTACGGCGACATCGGTACCAGCCCACTCTACGCACTCCGCGAGTGCTTCAAGCCGGAATACGGTCTCGCCGCGACCGAAGTGAATGTCTACGGCGTTCTGTCGCTGATCCTCTGGTCCCTCATCGCGGTCGTCAGCATCAAGTACATCGTCTTCGTCATGCGAGCCGACAACCGCGGCGAGGGCGGGATCCTGGCGCTGGTCGCGCTGGTGCTGCAGCGCCTCAATCGTGATACCGACAAAAAGACCAAGATCGTGATCACCGTGATCGGACTGATTGGCGCCGCCCTTCTTTACGGTGACGGTGTAATCACGCCCGCCATTTCGGTGTTGAGCGCCACCGAGGGTCTCGCCGTCGTGGAGCCGTTCCTGGCAAAGTTCGCGATCCCTCTCACGGTCGTCATCATCTTCACCCTCTTCTTTTTCCAGAAGACGGGGACGGGCAAAGTCGGGCGGATTTTCGGCCCCATCACGTTCATCTGGTTCATTACCATAGCGCTGCTCGGCACCGCCGAGATCGCAAAGGAGCCCCGCGTTCTGCAGGCAGCGAACCCATGGTACGCGGTGGATTTCTTTTTCATTCACGGCCTCCACTCGTTCGTGATTCTGGGCGCCGTTGTGCTCGCTGTCACCGGTGCCGAGGCTCTGTATGCCGACATGGGGCATTTTGGGAAGCGAGCGATCCGCCTCGCCTGGTTCGGACTGGTGTTGCCGTCGCTGATTCTCAACTACTTCGGGCAGGGTGGTCTCATCCTGCACGATCCGGCGTCGGCCGCCAATCCGTTTTATCTTCTCGCGCCGCGCACCCTTCTCTATCCATTGATAGTCCTGGCGACGATGGCAGCGATCATCGCCTCGCAGGCGATGATTTCCGGAGCTTTCTCGCTCACGCAGCAGTGCGTCCAGCTGGGGTACAGCCCGCGTGTGACGATCATTCACACGTCGAAGTCGGAAGCGGGACAGATCTACATTCCTGAAGTGAACGCGGCCCTGATGATCGGCTGCCTCGTTGTCGTTCTTCTCTTCCGGTCTTCAACCGCGCTCGGCGCTGCTTACGGCATCGCCGTAACCGGAACGTTCCTCATGACCACCGGTCTCATGTACACGGTCGCGCGGACGTGGTGGGGCTGGTCGAAGACGCGAGCCCTTCTGCTGGTCGGTCCCTTCTTCATCATCGATGGCGCGTTTTTCGGAGCCAACATCCTCAAGGTCAAGGATGGCGGCTGGGTTCCCCTCGCCATTGCCACGGCGATCTTCATTCTGATGACGACGTGGCAGCGCGGCCGCATGATCGTGCGCGGTCTCCTGGTCGATGCATCCATTCCACTCGATGTCCTGCTCAAGGACCTGGGTGACGAAAACCCGGACAAGCGCTTCCGGCCGGCGCGCGTTCCAGGCACCGCCGTGTTTCTCACATCGGAGTCAAAGGATGCGCCGCTCGTACTTCTCCATCACTTGAAGCACAACAAGGTATTGCACCAGCACGTCATTCTGCTGTCGATCATCTCGGCGCCGGTGCCCGAAATCCCGGTCACTGAGCGAGTCGAAGTAACTACCTTCCCGCATAACTTCGCCCGCATCAAGGCGAAGTACGGTTTCATGCAGACGCCCAACGTCCCCGAGATTCTCGCCCTCGCCACCGAGCGCGGCGTCATCGCCAAGCCGAGCGAAACGACTTACTACCTTGGCCGCGAGAATCTTTTGCCCACCGGTACCAAGCCGCTCGCCACATGGCGCAAGCGGCTTTTCATTTTCATGTCGCGGAACGCGCGCCCGGCCACCCAGTTCTTCGGAATCCCGCCCAATCGGGTCGTCGAGCTTGGGGCACAAATGGAAATCTGAGAACCGGGAACCAGGTCTCGCTCGGTTCGCGGTTCGGCCTAGTCGAGTCCCCTTCTCTTCACCCGCTCTATCTCCCTCCGGTCCTTCTTGGTCGGCCGGCCCCGATCGTATCCCGGAACCGACTGCGCCGCTTTGACCTGTAGCTGCATCGCCTCTCTCGCCTTTTTCCCCTCCTCGGTCTCGGCGTAGAGCTGGGCCGCGACGGCTGCGGGTCCGCGATGCTCCGAGACTTTTAGTACTGTCACGACGTGATGATATGGGCCAAGGCGAATGCGCAGCTCGTCGCCGGCCTGCAGCTGCTTGGCGCGTTTGGCGCGCTCGCCGTTCACTTCGACTTTGCCCGTTTCGATAGCGGTCGCGGCCAGCGCCCGCGTCTTGAAGAAACGCGCGGCCCAGAGCCATTTGTCGAGCCTAACCCTTACAATCTCGTCTGAACTCATGGTTTCGTTGCCCGTAACGCGGCTGCGGAGTCAGGAAGATAAAGAAAAACTCTCAGCCGCATGGAGCATCGCTTGCCCCAGGACGACTGGTCCACACAACTAAAGAAGATCGAGCGCGAGTTCGAGGGACTCCCGCCGGAGCCATCGCCTGCCTACAAGAAGATGCAGAGCGAGGAGCAGCGGCGGGCCCAGGAACGCGTCCAGCAGCGTGCGGCGATGATCGGCGGCGGTGCTCGCCTGATCCTTGTCGGCGCCCTCGGCGTCGCGCTCGCGTTCTGGCCGTACGAGAACTCTTGCGGATCCGGCCTGCTCGGATACCTCGCTGTCGAGCTTGTCATCATCATCGGCGGATTCTGGGTGGCGATTTCCACGTGGCGGGCGCGGTTGCCCAAGATGCACATCCTGTCACTCCTCATCGTCCTCGCCGGCCTCGTTCTCGTTTCGATCGAGATCCTTCCGCGAGTCGGTTACGCCGCCGTCGATCCAAAGAACCCGCCGCAATTCAGCTGTCCTGAAACGCCGAACGCGCCGGCCCGCACTTCAGCAGCGGAGCAGCGCGTCGAGTCGGCCAGAAGCGAGATCGAGTCGCGATTCAGATCGCGAGCCGAGGAGCTCGCTAGGCAATTCCGTCCGCAGCGAGACGCTCTAGCCCGACTCGAGCGTCCCGAGCTGTTATCCCAACCAGCTCACGGATCTCCTCGGGACTGAGCGGCGCGATTTCGCTCTCGAAGTCGAACGGCTCGTCGTCGAGATCGAGCCAGAAGGGCTGCTCATCCAGATCGAGTGCGAACGGCTCGTCATCCATATCGATCCGGAATGGTGCGTCGAAATCCGAAAGCTCGTCGAGCGTGAAGACTTCACCCGCATCACCGGCGGCCGAGAATACTTCGGGCGCTTCCGCCACAGTCCATTCGCCGCCACCCCGATCGACCCTGTAAGTCCGGTGCGATCGCATAGGAGCCGTCATTCTGATGCGCGGCGCAGTCCGCAGCTGAGTCCTGTTAGGGAGGTCTCTCAGCTTTTCTCGCAGGATCGGATCGAGATCCTGTATTCGCTGCCGCAGTAGCGGCTCCATTTGCTCTTTCATCATCGGCATGCGCTCGCGCATCAGCTGCATGTCGGGGAGCATCATCATCTCCGGGCCGTCGATCCGCATCATTCCGCCCATCGGCATTCCGTAATCGAACCGATTGCCGAGTCGCATGACTTCACTCGCCTTGCCGGTCGTCACCGGGACGTCGCGGAAACGACCTCCTGAATAAACGCGAAGCGTAACCCGCGTTCCCGGCGTCAGCTTCTGCACTTCGCGCGTCAGCCGGTGTGAGCCGAGCTCGCTGGCGTACGAATCCTCCGCGTCAGCCGCGGATATGCGCACATCGACGCCATTGATCGCCGCGATTCGATCACCCTCGACAATACCGGCCAGTTCCGCCGGACCCTTGGGGGTGACTGCTTCGACGAAAACGCCGAGCGTGTCACGCTTGGTTCCCGTCGTGCGGAGCTCCAGGCCAAGCGCTGGTCTCTTCGCCATGGCCGAGTCCATCTTGTAAAACATCAGGTTTCGGAAGGTTGAATCGCCCGGCCCGCGCTTGTAGACGCGACACTCGACGCGTCCATCCGAATACTTGGTGCAAGCCGAGTCCGGGTTCGGCGGCGTGCCCTGGGCGTCCAATCCCGCTGCGAGCGCCGCGGTCGCGACAGCTGAAAACAGCAATCCCGCTCTCATCATGACTCCATTTTCTGGTCTGTCGAATAGGACATCAACCCGGGCTCAAGGGTTGCTCTGCGGGTGCAAAAGCCGACGTGGCGGGTAATATTGAATCATGTCAACGACCCTGGAACCGCGTCCGGCGCCACCAAAGTCCGTCGACATCGACATCCACTCGTTCGAGCACCATTGGCAGGACGAAGCTGATGCCGCGTACCTCTATCGCATCCTCGCCGCGGCGGAGTCGGATCCGAAGAAGAAGGACATTTATTCCAGATTGGCCGACGTTGAAGACAGGCACGTCGTAGTCTGGGGTGACCTTCTCACACAGCACGGACATCCGCCATCGGGTTTCCGTCCGAGCGGTCGTGCTCGTCTCCTCGCGAAGCTTGGAGCCTGGTTCGGCCCGGGCTTTTTACTCCCAATGCTGCTGGAGGAGGAAGGTCGCGAGGTCAAAGCCTATCTCGACATGCATCGCCAGACTCCACGCGGCGCTCCCGGCGGTGCGGAGGCTCTTGTCCTAGCTCGCGAGTCGGCTGACCACGCCACCACGCTCGGCGAGATCGCCGGCAAGGGCGCCGAGCCCTGGCACAAGACGGAGTCGGGCGGATTTCTCCGCAACGTCGTGTACGGATTCAACGACGGACTTACGGCGAATTTCGGCCTCGTCGCCGGCGTCATCGGCGCGGCAACCGTCAATCAGCACCAGGCTGTCGTCGTCGCCGGTATGGCAGGACTCATCGCCGACGCGCTGTCGATGGGCTCGAGCGGCTATCTCGCCAGCAAGAGCGAGCGAGAGGTCTACGAGTACGAGATCTCGATGGAGAAGACGGAAGTCGATCTGATGCCTGAGATCGAGCGCGACGAGCTGGCGGTGATTTATGAGGCGAAGGGAATGGACCGCGAGTCGGCCCACTCTCTGGCAACGCAGATCATGGCCGACCCCCAGCTCATGCTGAAGGAGCAGGTCCAGGAGGAGCTCAAGATCGGTGAATTCAGCATGTCGCCGCTCAAGGAAGGATGGCTTACCGGACTCGCGACGGCGTTCGGCGCGGCGATTCCGGTTTTCCCGTTCCTTGTCTGGCACGGCGCGACGGCGATCATCATCTCTTTTGGGCTTGCGATGCTTTCCCACTTCCTCGTCGGCGCCGCACGGTCGGTGTTCACCGGCCGCGGAGTCTTTCGATCCGGCTTCGACATGTTCGTCGTCGGAATCGGCGTTGCCGTCGTCGGATATTTCGTCGGCGGCTGGGTGGGCAGGCGCATCTAACCACCTGCTGAAAGCGTCCGGCGTCGTGTGGCCGGACACCCTTCAGCTAGGCGACCTGGCGCTGGTGCACCCACCAGGCGGCGAGCAGAATCGCGCCGAATCCGATGCACGTCGCGATCATGAACACCAAGCCGCCAAGCACCGGGATGACCCGCACGATGATGAGCACCAGCGCACCGAGGAAGAAATTCACCAACGCGCTCTGGCGTCCGAGCAATGTGCGACCGTGTAGGATCTTTTCGCCGATCCAGACCGCGACCGGAATCCCGCTCATAGACAGAAGGAAGAACAACACCGTCGTGGCAATGAGCGCCAGCGGAAGGCCGATCACCGTGACTGCCGCGATGACAATGCCTATAGCTGGGAGGAAAAAGCCGGCGATGCCGACGATTACTGATTTGACCGGACGCATCTGCAAGGCATCAGATGCCTCGGCCACGAAGCGCGGAATCAGCAGCACGATCACGACACCTGCCAGCAAGCCGCCAAATGTCCATAGCACGCCGAAGAGCCCGGGCCGTTTCGAAACGGGTACTGCAGTGACCTTTCCCGTAATCTTGGCCGCTGGATCTATTTGCACTTCGCCCGCGACACGATAGCGCAAATTCCCGCCGATGCGGGCGTGCGGCCCAATGCGAAGGCCGCCGCTCGCTACTTCGACGTCCTGACCGATGGGCCCGTCCAGCTCCACGCCTCCACCCGTCGCCAGCAAACCACCCCTTATCGCGCCGCTTACCTTGATGTTGCCGCCGATCAAGTACGCATTCCGTCCGATGACGGCGCTCGAATCGAGCTGGACGTCCCCGCCGCCGATGGTGGCATTGCGGTCGATGCTCGCTTTGACTTCCACCCGTCCGCCGGCTGCGCGCATCGAGCCGTGCACCCGGCCGTTGATATCCTGCTTTCCCCCAGCCCCCACGTAATCGCCACCCGTGTATCCGGTGAATACGATGTCGCCGCCGGCGAGAATCGCGTCCCCGGGAATGCTGTCACGCAGCGACGGTGCAGATCCCGACGCCAGCACGTCGTCGCCGAGGCGCATGACTTGATTCTCGGGTTCCGGCCGGACACATCCGATCGCTGGCATGAGGACCAGCAACGCGACGACGGACAGAGGACAACGACCGCGACTCAAAAACATGACGCCTCCGGAGATCAACACGGTTAGATGCGATGACCGCGAATATTTGCGAACCTTCCGTTTTTCGCTACCATCATTGATGCCATCACGTCCATACATCCTCGCCGAAACCAACTGGAAATCGGTCAAGGACACACCATTCGAGGTCGCGATTCTGCCGTGGGGAGCGACCGAGCCGCACAATTACCATCTCCCCTACGCCACCGACAATTATGAGACTACGGCCCTGGCCGAGGGAGCCGCAGAATTCGCCTGGAAGAAGGGCGCCAAAGTCGTGGCGCTGCCGACCGTCCCGTTCGGGGTGAACACCGGCCAGCTCGATCTCCAGCTGGCGATCAACATGAATCCAGGCACTCAGTTCGCCGTGCTCAGCGATGTGGCATCGGCGCTCGCGGGTCAGGGAGTGAAAAAGCTGCTGATCCTCAACGGCCACGGAGGGAATGACTTCAAGCAGATGATCCGCGAGCTGCAGGCGAAAGTCGATCTCTTCATTTGCGCCATCAACTGGTGGACCTGCATCAAGGGCGCGGATTATTTCGTCGAGCCAGGGGACCACGCCGGCGAGATGGAGACGAGCATCATGATGGCGTTGGTTCCCGACCTGTTGCGCCCCTTATCCGAAGCGGGGCCGGGCAAGGCCAGGAAATTTCGCGTCGCCGGTTTGCGGGACGGTTGGGCCTGGGCGCCGCGAAAATGGCGTCAGGTCACTGACGACACAGGCACCGGTGATCCGAAAGCGGCAACCGCCGAGAAAGGAGAGAAGTTCATGCGTGCGGTAACCGAGCGCATTGGCGGCTTCCTCGTCGAGCTCGCCGCCGCGGATTTAAAAAACCTCTACGAGTAGCTGCTAGCCGACCGCGAAGGGTTGCTTGCCGGCCACGAACCGGGCGACTGCCCGCAACGACCCGAGGTTGTCCTCGCTCAGCTCGCACTCGGACACGATGATGCCGAACTCGTCCTCGACGAACGCGATCATCGCCGCGACGTACTTCGAGTCGAGGGCAGCTCGTTCGAACAGCCTGTCGCCGTCGGCAAGCACGAAACCGTTCTGACGGTACACCGAATTCTGCTGAACGAACGCGCGAACGCGAGAGAGGATGACCGACTCGGAGACGCCGGGCGTGAACTGGCTGTCGTTGATGAGCATAAACTTCGGGGCTGAGGTGGCGGGTCGGGTGTGCCGCCAACTCACAAAGCAAGCTTGGCACCGTTAGCTCATCAGCAAGCTACGCGAATTCGCCGAGCGCCTAAAGCACACTGGGACAAGCAGTTACGCCAATGGAAAGCGGTCGGGCAGCCGGACTATTCGTGCCATCTGTTGTGCGCCCGCCACATCGGTCTGATGTCAGCCCTTGTCATTTTCGGGGCTGAGACGGCCCAGTTGCAGTTGAGCTATGCGACGATGTTCAGCAACCGCCCCGGGACGAAAATCACCTTCTTCGCGGTCCCGCCCACAAACTTCGCTACCACCGGATCCCCCAACGCCGCGGCCAACGCCGCGCTCTCAGTGATGTCCGGCGAAACATGAACCCGCCCGCGCACCTTTCCATTCACCTGCACGACCAATTCGATCGTGTCCTCTTTCGCCAAATTCGGATCGAAGCTCGGCCACGCAGAATCGAACACGCTCCCGGTGCCACCGGTCTGCTCCCACAGTTCCTCGGCGAGGTGCGGCGCGAACGGCGCAACGAGGGTGATGAGCGGCAGTACCTCATCGCGCTGCGGGGTGCGCTCACCTTTGCGCACGACGTTGATGTACTCCATCATCGCCGCCACCGCGGTGTTGTAGCTCAGTCGCGGAATATCCTCGCTGAGCTTGCGGATGGTCTGGTGTAGCTTCCGCATCACCGACTGATCGGGCGAGCCTTCGCTCGACATCGTCTGCACCGACGCGAACAGGCGGTCGAGGAAGCGGCGCGCCCCGGAGATGCTGGCGTCCCTGAAATCCCCGCCCTGCTCGTAGGGCCCAAGGAACATGAGGTAGGTGCGAAAGGCATCGGCGCCCCAATTCTCGATGTACTCGTCCGGATTGACGATGTTGCCCTGAGTCTTCGACATCTTCGCGCCTTCACGAATAATGTGGCCGTGCGCGCGGAAGCGCGTGAACGGCTCCTCGAACTCGAGCCGACCGGCGTCGTGCAGCACCATGGTGATGAACCGCGAATAGAGCAGATGGAGCACCGCGTGCTCGTTGCCGCCGATGTACGACGTAACCGGCAGCCACTTTTTCGTGACGACCGGGTCGAAGGGAACATCGTCGCGTCCAACGCTTGGATAGCGCAGGAAGTACCAGGAATTGTCGAGGAAGTTGTCCGAGACATCGGTCTCACGCCGGCCGGTCTTGCCGCATTTCGGACAGGCGACGCGGTAAAACTCTTCGTGACGCGCGAGCGGCGAGACTCCGGAGTCATCGGGCTTGAAATCTTCGATGAACGGGAGCACGACCGGCAGATCTTTCTCCGGCACCGGGACCACGCCGCAATCGTCGCAGTAAATGATCGGGATCGGCGGACCCCAGTACCGCTGACGGGAGATGCACCAGTCGTGCAGGCGAAAGTGCACCACCGGCTTGGCAGAACCAGCCTTCGACAGCAACTCCACGATTGCTTTCTTGGCAGCCTCGACCTCGTAACCGTCGAAAACGCCCGAGTTCACGAGGGTGCCCGCCTCACATTGCTCGAATGCTTCACTCAACGGAGTATTCGCGTTTTCGCGCTCGCCGCAGACGACGCGCACTATCGGCAGCTCGAACTTCCTTGCGAAATCGAAGTCGCGTTGATCGTGGCCCGGCACGCCCATGATTGCGCCCGTTCCATACTCCATCAGCACGTAATCGGAAATCCAGATCGGAATTTCCTTTTCCGTCGCCGGATTGATCGCGTATGACCCCGTGAACACGCCGGTCTTTTCGGTGCTCGTCTTCCGCGCAACCAGATCCTGTTTCTTGGTCCGCTCGCGGTACTGCTCGACCTCTTTTTTCTGCTTCGGCTTGGTCAGCGACTGCACGAGCGGATGCTCGGGCGCCAGCACCATGTAGGTCGCCCCGTAAATCGTGTCGGGACGAGTGGTGAAGACGCGGATCTCACACGCGCCACCGTCTAATTTCCGCGACTCGAACTCGATCTCGGCTCCCTCTGATCGCCCGATCCAGTTCCGCTGCGCCGTCTTGGTGGTCTCAGACCAATCGATGTGGTCGAGGTTCTCCAGCAGTCTCGGCGCATAGTCGCTGATGCGGAAGAACCACTGCTCGAGCAGCCGCTGTTCGACGGGCGTCTGACTACGCTCGCAGAGTCCACCAACCACCTGTTCGTTGGCGAGCACCGTCTTGCAGTCCGGGCACCAATTGACGGCCGCCTGCTTTCTGTACGCTAGCCCCTGATTGAACAGCTGCAGAAAAAGCCACTGCGTCCACTTGTAGTAATTCGGGTCCGTCGTGGCGAGTCGGTACCGCCAATCGACCATCAGCCCCGCGCTTTCCAGCTGCCGCTGAAAGTTGGCGATGTTGCGCGGAATGAGATCCATCGGATGCACGCCTACCTTGAGAGCGTAGTTCTCCGAATGAATCCCGAAGGCGTCATAGCCGAGCGGCTCGAAGACGTTGTGTCCCATGAGCCGCTGGAATCGTCCATAAATGTCGTTCCCAGTGAAGGCAAAGAGATTCCCGACATGGAGTCCTTCGGCCGACGGATAAGGGAACATCATGAGCGCATAGAACGGCCTTTGGGCGCGCTGCAGATCGGTGTGGTTGGTTCCACGCTGCTGCCAGATGCGCTGCCACTTCTGCTCGATCGCCTGCGGGTTGTAGGCGATGACGGCAGGAGAGAGAGGGTCGTCCCGTGTTGCCGAGTTGTCCATTCGTACAAACTAGCGGCTCAGCGACAGAGTTTCATCTGTTCTGGTGGTCGCGCGCGCAGCTTCACAATCGAATTCCCAGATGACAGCAACGCCGCTTCCCTACGACTCCCGCTCTACCGGCTTTCTAAAGCCGATGTTCAGCGCTCTGCAGCGGCGCGCCCTGAGAACGAGCATCGTGTTCGGCTCGGTATTCATGCTCGGGTTGCTCGTCATCTCGTGGCAGATTTATCACCTGATTCCGAGCAACACGCGCTCTGAAGTTCTATCTGAAACCGGAGTCGTGTCCGCGCTGATCATCGCGTTCCTGTGGATCGGCGTCGCCTTCACGGCCACCGCGATGGCCGCCCTCATCTTTGTCCGCCAGCACGTCAGCGGACCCGCCGCGGAGCTCGCCCGGACCCACGAAGCGATCGCCAAGGGCGATCTGTCCAGCATCTACAACCCCTCGGCATCCAACCGGGTGGTCGACCGGCTGACACGCTCGACGATGTCGATGGTGAGCGAGCTGCGCGGCGTCACGGGAAAAATGCACAGCACCGCCGAAGAGAACAGACAGCTGGCTGCGCAACTGGTGAAGGCCTCGGTGAGCGCGGCGGCGACCGCGCGAGAGAGTGCCACCACCACCAACAACCTCAGTCACGACGCCGTTGCGCGCGAACGCGCAATGAAGGAGCTGACGAACGAGGCGACGAAATTGGTGCAGATCTCCGGCAATCTGCGTGAATCAGCGCAGGAAGGGTTGCGACGCGACAAGGCGTTGCGGCAACTGGCTCGGGACAACCGGGCTCGGCTCGAACGCACCACTACTTCGCTGCAGTCACTCGCATCCGACGCGCTGGAGAGCGCCGAGGGAATCGACGCCATGTCGTCGGCGGTCGACGAGATCGGCGCATTCCTGATTCTCGTCCAGAAGATCGCGCGCCAGTCGAAGCTGCTGGCGCTGAATGCGGCGATGGAAGCGGCGCGAGCCGGGGAGCACGGCCATGGTTTCGCCGTTGTTGCCAGCGAAGTCCGGCGACTGGCGAGCAGCTCCGCCGAGGCCGCCCAGCGGACTACTTCGCTCGTCCAGGAGATGCTGGACAGCGTTGCCCACTCGCGCGAAGCGACGGCGCGCACGGTGGCGACGGTTGAGCAGGTGCTCGGCGCCACCCAGGCCGGTCGTCAGTCGCTTTCCAAGGTCGAGGAAGGAACCGTCGAGGGTGAGGATTTGAGTGGACGCATCGAGCGCGACGTGCGCGATGCCAACGAGCTCATATCACAGATGACCCAACGCCTCGCGGAAGTTTCGCAGGGAAGCGTCTCGTTCTCCCGCGCGATTCACCATGTCGCCGTGTCGAGCGAGGAACAGAGCAAGAGCATCGCCGACATCGCCGCCACGGCGAGTGCGCTCACCGATGCGGCAGCGCGCATCGGTGAGCTGGCTGGCACGTTCAAGCTCGGCGGCAACTGATCTCGGGCATCTGAGGTCGCTCCGCTCTGGAGAACCTGAAGGCCATCGGAACGAGCCGGGCACCACTCGCATCAGCCACCGCGAAGCGTCCGCCTTCGTAGGCTGAGGCCGCGCCAAAGCGTCCGTCCTTCGCCAGCGCGAAGAACTCCAGATCGAACAATGGCCGGCCGTTCCGGTCGAGAA
Source organism: Gemmatimonadaceae bacterium (assembly GCA_035997625.1). Lineage (GTDB taxonomy): Bacteria > Gemmatimonadota > Gemmatimonadetes > Gemmatimonadales > Gemmatimonadaceae > UBA4720. The sequence goes on from DASYIM010000135.1 coordinate 50,820, forward strand.
GGCGCTGCTCGGTCATGGCGACGACGCGATCGATGCAGCGCAGGCACGCCTGCTCCGGGGTCATGCCCTGCCGCATGAATTCGACAATCAGAAACGCCCCGCACACTTTGATGTTCGCCTCACCGCGCCCAGTCGATCCGGCCGCGCCGACGCTGTTGTCGCAGTACTGACCCGCGCCGACGATAGGCGAGTCTCCGACGCGGCCGGGCACCTTCCACGACCGTCCACTCGTCGTCGTCACGGAGGAGATGTCGCCACGAGCGTTGACGGCGTTCATGTTGATGGTGCCCGTCGTGAACTTCACGTGGAGCGGATGTTCGTAAGAGAGACTCGGGGTACGCGCTTCCCCCGGGCTATCGAGCCAGTTGTCGTTCTGATTGAGACAGGCTTTCCAGCGCAGCCAGTCCTGACGGGATTTTTCCGTGAGCAGGTTCTGCTCCTTGAATCCCATTTGCAGCGCGAACTTCTTGGCGCCCGCACCGACGAGCATGATGTGATCGGTGTAGTCCATGATCGCCTTGGCAACGTTCGACGCCGTAGCGATGTCCTCGAGCGCGCCGACCGCGCCCGCTCTCCGCGTTGGCCCGTGCATGCACGACGCGTCGAGCTGGACTACTCCATCCTCGTTGGGCAGTCCGCCGAGTCCAACCGACTGATCGTCGGGATCGAGTTCCTGGATGTTGACGCCGGCGATGATGGCGTCCAGGGTATCCGCATTCTGGCGGGTGATCATCTCGTAGGCTCGAGCGACGCCGCGAATGCCGTTGGCGGAGGCGATGACCACCGGAGGCCCAGCAAATCCTTTGCTGACCGACGTGGTCCCCGTTCCCTCGAGAATCTCGGCGCGAGCCTGGCGATTGAGAGTTAGTCCAGCGGCCGCAGCCGCGCCCGCACCAACGAACTGTCGCCGGGTGATTGGCATTCGCGATCCTCGATGGGTTTGAGTTTGTTAACACAACGGAGAACGGCAACGCTGGTCGCTGATAGCCGCTAAGCTGGCAGCTTTGAGCCTAACTACCGCAAGACAGCGGTAATCGCCATTCCAATCAAGGGCTTCAGCATTTCGCCGGGCAAACCTGTCCCGTCGTCTGCAGCGCCAAGCGCTGAACTGTCAAGCTCGCAACGACCAGCGGTGTGGTTCTCTTTCGAACCTCAATCCTTGTAGATCTTTACCGTGATCACCCGCTGGATGGTCCCCGTATCCGGTTCGCAGGGCGATCGTCAATGTGTCGATGTAAGCCTTCTCCATCTGCGGCGTCATGCGGGAGCGAAGAATCGTGCCCGCCCCGCCGTGAATCACCATCACGAAATTGGGCGCGGATGCTGCTTGTGATTGAATTGGAGTTGGGCGACCGAGCGAGGGGAGGCCGGCGCATGCGGCCAGCAGGATCCGACAGCGGGACATATTGCGGATGGACGGGAGACGACGGGACCGCGGCTTCAATAAGGTATGCGGCCCGCATAGCTTCCCGCTACGCATGAAGTCGCCACCTCCAACGCGCATCAGAAAACTGCGTCTCGAAGCGGCGGAGGGGCCGCGGATCGACCTCTCCGGACCGACGCGCCGAGAACGTGATCTGCTCGGAGAGCGCGATGTACCCGCCGGCGCGCTGTTCGGGATTCAAACGCTGCGCGCCATCGAGAATTTCTGTATCTCCGGCATCGAGCTTCGGGAGTTCCCAACCCTGGTCGCCGGCCTCGCCACCGTGAAAGAGGCGGCAGCCCTCGCCAATCTCGAGATGAAACTCATCGATCGCGAGATCGTCGACGCCATCGTCCAGGCGGCCGCCGAAATCCGGGAAGGCATGCACCACGACCATTTCCGCGTCGACATGATCCAGGGTGGCGCCGGCACCTCCTCGAACATGAACGCCAACGAGGTGATGGCCAATCGTGCGCTGGAAATCCTCGGCAAGCAGCGCGGTGAGTACGAGTTTGTCCATCCCATCAACCATCTCAACCTCAGTCAATCGACTAACGACGTCTATCCGACGGCGGTCAAGCTCGCGCTGCACACCAGCATCTCCGATTTACAATTGGCGATGATCGCGCTCGCCGCCGCGTTTCTGCACAAGGGCGAAGAGTTCGAATCGTTCATCAAGATGGGCCGCACCCAGCTCCAGGACGCGGTGCCGATGACGCTCGGCCAGGAGTTCAACGCCTTCGCGCACACCATCCTGGAGGACGTCGACCGGCTCGGAGAGGCGCAAGCGCTGATTCGCGAGATCAACATGGGGGCGACGGCGATCGGCACTGGCATCACTGCTCCGCCGGGCTACGCCGAGAGCGTGCGTCGCCACCTGGAGCACATAACCGGGCTGCCGCTCATCACCGCGCCCGATCTCGTCGAGGCGACTGCCGATACCGGGGCCTTCGTCCAGCTCTCGGGAGTCGTCAAGCGGTGCGCGGTAAAGCTCTCCAAGATCTGCAACGACTTGCGGCTACTCAGCTCCGGCCCGCGCGCGGGTTTCGGCGAGATAAATCTTCCAGCGATGCAACCGGGCTCGTCTATCATGCCCGGCAAAGTGAATCCCGTCATCCCGGAGATGGTCAATCAGGTCTGTTTCGACATCATCGGCGGGGACATGACCGTGACGATGGCCGCGGAGGCCGGGCAGCTCCAGCTCAACGTGTTCGAGCCGATCATCGCCTTCAGGCTGCTGAGCGGAATGACATATCTCGCGCGCGCCTGCAAGATTCTGCAGAACCGGTGCGTTGAGGGGATCACGGCGAACCGGGAGAGGATGGCGAGCTTCGTCGAGCAGTCGGTTGGAATCATCACCGCGCTGGTCCCGGTGCTCGGCTACGAAACGACAACCGAGATCGCGAAGGAGGCGCTTGAGACCGGACGAAATGTGTACGATCTCGTTTGTGAGCGCGGCATCATGACCCGGGACCAGCTCGACCACCTGCTGAATCCCGCGACGATGACCGCGCCGCGTCATACGGAATAACCCCGCACGCCTCCCTCTTCCCGCCCTCCCACATCGACTCCTTGAGAGTTAGCTTGTACGTGCTAAATCCGGGAAGAAAGCATTGAGCACTCCGTGACTCTGTTGGTATGAGGCGCGATTGCATCGTGCGCAGCTACACCCGGCGAAGGCGGGACCTCCCAACACGACGAGAACAGGATTTCCTTCGCATGAAAGGTTCTAACCGCCTCCGGCGGCTTGCATCCTACGCCCTGGTCGCCGCGCTCGCCGTCGCGGCCGCCTCCTGCAATGAAGCTCATCCCAACACGACCCTCACTCCCCACAGCGATCTCGGCCGCGAGATCGACTTCCTGTGGGATCGCCTGCTTCTGCTTGGAACGATTGTCTTCATCCTCGTAGAGGGGGCGCTCATCTACGTCGTGTTCCGTTACCGGCGCAGAGCGAATCAGGGCCATCCTCCACAGACTCACGGCAGCACCAAGCTGGAGATCGCGTGGACGTTGATCCCGGCGGTGGTCCTGGTTTTCATCGCCGTGCCAACCGTGAAGACGATCTTCATCACCCAGGCGCAGGCAGCACCGGGCTCGCTCAACATCGATGTCACCGGACACCAGTGGTGGTGGGAATTCAGATATCCGGAATACGGAGTCACGACGGCCAACGAGATCTACCTGCCGGTGGGACGCACGGTGAATTTCCGACTTCGCTCGGCGGATGTCATTCATTCGTTCTGGACTCCACAGTTGGGCGGCAAGCGTGATGTGGTAACCAACCGGACGAATTACATCTGGTACACGCCCGACACATCGATCGCGAGCAATGTCTGGAACGGATTCTGTGTCGAGTACTGCGGCGCATCACACGCCAACATGCGCTTCCGCGTGTTCACGGTATCGCAGGGTGATTTCGATTCCTGGGTCGCCGGTCAGAAAATGCCGGCTCGCTATGGAGCGATCGCGACAGCCGCGCCGAGTGGCGGACCAATTCCTCCGCCGCAGGAAGGCGCGGTAGTTACGACGCCGGGCGGAACGCAGGGACCAACTCAGGCAGCCCAGGGTGCGGCGCAGCGAATCGCGCAGCAAAGCTCCGGTACCCAGGCGGTGGGCGGCAGTCAGCCGGCAGTGCCGCGTCCGCAGAATCCGGAAGCGAATCCGGGAGCCCAGAACGCTGTACGCGGTGTGACGGCGCAGAACGCGGGCAATGCCGGCGGAGCGGCGGCGGCCGCCGGTTACATTTTCCCCCGCGAAAAGATTCCGGATTACGCGATTCCGCATTCGCCGATCCCCGCGGATCTGAAATTCACCGCGGGACTCACCGGCAGCGCGGCGCGCGGCAAGCAGGTCTTTTCGGGAGCGGCGTGCATCGGTTGCCATTCGATCGCCGGCAATCCGATGGCGATGGGTGTCACGGGCCCGAATCTCACCCACGTCGGCTCGCGCAGCACCATCGCCGCCGGCCGGTTCCCAAACACCGCTGCGTATCTCGCGCTCTGGATCAAGAACGCGCGCAAGATGAAGCCCGATGTACTCATGCCGACGCTGGGCATGGACGAATACGATCCTGTTCTCAAAGCTAAAGTCACATCTGCCACCGGTGGCCTCACCGACCAGCAGATTGCCGACATTGTTGCTTATCTCACCGCACTGAAGTAACCGGAGACACGACTTGGCAACCACTGCAATCCGCAGCCCGGCGTACGGAGCCGAATACCCCGGTGAGCACAGCGGACTCTACAGCTGGCTCGCGACCACCGACCACAAGAGAATCGGCGTTCTGTATCTCTATACGGCGCTGGGCTTCTTCATCTTCGGCGGAATCGAAGCGGTAATCATCCGCGCGCAGCTCGGCGCTCCAAATCAGCATTTAGTCTCCGCCGAGTTCTACAACCAGCTCTTCACGATGCACGGAACGACCATGATCTTCCTCGCGATCATGCCGCTCTCGGCAGCGTTCTTCAACTTCCTCATCCCGCTGCAGATCGGGGCGCGCGACGTGGCGTTCCCGCGCCTCAATGCGTTCAGCTACTGGGTCTATCTGTTCGGCGGACTCTTCATCACCATCCCGATCTTCTTCGCCGTTGCCCCCAACGGCGGGTGGTTCGGCTACGCCCCGCTCACCATCAGGCAGTACTCGCCCGGCATCAACATCGATTTCTGGGTAATCGGCCTCCAGATCCTCGGTGTTTCGTCTCTCGCCGCGGCCTTCAACTTCCTGACGACGGTCATCAATCTCCGCGCACCCGGCATGTCGCTGATGCGGATGCCGATGTTCACCTGGATGGCGTTCATCGTTCAGGTGCTGCTGGTGCTGGCGTTCCCGGTCATCACCATCGCCCTGGTATTCCTGCTGTTCGACCGCTTCTTCGGTACCAACTTTTACAACACCGTAAGCGCGGGCGCCGATCCGCTGCTCTGGCAGCATCTCTTCTGGATCTTCGGGCATCCGGAGGTCTACATCCTGATTCTGCCGGCGTTCGGGCTCGTTTCCGAAGTCCTGCCGGTGCACTCGAAGAAGCCGCTTTTCGGATATCCGGTGATGGTTTACTCGGGAATTCTGATCGCGGTGCTCGGCTTCGGCGTCTGGGCCCATCACATGTTCGCCGTGGGAATGGGGCCAATCGCCGACACGTTCTTCGGACTGACCACGATGCTGATCGCGATTCCGACCGGGGTGAAGATCTTCAACTGGATCGCCACGATGGCGCAGGGTGCGATCCGCTACACTACGGCGATGCTGTTCGGCATCGCGCTGGTCGCGCTGTTCACGATCGGCGGCATCTCGGGAATCATGCACTCGTCTCCGCCAGCCGATCTGCAGCAGACCGACACCTACTTCATCGTAGCTCACTTCCACTACGTGCTGTTTGGCGGCTCCATCATGGGAATCTTCGCCGGCATCTATCACTACTTCCCGAAGATCATGGGCCGGATGATGGACGAAAAGCTGGGGCTGTGGCATTTCTGGCTCACCTTTATCGCCATGAACCTGACCTTTTTCCCGATGCACTTCTCCGGGATGCTGGGAATGCCGCGCCGCATTTACACGTACGACGCGTTGCAGGGCTGGTCGCTTTACAACGGCATGTCGTCGGCCGGCGCGATGATTTTTCCGATCGCGACGTTGATCTTCATCTACAATTTCTTCAAGAGCCGCAAGCGCGGCGAGATCGCCGGGCCGAACCCGTGGGGAGCAGGCACCCTGGAGTGGTCGATTCCCAGTCCGCCGCCGAATTACAACTTCGCCAAAATTCCCACCGTGACGAGCCGCTATCCGCTGTGGGAAGGAAAGGAGGCGGATCACGAGAGCGCGCGCATCAACGCGCAGGAAGGCAAGACCGCGGACGAACTGGGCATCATCCTGCCCTACAGCACCATCAAGCCGCTGTTCGTCGCGCTTGGCCTGATAATCATGTTCTGCGGGCTGATCTCGACGCGCGCGCTGATCGGCGTCGGCGCGGCGATCATGATCGTTTCTCTTTACAGCTGGCTGCTCAGCCCGCTCGAGCCGGAGCACCACTAGACCATGTCAGCATCCGTAGCGCACACCAGCGCGCCGACCCACCACCACTACACGACGCTCGGCCTCGACAGCCGCAAGATCGCCATCTGGGCGTTCATCGGCTCGGAGTGCATGCTGTTCGTCTCACTCATCTCTACGTACCTGATCTACAAGGGACGGAGCGTCATCGGCCCGTTCCCGCACGAGACATGGACCGATCCGAGCACAGGACAGGTCCTCAAGCCGATCCTGAACATTCCCGTGACTTCGGCCTCGACCTTCGTCCTGCTGATGTCGTCGCTCTTCATGGTGCTGGCGTTGGCCGCCGTGCAGAACAGGGAGCTGCCCAAGCGCACCAGGGGCGAGCGCATCCTCGGCAACTCCAGGCTGTGGCTGTTCATGACGGCCCTCGCCGGCACGACCTTCCTTGGCTTCCAGGCGTTCGAGTTTACTTCGTTCGTGCACGAAGGGCTGTCGATAAGACGGAATCTGTTTGGCTCGACGTTCTTCACCCTCACCGGCTTTCACGGGGCGCACGTCACCGCCGGAGTGCTCTGGCTCTCCACGCTGCTCGCCATGGACTACAAGCGCGGCCTCCGTCCGCGCGATTCGTTACTCGTGGATATCTGCGCGCTCTACTGGCACTTCGTCGACGTCGTCTGGATCGTGATCTTTACTCTCGTCTACCTAATCAAGTAAAGGCGGACTGATGGATACCCACGCCAGCACGTCAAATCTTCCTGACTCCGCAGAGGCGTCGCTCCACGCCCCGACCGCCGAAGTCGAGCACAGCCATCCAACGTACTCGACTTACTGGAAGGTCGCGGCCATTCTCTTGATCATCACGGTGCTCGAGGTCTGGGCGTACTACGTCCCTTCCTTCGTCGCCTCGCGCGGTTTCATTCCGACTCTGCTCATCCTCTCGGCGCTCAAATTCACGATCGTCGTGATGTTCTACATGCACCTCAAGTACGACCACAGGCTTTTTCGCGTGCTCTTCACCGGACCGCTGCTTATCGCGGGACTGACGCTGCTCGCTCTGATGTTCCTCTTCGGACACCTGTTCCTCAAGGTTATGTAGAAATGCTGGCGCTGGCGCTGTTGCATCCCATCGCCAATCTGAGCTGGTGGCGATGGTCGGTTCACCCGAGTACGGCAATCGGAATCGCGGCGCTGGGTGCTCTCTACATCTGGGCGTCGAAGGCATTGCATCGCGAACCGGGTGCCGCCAAGCGAAGCTTTTTCTTTTCCGGACTACTGCTGCTGTTTGCTTCGCTGAACGGTCCGATCCACGACCTCAGCGACGATTACCTGTTCAGCGCGCACATGGTGCAGCACCTGCTGCTGACGCTTGCCGTCCCGCCGCTTCTGCTGGCGGGCACCCCAGGCTGGATGATTCGCCGGCCACTCGCAACCCGCTTCGTGGCGCCCGCAACGCGGTTTCTGACTCGCGCCCCGATCGCATTCGTCGTTTTCAATCTCACCATCGCCGTCTGGCATTTGCCGCCGTTCTACAACGCGGCGATGGCGCATCACGGCCTGCACATCATCGAGCACCTGATGTTCATCGCGGCTGCGGTGCTCATGTGGTGGCCGCTACTGAGCCAGCTTCCCGAGCTGCCGCGCCTCGCGTATCCGGGTCAGATGCTCTACAGCTTCCTCATGAGCATCCCGATGTCGATCATCGCCGTCTACATCGCGATGGCGGATCACGTGCTTTACCCCGCCTACAGCGCCGCGCCGCGGGTGCTCCCGCTGACGCCGCTGGAGGATCAGCTCCTCGGCGGCCTGATCATGTGGATCCCCGGCGGGATCATCTTCATGATCATCATGACGGTTGTGTTTTTCAAATGGAACGCCCGCGGCGAGGACTCGACCGCGGGCGCGCAGGTGGACTGGAAGCCGTCGACCGCCTAGTCGTCGGTTCCCTCGAGCGCTCGCTTCAGCTGGTTCTCCAGCCTCGGGTGCTTCCGCCACAGATACCAAAGCATCAGCGACGACGCCAGCAGGTTGGCGATGAAGATCTGCGCCCACGACATCCCGCCCAGCGCTGACTGCGTGAATACCGCCGCGATCATGTAGAAGCCGAGCGTCATCATCACGAAAGCCACCAGCAATCCGGCGAGGATGCCCGGTGTCCGCTCGGCCTGGTGGACAATCACCGTCAGCAGGATGCCGACAATGAAGAACGCGAGATAGTGAAAAATCGTGTAGCCGACGACCTGGGTGAACGCGGTGTCACCCATCATGTTCTTGCCGAGGATGCTGACGACGCCCTTTCCGAGGAAGATCGGTGTATAAAACGAATGTCCGGCGACTGTGTCGACGATGAGAAACCAGATCGCGATCGCTGTCGCGCCGATGAAACCGGTGATCACGCCTTCACGCAAAAAGTTATGCGGCCGCTCAGCCATCGGTGTCCTCTCGGGGAGTTGGATGCAACCGGGTTTCCGGGAAATTACGCAACCCTTCGGTATATTCCAAGCGAAGCGCCGCACCGGCCACAGCGGCGAGCGCGTCATCATTCTGGCACCGTTCTCGCCTCACCTCATCCCGCTCCTGAACCGTTCGCTTCACCGCTCACCGCTTGAGAATGTTCTCTCGTAAAATCCGGATCGCCATCCTCGCCGCGCTTACAGTTTGCGCCGCCACTCCCACCACCCTCGAATCACAAGCAAGAACGACAACCGCTACCCGAAGGCGCGCGCGACGCACCTCGCGGAACAGGCCACCCGTGGTTCCCGCGGCCCGGTACAGCACGACGCGGAGCCCCGACGACCTCTCCACGACGCTGGCTAATCTCGCTGGCAAGATCAAAAGCGGAATGTGGGGTGGAATGGTGGTTTCGTTGACCCGCGGGGACACACTCTACGCCTACAACGCGGGTGAGGAGATGCTGCCCGCATCGACGATGAAGCTGCTGACGAGCTCGATTGCCTTCGAGACTTTCGGCCCGAACTATCAGTTCAGCACCGATGCGCTTCGCGACGGCGCCGTCGCACCGGACGGAACCCTGACCGGCAACCTTTACATCCGCGGAGACGGCGATCCGGCTTTGTCCGGAAAATTTCTACCCGGCGGGTCATCAGCGCCCATGAACAAGCTGGCGGACCTGGTACTGCAGAAAGGCATCAAGCGCGTGACCGGCAACATCATCGGTGACGCATCGGGCTTCGACGATCAGAAAGTCCCCGAAGGCTGGCTCTCGCGCTATCTCCAGGCGTCGTACGCTGCTCGAGTCTCCGCGCTCTCGCTGAACGAAAACCTCATCGCCGTCGCCGTCACTCCCTCATCGCCCGGACAGCCGGCGACCGTGACCCTCGAGCCTTCGACCAGCGCGATTCCGCTCGTCGCCAACGTGCGCACGGTGGCCGGCGGCGGTGCCCGACTGGGATTCCGCAAACAGGGTGACGGAACGATCGTAGCGAACGGCTCCATCGGCTCCCGTGCCGGAACCCGCCGGTACGTCTACATCGTCGAGGATCCGGCCAGCTTCACTACCGGAGCGTTCCGAAATGCGCTCATCGCCCGCGGGGTCAAGGTCGACGGTGGAATCCAGCTCGGAAAAGCTCCCGCCGCCGCCGTAAAAGTCGTCGGCCTGCTGTCGCCACCACTGGCGAGCATGATCGCCGCAATGAACCGGGAAAGCATCAACCACTATGCGGAGCTGTTGTTTCGAAATGCCGCTCGCGGGACGGATCGGTCAGCGATCGGGTCCGTAGCCAACGCCAGCGCCGCGCTCGACAAGTTCTTCGCGACGAAGGTGGGCGCCGACACGACCAAGCTGACTTTTGCGGATGGGAGCGGGTTGTCTACATTCGACCGGGTTACCCCGCGGGCCCAGGTCCAACTGCTGGGCTACGCCCACCGTGCTTCCTGGGGCCCCTGGCTCCATTCGTCGCTGCCGGTTGCGGGCGATTCGGAGCTGCTCAAGCGCAGGATGAGAAACACCCCCGCCGAGGGTAATCTCCACGCCAAAACCGGCACGACGAACGACGTTATTGCCCTGGCAGGCTACGTAACCGCTGTGAACGGCGAAGTCCTCGCATTCTCCTTCCTGTACAACGGTCGCGACCGATGGACCGCCAAGTCGATGATCGACGTTATGAGTGAAACTTTGGCGAGCTTCGGAAGGTAGAATATCAAGGGGTAACCCCTTTGAAAACATAGTTTTAGCAACTTCCGAAAATAGGCGATGGGTGGCATCTTTCCTGCACCCGATGCCATGCGAACCGCGTGAGGAAAACCGCGTGAGGTTATATAGATGTCCTATCGGACTTTCGTAGACAGAGACGGCGCATACTGGCAGGTGTGGGACTCGCAACCGACCAAGGTCGAGCGGCGGGTTTCATCAGGAGACCGCCGGCGCCCGGGCTTCTATCAGTGGCGTGGCGCCGAACGCCGTACCGGTGCGGACCGTCGTACCACCAGTCAGCGCCGAATCACGTTGTCCGACGGATACGGTTCAGGTTGGCTGACCTTCGAGTCACTCTCCGAAAAGCGACGGCTGATCCCCATTCCCTTCCACTGGGAAGACCTCGACCAGGCAGAGCTTCGCAATCTTTGCGAGAAAGCGAAGCGGATCGCCCGTACCGAAGGAATGAGCAACTCTCAATAAAAAAACTCCCAGCCGTCCGCCGGCGAGGGCGAACGACTGGGAGCTGGAAGCGGATTCGTTTCTGGGTGCGCCGACGAGGTCCGCTTCCTAGTGACAGTTCAACCCTTCGCCAGTGAGCGACAGCGTTCCCGTCTTGGTAACGCCGTCCTGTGTGACGGAGATCTGAGCCGTATTGGTTCCATCGAAAGTGATTACTTCGCGACGCGAGGACGTGGTCGGAGTCTGACCATCCAGCGTCACAGTTGCCTGCATCGAGCGAACTATCGTGCCGGCGGTTGGGAAGGTGGGCCTCCCGTTCTGAAGCGGGATTATCACGCCGGTCACGGTGTCGCCCGCGACACGCATGGCGGTGAACTTGACTCCGTCGCGTTTGGTGCCGACCGTCGATTCTGTTCCACTCGCCGTTCCATTCACGGTCCGCTGAGTGCTCGCGGTGGCGAGCCCGGTGACGGTGATGTCGCTCTTGCTGTTGACGGTGCTGGTGTCGTCGTCGTGATGGACTTTGGTGCCGGTCACCGTCGACCGGGCGTTGACGGTGTTAGTGGTACCGGTATCGAATGCCTGCTGCACCGCGCCCGCCGCATCCAGATATGAGAAGGATCGGTTGATGGTCAGTCCGCCGCGTGCAACCGCGGCGCAAGTCACGCGACTGTCGGTCGATGAGAAGGCGCAGCCCGTCGCATTCCGCAGGTCTCCGAAGGGCCCTCTGCCTAAACCCAGTCCGAACAGGATTCTGCCCCTGAAAACGTCCGCGATACCGCCGCCCATCAGGCTGGACCAGCCGGGACCGCGATCGTTGTGGTCCCCTTCCTCATGATCACCATCGTGATGGTCGCCGTCGTCGAAGGTCCCGTTCATCGATCCCGGCTCAAAACCGTCGTTGGCGTCGGAGCTGCCGACGAAACTGCTGTTGATCTGATTGAAGCTGATCGGGGCAGTCCTGAGCGCCGACGCCGCCAGCGCTGAAGTGACCGGCGTGGTGACATTGTCTGAGCACGCCGCGGCGAGCAGGCTTCCGCCGGCGATGAAAAGGAGCGTTGAAATCTTCTTCATGTGTCTCTCCAGATATCGTTCGATTCGTTCGAGTTTCGTAAACGTTCTGGCTACGAGACACCCTTCCCGCGATCTACCCTACGGCAGCCATTGGCTAAGCCTTGTTCTCAGCTGGGCGAGTGCCTGCCCCATTCGCTTCTCGACGGTTTTGATGGAGATATCCAGCGTGACGGCGATCTCCGCGTACTTGAGCCCCTGGTACCTGCTCAACTGAAAGATTTCGCGGGTCCTCTCCGGCAGGCCGTCGATCGCCGAGCGAACTGCGTCCTCGAGCTCGGTCCCCAGCATCTCGTCTTCAGCGGACGGAGCGCTGCGCGGATCGCTGGCGGCGATCGCCGCTTCGCGCTCGACTACGCGCTGATGGCGGATCTCATTGAGAGCGCGGTTGCGGGTCGACCGAAGGAGATAGGCGCGAAAGGATTGTTCGACGTGAAGGGATTCGCGGCGGCGCCACAGCTCCAGCATCACTTCCTGGGCGACCTCTTCGGCCCTGGCGGGCTCGCGCAGGACCGATTCAGCCATCCGCACGAGATGCGCATAGTGCGCGCGGAAGATGGAGTCAAAAGCGCTCTCGTCTCCCGCCCGGATGCGCTCCTGTAGCTCCCGGTCGCTGGCGGCGTTCGTATCCAATAGGGTGGCGTTCGGTTGGGGTGTCTGTCTAATTAATGAATATGTCGAATCCTGACGGACCCTCACGAATCAGTCCCGACGAGTGGGAGCGCATCGCCCGCTACGTCACCGGTGAGTCTGGTCCGGGCGAAGCCGACGTCACGAAGCGGTGGGTGGAAGCCGATTCCCACCGCGCCGAGATCGTGCGGCTGCTCGAATCCATCGTCAGGAACGTAGGACACGACGAGTCAGCTGCTACTCCCATCGATGTCGAGAGTGCCCTGACCAAGGTGAAGGCACGGTTCGGCGAGGCGACAGTCGTTCCTTTCGCCACGCGCCCCGGCGACACGAGCTCCCGGAGTAGCATGGTCGCGTTGCTCAAAGTGGCCGCGGCAGGCGTCATCATGATCGGCGGGACTGCGCTCTGGCAGAGTCTGCGCCGCTCTGAATCGAACGCCAAAGCGCGGACTTACGCAACCTCCGTTGGAGAGCGCCGTCAGGTCGTGCTAACCGATGGTACAAGGGTGCTGCTCGGCCCGACCACCAGGCTCGTCGTCGACGACGACGGGGGCGATCAGCGTTTGGTGAGCCTCGATGGAATCGCGTACTTCACCGTGGTGCACGATCCGGCGCGTCCCTTCACAGTGAAGGCGGGCGCCGTCAGCATTCAGGATGTGGGAACCGCGTTCGCGGTGGAAAGTGATGACAGCGCCGGCACTCGGGTGGCGGTCGATTCGGGCTCCGTGGCGATCGGGGCGGCGGATCAACGGCGCGTTCGGGGAGCTGTTCTCAACGCCCGCGACCGGGCATCAGTAGATGCTCAGGGAGTAGTCTCGGTCGAGCGATCAGCCGTTTCCGCTGATGACCTGGCCTGGACGGAGGGGCGGCTTGTTTTTCGCGATTCTCCACTCGTACTTGTTGGGGCAGAACTTTACCGCTGGTATGGAGTAAGGCTAAGGGTGGCGGATTCCTCTCTCGCGGATCTGCACCTGACTGCCTCTTTTTCCGGTGAGCCGGTTGATCGGGTACTAAATGTCATTGGACTCTCACTCGGTGCTCGCATCGAGCGGCAGGGAAACGTCGCCATTCTCTACCGTGCTGCGTCGGGAAGTCAGCCCTAGCAGTCGCTTTTCGGCTGGGCGCAAGCGCGCCCTGCTCTCGATCGCCCTCTCGATGGGGACGGTGACTGCCGTAACACAGGTCAACGCCCAATCCTGCACCGGCGGGAACGGGCCCCAGCCGGCCGTCACCACCTGGAATCCCCCTCTTGACCGGCGCGTCTCGCTTCACGCGCGCGACATCTCGCTGCGCGATGCGCTGGACCGCGTGGCGTCGGCTGGCGGGATCGATCTCTCATACGCGTCGGAAACGATTCCCCTCGACGACAGGGTTTGCGCGGCGTTCGATTCGATTCCTCTCGGCGAGGCGCTTGGCCTTCTTCTTCGCGGGACGCCGGTTCTTCCCGTGTCCGCCGGCGGAGCTCATATCGCCTTGACACCCGTGCCCATCCCCGGCGGCGGACAGCGCATTCCGCGCACGCTCGATCGGGTAGTCATTACCGGGAACACCATCGAGGCATCCGCGCGCCCCCTCACGGTGGCGATGAACGTCGTCAGCGGCGCCCAGCTCTCTCGCTACGCCGAGGGCAATCTCTCGCAGGCTCTGAGCGATGTTGTGCCGGGGCTGTGGGTATGGCAAAGCGCGCCGACGTCTCTCCTCGCGCACTATGGAAGCATTCGCGGCACAAGCTCGTTCGGGTCCAGTTACCCCAAGGTCTACGTCGATGGAATCGAGCTCGCGAATCCGCTGCTCCTCACACAGTTCACGCCCGAGACGGTGGAGCGCATCGAAGTGATTCGCGGACCGCAGGGTGCGGCGCTTTACGGAAGCGACGCGATTAGCGGCGTCATCAACATCGTCACGCGCCACGACGGCTCGAATGGACGGCCGGCGACGGTCGCGCGCACCGCCGTCGGTGCGGCATCCAGCGACTACGTTTCGCGGGCCGCAATCACCCAGGATCATGCGGTGACAGTGCGTGGGGGCTCGAACTCCCAGTCCGGCACCGCCAGCTTCACTTCGGGCGGAGTCGGCGAGTACCTGCCCGGCGCGTTTGTGCGCCACACCACCGGCAGCGCCGGGTTTCGGATGGTCCGCTCCAATGTCATCACGACCGCTACCGGACGACTCTTCGCCAGCAAATCAGCCGATCCCGCGAGCCCGCTCTTTCGCGATTCTGTAAGCGCCACGCGTGCCGGAATGGTGGTGCCCCAGTCGGTGCAGGAGTATACCCTCGGCGGCAGCGCCACTTTCATTCAGAACGATCGCTGGACGCACAGCGTAGTCGCCGGTTTCGATGGGAGCCGACTGACCAATCTCGCCGACTACCACACTCCGCTGCCTTCCGGAACTGCGCCGGATCTTGGCAGCGCCGGCGGCAATTCGAACCTCGCCTCTTTGCGTGCGAGCAGCGTCGGCAAATTGGGCGACCCCGACAAGCTGGCGACGACGGTGACGTTCGCGGCTGAAAATTCGATGCTCGATTTCCGCACACAAGCTGAGGCGCTGTCGCCACCGAACGCGGGCGCTACGGCGCCGACTTTGTCGTCCGTCGTGCGCCGTTGGACCACCGCTGGCGTCGCACAGGCCAACGTTGGCTGGAGTGATGCCGGGTATCTCACCGCTGGAATGCGCATTGAGCGCAACGCCGCTCTCGGCAACAATGCAACGGTATCCATGCTGCCGATGCTTGGCGTCGCTGCGTTGCGGGATGTGGGTCCTCTCACGGTGAAGCTCCGTTCCGCCTACGGCCGCGGCATTCGCCCGGCGACCACTCCAATCCGCGAGACGGCGTGGTTCGATCCGCGAAGGGACGGGCGACTGCTCGATCTATCACCCGAGGAGCAATCGGGCATCGAGGCGGGGATGGACGTATTCCTCGGGAAATCCTGGAGCCTTCAGGTGACCCGCTTCGACCAGCTCGCGTCAGGCCTCATTCAGCGCGTCGCGTACGTGGCTCAGGATTCACACAACAAGGGACAATCGAACGGATACTACTCGCCACCGCAGCAGCCCGTCGGCCCTGAGGACCGTCACATTGCCTACGCCCTGCAGAACGTGGGCGAGATCACCAATCGAGGGTGGGAGTTGAAGAGCGACGTAAACGTCGGCGCGCTGGCGCTGAGCGGCACGTTCTCCACCGTCGACAGCAGGGTCAGGCGAGTGGCAACGAACTACCTCGGAGATCTTCGCGTCGGCGACCGGATGCTCGAGGTCCCGGCGAAAACCGCAAGCTTTTCGGCGGTGTGGAGTGGAAGCGGCTGGAACACCTTTGTGCTGGCGTCGCGCTCATGGGATTGGATCGACTACGATCGCGTGGCGCTCGCCGGAGCCTTCTCGAACTCGACGCAAGCCGACGCGCAGCTGGTTGGTCAGCAGCTGCGCACCTACTGGCTGCAGTACAGCGGGGTGACGAGGTTGCGGGCGAGTCTGGGCAGGAGCCTTTACCGCGGGCTCTCCTTCACCTTCAGCGGCGACAATCTCCTCAATCGCCAGCATGGCGAGCCGGACAACATCACCGTGGTCCCGGGACGAACCCTCAGCCTGGGACTCCGCGCCGTCATGTAACTGCTGCGGACTGCGGACTAAGTGCTGGGTGATTGAGGACTAAGTGCTGGGTGATTGAGGACTAACGGCATTGCTGATCGACGACTGATTGCGGGTTGGGACACTAACTGCGAACTGAGGACTGGTCGCCTCAGCGAACTCATTTTCCGAATTTCCGTCGGATGATGTCCGCGCGGTTAATGCTCGGCGAGGAAATAGATCGCGGCGAGGGTGAGCAGAAAATACGGGACGAGGGCAGCGGCGCCGGCGTAGTCCTTGGAGACGCGCTGGCCGAAGAAGAGGGCGACGAGATTGACCGCGGCAATCAGGGCGCCCAGGAACGCGATGGTCGCGTTTCCCGTTAGAAGCAGCAGCACGAATCCCAGGCCGCTGAGTACCCCCGCTGCCAGCTCGAGTATCGTGACGACGAGGAACATGGAGCCGACACTGCGAGCGAGCGGACTCTTTGCGAAGTGTTGCTCGAGATAGGCACGATTGCCCGCCCTGTCGACCACCTTGTCCAGCCCGGACTGTAGAAACAAGACGGCCAGAATCGCCGAGACGAGAAGCTGGATGATGAATGAGACCCACTCCGGCGATCGCAGATCTGGCACAGCGCCTCCCTACTTTCAGTTATTCAGTTAGTCCGCAGTCCGCAGTCCGCAGTTAGTGCCCAATCCGCAATCAGTCGTCGATCAGCAATGCCGTTAGTCCTCAATCACCCAGCGCTTAGTCCGCAGTCCGCAGTCCGCAACCGGGATTCATCTCATTTCCCGGATCATGACTCCCCGTTGTGCCAGCTCGTGGATGTACTTCTCCGGCGGCATCGCTTCGTCGGGGGTAAAGACTCCGGCTTTCCCGATTTCTCCGCGCGCCTGCATCTGCCCGGTGATCGACAATGAGTATCCGGTCGAGCGCTCCATCGCGCTGATTCCGTTTTCTTCGTCGTAGTAGTCGACCATCTCCCAGCCGATCCGCTTCGCCTTGTCGGCCTTCTTGCCTTCGGCGTAAACGCGAAGAGCAACGAGGTCGTGGCTGTTGGCTTTGGTGAGACGCGGTCCCATCGCCGCGACCACCAGATCGCGTGGAACCACTTTCACACCCTTCACGTCGACCGCCTTCAGCTCCAGCAGGCCCAGCTCGCGAACGGCTTCCATGATGCGCGCGTGTCCGGGATAGCGAAGGGTCTTGTACTCCATCGTCGGAATCTTGCCTTCGTAGCGGAACGCCATCGTCGACAGGCCGCCGGCGGTGTGGAATCCCTCGAGCTCGCCGAGCGATCCGCCAAAGTAGACCGCCTCGATTTCGGAAAGCGCCTTCACGCGCGTGCGCTTGCCCTTGCGCAGCACCCACGACAGGGTCGTGTAGTAATCGAGCACGCCCTCCAGCGAGTACACGATCTGATAGTTGAGCGGCGGCTCGGGATGCTGTGGAAGACCGCCGACGAAGATGCGCACCGAGTCGACCGAGTCGAGCTGCTTGATCCCGTACTCCGCCAGGATGTTGACCATTCCCGGAGCGAGCCCGCAATCGGGGATGATCGTGATGTTCTTCTTTTTGGCTTCGGCGTCGAGCTCTTTCTGCTTGAAGACGATCTCGGTGTTGCCGCCCAGATCCGAGAAATGGACGCCGGCCTGCACCGCGAGCTCAGCGAGCTCGTAGTTGAAGTAATAGGGGATGGCGCTCATCGCGGCGTCACTCTCGCGCATCAGCGCCAGCACCGCTTCCTTGTCGCGCACATCGAGCGGAGTGAAGATGAGGCGCTCACCCGAATACGGCGCCAGAAACTGCGGCAGGTGGCCCGTGTGCAGATCGGCCAGCCTGACGACTTTCACTTCCGGATTTTGCAGCAGATCATACGCGCACGCGGAGCCCTGCAGCCCCGCGCCAAGTACTAGCATTCGCATTAAGTGTGGATCTCCAAAATTTTGAGCTGGACTCGCTCTTGCAATTTATTGACGCGACGTCTTTCTCGTTACCCCGTGCGGGCGATTGACACGCTCGCCCTTCCACATTGCCACGCCGTGTTCCGGCGGCCGGCACAATCGAGCGACCGATGACCACGGAAGCTAACGCCGCTGACTGGCGCGATCGTTTGATCGACTCGCCCGCTCGCATTAAAGATCTTCTTGAAGCCACTCATCGGGTGGCCGTGCTCGGTATCAAGCCCGACTCGTCGCAGCCCGCTTACTATGTCCCGGAATACGCCGAGCGGGCGGGGTACGAGATCGTCCCGGTCCCGGTTTATTACAAGGATCTCACCGAGATGATGGGCAAGAAGGTGTACCGGAAGCTCGTCGACATTCCGGGCGACATAGACATGGTCAACGTCTTTCGCCGTCCCAACGACATCCCCCCGCATGTTGACGACATCGTCGCCAAGAAGCCGAAATCAGTCTGGTTTCAGCTGGGAATTCGGAACGACGCTGCCGCAGAGAAGCTGGCTCGCGCCGGAATCGACGTTGTCCAGGATCATTGCTTGTTGGTGGAACTCCGGCGCATCGGGCGTTGATACTGCGGACTAACGGCTGCGGACTAACTGCTGCGTGATTGGGCGACCAACAGAAATTGCTGATCGACGACTGATTGCGAATTGGGACACTAACTGCGGACTGCGGACAGGTTGTGCGACGTCTTTCGTCCGCACCTCGCAGTCCAGCAGCCATTAGTCCGCAGTCCTCAGTCAGTCGTCGATCAGCAATGCCCTTGGTTCGCAGTCCCGCAGCAGTTAGTCCGCAGTCCGCAGCTACCAGGTGACCGTGTAGACGACCGGTTCGATTGCCATTCCGTTTGGATCGGGCGTCGCCTTCGGCGCGAGGGCCACGATGTATCGCCCACCTGCCGTGGCGGCCAGTGCGACTCCGGCTCCTACAACCCGTTGCGCTCCTGTGGCACCCAGGCTGGGCGGCTCCGCAATGGTGATCACGCCGCGGGTAGTCTGGACGGTGTAGGTCTTGTTCCCGCGCTGGATCTGGATCGGCGGAGCCTGCGTCAGATCGATTGGAACTGAGCGATCGAGGGCCGGCCCCATGGTGAATTTCACATCGGCGAGCGACGCGTTCCCTGGAAGTGATCCGTGCAACTGACCAGTCCTCGGATCGAGCGCCGCCCACGTCTGGCTCGGCTCATTGTCCTCGGCGCGCGCGGGATTGTTTCCAAGCGCCAGCGTCGACCCATCGGTGGTCCAGCGAACACGCCAGCCGCGCGCAATCGGAAAGAACCGCGGTGCGGAGCTGTCGGCGGCGTATTGGGCGCGCGGATCATCCGGAATGTGAATCACTCCAGGCTGGGCGATCGCGCGCGACATCGACATTCCGCTCGAAGCGAAGGAGCCCGCGCGCAACGTAGCTGTGTCGATCGACGTGCGACGCGCGACGTCGGCGATAAGATCGGTGCCCGTCCCTTCCCCGCGCACAACGCCGTACGCGCGGCCGAAACCGAGCCACTTCCAGTCCGGCGACGGCGCCACATCCCAGACGCTGTCCATCTGGGTCTGGAATCCCCGCGCTTCGTCGCCGAAAAAGAAGCCATTCGGGACCGGCTCGTTCTCGACGCCGCCCGGATCGGCAACGACCAGAACGGCCTTTCGATCAGGTGAGAAAGTCCACAGAACACGCTCCGCCATTCCCCCGGCTCCGCGACTCACCGGAGTGACGGTGATCACCGGCCCGGCGGCGGTCGTGTCAGCGCTGGTTTGTTTCTTCGATGTGTCGACGAGGCATCCTGACAGCAGTATCAGTACGGCAGGAAAAATCGGAGCGGAACCGCGGCGAGTGAGCATTGGCGTGATCGGCAAGCGTGGACGAGGCCAGCGTGGACGAGGCCAGCGTGGAAAGAGCGCCAGTATGGAAGCTTAAAAGCTAAACAGCTTTCCCGCTTACAGCTCCCTGCTTCAGTTTTGTGGGTGCCAATCGCAGCGCCGGAATCGCGGCGCCGAGATCCCTAGACGCACACCAGGTTCCGCCCGCCAGCTTTGGCGCGGTAGAGCGCGCGGTCCGCGCAATCGAGGAGGTCTTCGGCGGTCTCGACTTTGGGCTCGGGGAAATCGGCAACGCCGATGCTGACGGTGAGCTGCAACGGCTCGCCCTTCCCGATATCGAACGGGTGCGACTGAATCTTGTCGCGCAGGCGCTCGGCGAATGCGATCGCTCCCGCTTCGCCCGTCTCCGGAACGGCGATTACGAACTCATCGCCGCCGTAGCGTGCGACTGAATCGACGCTGCGCGCAGTTCGCGCCAGCAGCAACGCGACCTCGACCAGGACCTGGTCGCCGGCGAGGTGACCATAAGTGTCGTTGACGTCCTTGAACTCATCGACGTCGATCATCAGAATGCTGAGCGGCGCGTTGTAGCGACGCGTGCGCTCGACTTCGGTGGCGAGCTGGGTGAGCAGGGCGCGGCGGTTGAGGAGCTGCGTCAGCGGGTCGGTGCGTGCCAGCGCTTCCAGGCGAAGGTTGTCGGCCTGCGTCACTTCCACCATGTGGGCGCGACGCATCGCGCTCATCGCGCTCTTGACCACCGTCTCGGCGAACTCGACGTCCGCGTCGTTGAGGGATGGCTTCTCCGCGGTGCGGCGGAGGAGAAACACGCCGGTGCGATCCAGGTCGAGACGGAACGGGAGCGCGATGATCGAGCGCACCGAGATCACGCTTCCATCTTTCTCCCAGGCCTCGCGCAGCAGCTTGTACGCTTCCGAGTGCCAGATGTCGGGGATCAACACCGGCTGCTCGCTCGCCAGCGCGGCTTCGATCTCCGGATACTTGTCGAGCTCGACCTGGAGATTCTCCAGCTGCGGATCTTCGTGCGCCGATGCCACGGTGCCCATCTGGTCGCCCTTCCTGGCGAAAATCACCGAGGAGTGACTGAGATTGAGGGCGCGGGCGAGACGACGCGCCAGCATGTGAAAGAGCTCTCCCATTGAGAGGGAGCCCATGACGTCGTGCAGAATGTCCACCAGCGCTCCGCGCGCCGCAGCCTCGTCGAGCAGACGCTGCACCTCGGCTTCTGCTTTACGCAGAGCCGTGCGCAGCTTGTCGATTTCTTCGAGCTGTGGGTTTGGAACTGCCGCGGAACGCTTCGTCCTCATTCGTCGCTGAGAGCCTCGACCGGTTCAGTATCAGGAGCGGGAGTGCCGTTTTCGGCGCCTTCCTCTTCATCATCGGGCACTACCCGCGCGACCGCGGTCACGAGATCTCCCTCATCGAGATTGACGAGTTTGACCCCCTGCGCGATACGGCCCGTTACCCTCACCTGAGAGACCGAGCTACGGATGATCACACCATGTTTTGTGATGATCATGATCTCGTCGGCAGGCAGAACTTCCATCAGGGCAACGACATCGCCCGTTTTCTCGGTCCTGTTGACCGTGATGATGCCCTTTCCGCCGCGTTTCTGGACCCGATAATCGGCAATGTTGGAACACTTGCCCAACCCGCGCTCGGTGACCACCAGCAACGTTGCATCGCGCTTGACGACGACCATTCCAATGACGGAATCGCCCTCGCGCAGCTCGACGCCTTTGACGCCCGTGGTGTCGCGTCCCATTTCCCGCACGTCCATTTCATGAAAGCGCACGGACAACCCGTGACGCGTCGCCAGGACGATGTCGTTCGAGCCGCTCGTCACCTGCACATCGATCAGCTCATCGTCCTTGTCGATCTTGATCGCCTTGATGCCGGTCTGACGAACGTTCGAGTACTGCGAGAGCGCGCTCTTCTTCACCGTTCCATCCTTGGTGCAGAACAGCAGGAACTGCGTGTCCGAGAACTCGCGCACCGGAACCATCGCCTTGATCTGCGTCTCAGCTGACACGTTGATCAGATTGACGATTGGCTTGCCCTTCGACGCCCTGCCCGCCTGCGGTACTTCATAAACTTTCAGCCAGAAACATCTGCCATCATCGGTGAAGCAGAGGATGTAATCGTGGGTCGAGCCGATGAAGAGGCGCTCGATGAAATCCTCGTCCTTGAGCCCCTGCCCGCTCAGCCCTCGCCCGCCACGCCGCTGCTTGCGATACGTCGAGACTGAGGTCCGCTTGATGTAGCCCGAGTGGGAGATGGTTATGACCATGTCCTCCTCGGCGATCAGATCCTCGATGGTGAACTCGCCTTCGTCGCTGGTGATCTCGGAGCGACGCTCGTCGCCGTACTTGTCGGCGACCGCTTGCAGCTCGTCACGGATGATCTTCATCCGGCGCGGCTTCGACGCAAGTATGTCCCTCATTTCCTTGATGAAGCTGCGCACCTCGCCCAGCTCTTCCTCGAGCTTCGAGATCTCGAGGCCGGTAAGCTTGGCCAGTCGCATGTTGAGGATCGCTTCGGCCTGACGCTCACTGAGCTTGAATCTCTTCTGCAGCTGGCTGCTCGCTGTCGGTGTATCGGCGGCGGCTCGAATCAGCTTGATGACCGCGTCGATGTTGTCGACAGCGATCTTGAGTCCTTCGAGGATGTGCTCACGCTCGAGCGCCTTATCCAGCTCGAACTGGGTGCGCCGAACGACGACCTGATGGCGGTGCGCGATGTAGTGCTGGAGCACTTCAATGAGCGGCATCACCTTCGGCACCAGCTGGCTCGTATGCGCATCGGGGACGAGCGCCAGCATGATGACACCGAAGGTCGACTGCATCACGGTGTGTTTGTACAGCTGATTGAGCACGACACGCGGAATGGCATCGCGCTTGAGCTCGATGACTACCCGCATTCCATCCTTATCGCTCTCGTCGCGCAGGGCGCTGATTCCCTCGAGCTTGCCGTCCTTGACCAGCTCCGCCATGTCGACGATCAGCTTCGCCTTGTTCACCTGGTACGGCAGCTCGGTGACGACGATCTGGGATTTGCTGGAGGATTCCTTTTCTTCGATCACGGCGCGGGCACGCATCACGATCTTGCCGCGTCCCGTCTCCTGATAATCCTTGATCCCCGCGCGGCCGTAGATGTAGCCGCCCGTCGGGAAGTCAGGGCCTTTGATCAGCTTTCGGATGTCGCCCGGCGTCATCTCGGGATTGTCGATCATCGCGGTGAGCGCGGCGACGACCTCCCTGAGATTGTGGGGCGGAATGTTGGTCGCCATTCCGACCGCGATTCCCGATGATCCGTTGACGACGAGATTGGGGACGGCCGAAGGAAGGACCTTCGGCTCCTGCAGACGGTCATCGAAGTTGGGTGCGAAATCGACGGTGTTCTTGTCGATGTCCGCGAGCATCTCCATCGCCACCCGAGTGAGTCTCGCCTCGGTATAGCGATACGCCGCCGCGGGATCCCCATCGACCGAGCCGAAATTTCCCTGTCCATCGACGAGTGGATAACGCAGTGAGAAATCCTGCACCATGCGCACGAGGGCGTCGTAGACCGACGAGTCACCGTGCGGGTGATACTTGCCCAACACGTCCCCGACGACGGTCGCCGATTTCTTGTAGGGGCGGCCCGGAACGAGGCCCAGCTCGTTCATCGCGTACAGAACGCGCCGGTGCACCGGCTTGAGTCCGTCGCGCACATCCGGAAGGGCGCGAGAGACGATGACGCTCATCGAATAGTTGATGAACGATTCTTTGATTTCTTCGTGAATGAGTCGCGGGAGGATGCGCTCTCTGTTGTTCGGAGCCGTCATTAAATCAGATGGGTGCTGCGGGTTCGGAGGCGGGGGGGAGGATAGAATTTCCTCCGCGATTGGTAACCCGAAATGTACCCTTTCGTCTCTCCCAAATCAACCGGATCAAGCTAACGTAAGTGGCGATGTTACAAGCGCTTACAGATTGCCAGAGCTCATCCGTAAGTTTACTGCTCCAGGCGCCGAAAAAATGTGACCGGGTCAAGCTCAGCAGTAGCGATGCATTGCTTCGCTTTTGGGGCCTGGAAAACCATGTGTTAGCTTCCCCTCTTTCCAATCCGGCGCGGAACATCCTATGAAATTCATGGTGCTGATCTACAGCGATCCCCAACTTCTCGACGCGGTCCCCCCGCGAGAGTTCGACGAGACGATGAGGGGGTGCATCGAGCACGCCGAGGAACTGCAGGGTCAGGGATACCTCATCGAATCCCAGCAGCTGGAGCCGCCGGCCACCGCAAAGTCGATTCGCGTCCGCAACGGCAAGACGACGACAATTGACGGCCCCTTCGCGGAAACCAAGGAAGTCCTCGGCGGATTCAACCTCATCGAGGCCGAGAACATGGATGAGGCCATCCGCGTCGCCATGGAGTTCCCGTGGGCGGAAACCGGCTGCATCGAGGTTCGCCCGGTGCGCGACATCGGCGCCGTTGCCAAACGCGTCGGCGCTGAGAAAATGCCGGCGGCGGCGAGGCGCTAGGAGCAGCAAGCCGACCTCGAATCGAAACAGATTCGAAGCGACCTCCACCAATCGTTGGTTGCCGGAATTACCGCCGTGCGGGATATTCCCCACGTTAGGTCTGACCGCCTGATTCCTATATCCCTGCCCATGGCCGAACCCAACATCTCATCCATCGGGAAATACCGAATCCTCGAGCTCGTCGGCGAGGGTGCGATGGGTGTTGTCTATCGGGCACACGATCCGGTGCTCGAGCGCACCGTGGCGATCAAGGTGATGAACGAATCGATCGCGCGGCAGGAAGATTTGCGCAAACGGTTCCTGCGCGAAGCGCAGGCGGCCGGCTCGCTCCAGCATCCGAACGTCGTCACCGTCTATGACCTCGGCGAAGCAGACGGACACCTTTTCATCGCCATGGAGTTCGTTCCCGGCGTAGATCTGGAGCGGATGATCGAGCTGGGCGAGCCGCTGTCGCTTCAGTCCCGACTCGACATCGCGATCGACGTGCTGACGGGTCTCGCCTATGCGCATCGCAAGGGCATCGTCCACCGCGACATCAAGCCGGCCAACATCCGGATCGCCGAAGACGGGCGCGCCAAGATCATGGACTTCGGAGTCGCCCACCTTTCGTCGTCCAGCATGACGCGGACGGGATCATTTCTCGGGACGCCGAGCTACATGGCGCCGGAGCAGATCACCCAGGGGCAGACGACCGCGGCGACCGACATCTTCGCGGTAGGCGCCGTGCTTTATCAGCTGCTCGCTTCGATGAAGCCGTTCGATGCGCCGACTCTGCAGAACCTGCTGTACAAGATCATCACCGAGAAGCCGCGCCCGCTCAGCGAGCTCACACCAGGACTGCCGCCGTCGCTCGAGCGAATTGTAATGAAGGCGTTGGAGAAGGACCCGCCGGCGCGCTATGCGAGCGCGCTGGACATGGCGAACGACCTGACTCGCGAGCGCGCGAAGTTGAGCGGGCCCGCGTATCCCGCATCGCTTTCGCTGAGCGCCTCCGTCGCCGACGCTATCGAACAGTCGCGCAAGGTGACCCAGAATCGGTCGAAACGCGTGGCGATCGCTGGTGGCGTGGCACTCGCGGCAGCCATCGCGATTGTGATTTTTCGTGGACCGTTGTCGCGCTCGGGCGCGCCGCAGCGCGCCGCGGATACCGCCGCGCCGTCCCTGGTGGAGACGGCCGTCGCTCAACCGGCATCCCAGCCGCTGGCGCAATCGGCGGAGACGCCACCCGCCGTTGCGGCTGCTCCGCCCACTCCGGCCAGATCAACACCGCAGCGTACTCCGACGGAGAAACCGCGCGTGACGACTCGTGAGACGCGAACGGTTGCGGTTCCCAACAAGCCACCTCCAAGAGTGACCCAGGCTCCCGCTACGAATCAGCCGGCGGCGACGGTTCCGCTCGCCGTTTCGCCGGCACCGGTCAACGCTCAGCGTCAGGATCCGCTGCCGTCAGCTCCCGTGGTCGAGGCTCCGCGCCCGGCGGTAAAGCAGGAGACGACAGCCGCAACACCACCGGCGCCGAATCCGTCCGACATCGGACCGGCCGTGCAGGCCTACGCGCGGGCGATCGAGTCGAGGGATGTCGGCGCCATTCGCCGGGTCTATCCCGGTCTCACCGCGGATCAGCAGCGTGGGTTCGAGCAGTTCTTTCAATCGACCCGCAGCATCAACGTCACCTTCAGAGTGACCAACGTCGAGGCGGCCGGCTCGTCAGCCGATGCGCGCCTTGTGGGCACCTACGAGTATGTGACGACTGCGGGGCAGTCCCAGCGCGAGCCGGTGAGCTTTGCAGCGACTCTCCGCCACGAGGGCGGACAGTGGAAGCTGGTCTCGGTTCGCTGATCGCCGCGCCCGGCTAGAACAGATACTCGAAGCCGGCGGTGTAGACCAGGTTCGGCCGCATTCCGCCACGATTCAACGGAAAGAGCGAATTCAACACGATTGTCGTCTTGGCGATCGGCGTGAATTTGAACCCGAAGGATCCGTTGACAATGTCGTCGCGCGTATCGGGAATGTTCGTCGGGTTCAAGCTGCGCCGGAACGGCGATTCATAGTTGACCACCGGCGGAAGATGGAGCCTGCTGTCTCCCACCTGAAGCTCCGTTACGAGATCCGCCGCCAGGGTGACGACGTTCGACATTCGATGGTCGAACCCGACCGTGCCGAGCACGGCGTCGTTCTGCTGGGCGCCGGCGTGATACAGGTATCCGACGTTTATGTGCGGGGAGAAATCGCCGATGCGTGAGTCGAAGATCGCCAGCCCGCGGCCGGAGAATTTTCCCGAGCCTAGCAGGTCCTTTTGGCTGCCCGTAGGAAACCTGCCGTCGAACAAGACAGCGAAGCTGGCGCTGGGCGAATTGTGGAGGTTCAACTTGGTGCGCAACGCCACGTCGCCCAGGCCGGACGCCGAACCAAGGCTTTCGCGGTGGGCCGTGAGCACCGGATTGGCGGGAGTTCCGGAGAAGTAGTGCGCGGCAGTAGTACCACCGAAGGGACGGATCTCTGCATCACTCTGTCCGCGGAACTCGGCCTGCACTATTGGTATCACCAGACCGAAATCGAAATTGTCGGTGACGCCGAACGTGAGGTACGTCGCCGTAGTTCGGACATTGAGGTCCATGGACAGGCGGAAATCCATCACGTCGTTCTCGAGAACCGGAACGCCCATCAGCGCGCAGTCGCCGCCGAACTGCGCGCTGCAACCGGGGAAATCGACGTTCTGGTGGGTGAAGGTCAGATTGATGTTGTTCATGTCGACTCCGCGCAGCGTCGCGAAGCGGAATGCGGTGCGGCTGATGCCGGCGAGAAGTCTTCCGCGCCCCAGAGTCTGCGCGCGCTCGGCGAAGATTGGTCCCGCCGAGGTCGATGTGCGTACCGGCACCCCTGCCTCGAATCGGAACGTCTCGGCTCCGCTGGTTGATCCGATGGGAATGTTGGCGACACTGGCGCCGAGCGCGTCGGTGAGGAATCCGATTACCGAAGCGTTCTCGGCTGCCGACGCGGGAACGAAATGACTGCCATGAGCCTGCAGCGAGATCGGATTATTGGGATCGCCGGATCCCGCGAGGAAAAGCGGATCCTGGCCGGGGCCGAATATGAACAGCGAGGAGATCTTCTCCCGGAGTCCCTGGGCGCTTGCAGTTGTCGCCGCCACAAAAAGCGCGAGCGAAACCAACGAGACCATCACTGAAGCTGCATGGAGCCGTGAACGACGACGATTGCGCATCGGGATACCGGACAAGTTGTCGGCTGGGTACCGCTAAAGCGGGTCAATCATAGCCGCGGCGCCTTCGGCAGGCAAACGTTTCAGGCCCCACGGCGGAACAACTCACGAGAAAAACGACGTAAAGCACGCTTGACATTCCGAATGGATGACCATATCGTTCTGGTGGAAAGCCAACTTTACATGCCGACTATACGAAATCGTGTCAAAGAGCTTCGCAGCGAGCGCGGCTGGACGCAGCAGCAGCTGGCCGAGGCGGTGGGGGTTTCGCGTCAAAGCATCAACTCGATCGAGCGCGAGCGCTACGTGCCGAGTCTGGAGCTGGCGCTGACTTTCGCGCGCGTTTTCGGGCAGACAACTGACGAGATCTTCAGTCTGGAGAGAAAAAAATGAGAATCCCGATTCTCGGTATCGAGATCGACGAACGTTTTTTCAGGCATCGTCAGCGGTCTACCAGCATGGCGGCAATCGTAGGTGCCTGGGTGGCGGCGGGACTGCTCTTCTACCGCTACTTCGCGCAAGGGATCTTGAGCTGGGATCTCTTCGCCGTGCTGGCGACGCTCGCAGGAGTGAAGATGGCTTTAATGGTGTGGTACTTCTTAACCGAATAAACGGAGATAAAAAATGCTCTTTAGAAACGGAGAGAAAAACCCGAGGGTGATGATCAAGGTCGGATCGGCGTTGCTGCTGATCATGTTCGGCATGAAGCTGCTGCCGCATCCGACTTCCAGTTTTGGCGATGGATTGTTCGACGGAGTGCGCGGCGTGCTGCTCGGTGCCTCGAGCAGTCTGATGCTGTGGGCAGCGTACCTGAATGGTCAGCGCCGGAGACTCGGCAAGAACTGACGGAAAACAAGAAAGGCCGCGTGAGCGGCCTTTCTTTTTCTCCTTCGGTCGGACTACATCGCGTCCAACAGACCAGACTCTGGGGCAAAGAGGAAAACCATTCCGCCGTTGGCGAGCTCGGGAAGCACGCGCTCTGCGCGCTGCTGCTCCATCGCCGGGCAGCCTTCGCTGCGTCCCGCTTTGGTGGACGTGACATAGGGCGCGCCGTGTGCAACCACGCCACGAGCGAGCGCCTTGTCATTGGAGCTGGAGACGCCCTTCAGTCTCAGACCGACGGAGCTATAGGAGCGTCCGCCCGTCTTGCCGTGAAACGGGTACAGATTCTCGGCTACGTAAAGACCGAGCGACGTCATGGCGCTGCCGGGCGCATTGGAGAATCGGGTCGGCACTCCATACTGGCTGGTCGACGAGCCACGGCCGTGAGCGACCGTGAACGGCCCTTCGACAACCTGCAACGTGCTCATGTCGAACACGTAGCCACGCGGCTCGGTGCTCGGCAAACCGTAGTCGACGAAGTAAAGAAACGGCTTGGTGACTTCGCCCGGGTGCGAGTTCAGATAGGCGAAATAGCTGTGAAAAGCCGTCTCCAGCGCCTTGGGATGGCTAAGAGGACGAACCGCGGTCTGAAGAGCGTTGAGAGCGGCACCGGTCTTGGTGGCAAGCGCGTCCAGGACTTTGAATCCCGTCGAATCAGCATGGGGTTTGGTGGCGGCAAATGCGACAGCCGCCGAGAGAACGGGGCCGTTCTGGCCGGTTCCCGGAATGAAGCGCGAGCCGACGCCAAGGAGGGCGAGCGCGCCAATCGAGCCGTTTATTAGATATTCCCGCAAGTGATTCGGACGCTTGACCAATGGTGTCTCCGGGTTAGTAGATGTGACGGACTACGGGAGACGACTAGGCGCTCCAGTAGTGACCTCTTCTGTTGTACAGCTGAGCTACTAACAAACTGCGTTTTCTTCAGTCTCAATCTAATAGAATCTGGCCGTCCGTGGGTAAATTTGTTTATGGCACAACGCACTGGTAGCGCTACACTTCCGCTTCACGGCGGCAGAGCTCCGAAGTGGCTTTTCGAGCGCATGGCCCAGCTGGCGCCGGAGATCGCCGAAGCAATCGTTCTGGAGCACGGAAGACCCGAATTTCTGAGAAGGCTTTCCGACCCGCACTGGTTCCAGGCGTTCGGCTGCGTGTTGGGATTCGACTGGCACTCGAGCGGCGTCACTACCACCGTTTGCGGCGCGCTCAAGGAAGGTCTCGCCAAAAGAGGCGGCGAGCTCGGGGTTTTCGTCGCCGGCGGAAAGGGAAAAACCTCCAGGCGAACTCCCCATGAGCTGATCGACTATGGAAATCGGACCGGCGTGGATGGCGCCCGGCTGGCTTACAACAGTCGCATGGCCGCCAAGGTAGATTCGGCGGCAATCCAGGATGGATTCGGGATCTATCACCACAGCTTTTTCGTCACCACCGATGGTGAGTGGGCCGTCGTGCAGCAAGGCATGCGCGGCGGCGATGGGACTGCGCGCCGCTACCATTGGCTCGGCTCACAAGTCTCGGATTTCGTGAACGAGCCGCATGCCGCCATCGCCAGCGAGGAGTCCGGGCAGCACGTGCTGAACATGGTCGCATCCGAGTCCTCCGCCGCGCGAAACGTCTCTACAGAGTTCGCCCGACAGGAGCCGAGGCTGATCGATAGGGAGATCGCCCGCGTGATCACGATGGCGCTGCCGAAACGTCACTGGGTGGACATGAAGCAGGACATCAATCCGGCGCATCTGCGGAAGGTGATGTTGAGCACCTACGAGGCGAGCCCCCAGAACTACGAGCAGCTCCTTGCCATCCCGGGTGTCGGACCGAAATCAGTGCGCGCGCTGGCGTTGGTCGCCGATGTCGTCTACGGATCGCCCGCCAGCATGCGCGATCCGGCGCGATTCAGTTTTGCGCACGGCGGCAAGGACGGACATCCATATCCGGTGAATCGGGTTGTCTACGACCAATCGGTTGAATGGCTGCGCGAAGCAGTCGCCAAAGCGCGCATCGGGCATAGCGAGAGACTGAAGGCGCTGCGGCGTCTGTCCGACTGGCAGAGTTAGCTTGGACCTGACCTCACCGCACGCTTTCTGGCTCCTTCGCAACGGAATCGGTGAGGTAGCGCCGCCATTGGCGAAGGATCGCCGCTGCGACGTGGTGGTGATCGGCGCCGGCATCACCGGCGCCCTGGTATGTGATGCGCTCATCGAAGCGGGTCTCTCGGTCATCGCCGTCGATCGGCGTCACCCGGGTCACGGCTCGACGTCGGCGTCCACCGCCCTGCTTCAATACGAGCTCGATGTTTCGCTCTCCGATCTCACCTCAAAGGTCGGACATGAGCGCGCGCTCGACGCTTATCATGCCGCCGCGGACGGAGTGGAAGCCGTCGCGCGCGTCTGCGATTCGCTGGAGGCTCCGGTCGGCCTTTGCCGCCGGCCCACGCTCTACTTCGCGTCGCGGACTCGCGACACCGCGGCCCTCCGCAGGGAGTGTTCAGCGCGACAGCGCGCACACCTGCCATGCGAGCTGCTGGATCACCGCGCCTTGCGGGATCTTGTCGACTTCAATCCCCCGCTGGCGTTGTGGAGCACTCTCGGCGCTGAGGTAGATCCATGGGAGCTCACCCAGGCTCTGTTCACTCGGTGCGCGGATGGCGAGTTCGAGGTTTACGGCCGCACTGAAGTTACGCGCCTCGTTCCGGAGAAGGTGCACATCGAGGTTAGAACCAGACATGGAAGGATACGTGCGCGTCATGTCGTCGTCGCAGCCGGTTATGAAGCCGGGCAATTTCTGCCGAAGGCGGTAGCCAGGCTGCACAGCACCTATGCGATCGTGACGGAGCCCGTGAGTTCTTTCGCCGGCTGGAAGGATCGCTGCCTGATCTGGGAATCAGCGCGGCCTTACATCTACGCGCGAACCACTCCCGATAACCGGATCATGATCGGCGGACAGGACGACCCGTTCCGC
>DASYIM010000136.1:0-37986 GCA_035997625.1 Gemmatimonadaceae bacterium
CACAACGCGACCATAGTCCGCAGCTGGCGACGGGCCAAGTTGGTGGTTCTCGATCTCGACACTGGAGATCGACTCGTCGTGCAACCGCGATTTACCGGCGCTCTGCTCATCGACGACGGCAATTTTCGGGGCAACGAGCTCCACTATTCGACTTTGCGGCTTGAGTTGGATGACGGTAGAGCTCTGCATTACGCGGACGTGCGACGACTGGGCACTGTTGCGCTGATGGATCCGGCTCGTTTCGAAGAGTACTCGGGGAAACTCGGCATCGAGCCACTTGACCGGTCGTTCACCTCCGCGCATCTATCGGGAGTTCTTCGGGCTACGAGTCAGCCCGTGAAGAAAGTCTTAATGGAACAGCGAAAAATCGCAGGCATCGGCAACATCTACGCAAATGAAGCGCTGTGGCGTTCACGCATCGACCCATCGCGCCCGGCAGCATCGATTTCCCTGGAGGAGGCCTCGCTACTTCGCGATTCGATCGTCGATGTCCTGCGCGAAGCTATCGCTGCGCGCGGCACCAGCTTCCGCGATTACCGCGACGCGCGCGGGCAGCGCGGATCGTTCGTCGAAAAGCTCGACGCGTATGGACGCGGGGGACTTCCCTGCCACCGCTGTGGGTCGAAGCTGGTGACGACCCACGCCGTCGATGGCCGCGCCACGACGATGTGCGTCAGATGTCAGCACTGAGATGATTCGCGGTACCCCACGGATCGAGAAGCAGCCGACGAGCGACGCCCAGATCGCTCTCATGAGATCCACCGTCAAGGATACGGCCGCCGACAGGCCCGGCGTGTATCGAATGCTGTCGAGTGACGGCGAGATTCTTTACGTCGGAAAGTCGAAGCGTGTGCGGTCCCGTCTACTCAGCTACTTCCGCTGTGCATATCCCGAAGAGAAAGGCGCGCGGATTCTGCGATCAGCGGAAGCGATCGAGTGGGACTACACGCCGAGTGAGTTCGCGGCGCTCTTGCAGGAGCTCAGAATGATCAAGCGCTTTCGTCCGCGCTATAACGTCGCGATGAAGCGCGACGGCCGGAACTACTCGTTCATCAAGCTGACCAAAGGAGCGGCGCCGAAATTGTTGGTGGTACGCGGCCCGAACGGTGAGGACGCCGACATCTACTACGGTCCTTTCGTCGGCGCGCAGCGGGTGGATGAAGCTCTTCGCGAGCTCAACGATGCGCTGATGCTGCGCGACTGCCGCACCGACCTGAAGATGTTTTTCAGCGACCAAACCGAGCTTTTTCAGCTAGCGCGCACCCCCGGCTGCATTCGCCACGAAATCTCCAAATGCCTGGGGCCGTGCGTCGGCGGCTGCTCGTCGTCCCAATATCTCGAACGAGTGGCGCTGGCCCGCGCATTTCTAGACGGATCGGATGATGGCCCGATCACAATGCTCCGCGGGGAGATGGAGCGCGCCAGCGTCGAGCTAAAGTTCGAGCGCGCGGCGGCCTACCGGGACAAGTTGGAGCGACTGGAGGCGTTGCGCGCGCAATTCGGCCGGTTGCGCTTCGCGGTGGAGAATCTGTCCTTCGTCTACACCGTTCCCGGCCACGAGGGAGAGGACAAGGTCTACGTCATCCGTCGGGGAGTCGTGCGCGCTGAGTTGTCGAAGCCGAAATCGACCAAGGACCGGCGCACCATGAAGCAGCTGGTGGACGACATTTTCTCGCAACCGGCGGCGCCGACGGCGCAGGTGCCCACCCACGAGATCGACGAGCTTCTTCTGCTGT
Source organism: Gemmatimonadaceae bacterium (assembly GCA_035997625.1). Lineage (GTDB taxonomy): Bacteria > Gemmatimonadota > Gemmatimonadetes > Gemmatimonadales > Gemmatimonadaceae > UBA4720. The sequence goes on from DASYIM010000136.1 coordinate 1,737, forward strand.
CTTCGTGGTTCCGGAGATTCCCGAAGGAGATGAAGCGGACGAAGCAGGTCAGCTGACCTGCTTCGTCGTCGAGCCTAATGCACCTGCACAGTTGTAATGAGCGGGTCCAATCCCTCTCGGTCGACCCGGACCGTGAAGGGATTCTGAAACGGTGGGTCAAACTGATAGGAGTGCGACTCAGGCACGGCATTATCGGTGCAAGCTAAGTCTTTGCCTTTTGCGATATCCTGTCCGAACGCGATCATTGTTGCGCCGGACGCGCCCCGTTGAACCGAGATTCGGTCGAATACCTTGCATCCCCCGACAATAACGGTCAGCACCACTGTGAGAGGACTACCAGCCGATATCGATGCCGGTGCATCGAGCTGATCGACCAGCAGAACGACAGATTGGTCCGGGGCGAATGGATTGCACCCGAACGATGCTGCAGCGATCCCGACAGCCACCAAGCCGGACAAAACACGCTTCATGTTGCCCTCCTGTTTGAGAACGCTTTCAAATAGCAACAGGGCGCAATCGGTGGCAAGAGAGGAATGGCAAACCTTGTCCAGTGCTGAGCTAACCTTTCCCCGCCCAGGGCTTCACCAGGCTTTGCTCGACCCCGAGTTGGTCGAGCATCCTCGCCACCACGAAGTTGACTAGATCGGAGATCTGCTGCGGCCGGTGATAAAAGCCGGGCGCAGCCGGCATCACCACCGCACCCGCCCGGGTCAACCGCAGCATGTTCCCGAGATGAATGGAGCTGAGCGGCGTTTCCCTGGGCACGAGAATCAGCTTTCTCCGCTCTTTCAGCGTCACGTCGGCGGCGCGCTCGATCAGCGATCGCGATGCGCCAACGGCAATCGCTGACAACGTTCCCATTGAGCAGGGGCAAACGATCATTCCGGCCGTGAGTGCGGAGCCCGATGCCGGCGGAGCGCCGCGATCGTCATTGGAAAAAACCTCCACATATGATGCCCAGGCATCGATCCCGACAGCGTCGCGCAGCGCATCCATCGACTCGATTCCCGCCTCTGTCGCCAGCAGTCGCATTCCGTACTTCGAAACGATCAGCGACACCTGGCGATGCGCCGCCGTTAGCGCCTGCAACAGTCTCACTGCGTACGGTGCGCCCGACGCGCCGGTGATTCCAACGACGATCGGCGGCGCGCTCGTCATCTGAAGAGACGCTCCGTGAACACAAAACCGAGGAAGACGATGCTGATCACGCCGTTCATGGTGAAAAATGCAGCGTCCAGTCTCGAGAAGTCATCTGCCTTCACCAGCGAGTGCTCGTAGAGAAGCAACGCTGCAGCAACGACGACGCCGAGGAAGTACAACATCCCCGCGCCGGCTCCAAGACCGGCGAGAGCGAGCGCGGCGACAGTGGTGAGGTGCAGAGCCCGCGCAATACCCAGCGCGTTGGCTTCGCCGAATGTCGAGGGAACCGAGTAGAGACCGTTCTCGCGATCAAAAGATGCGTCCTGAAGCGCGTAGAGAATGTCGAAGCCGCCAACCCACGTTGCCACCGCGACGGCAAGCGCGATCAGCATCCACCATGGATTGCTCCACGCCCCGGTGATCGCCAGATATCCGCCCACAGGCGCAATCGACAATCCGACTCCGAGCACGAGGTGCGACCAGCGGGTGAACCGCTTGGTGTAGCTGTAGAAAAGCACCCACGCCAGCGCCACCGGGGACAGCAGCAGGCAGAGGTTGTTGAGCTGCCACGCCGCTATGACGAAGAAGATCGAGGCAGTGATGACTGCGACCGTCGCCTCACGCACAGTCATCGCGCCGGACGGAATCTCGCGCGACTTCGTGCGTGGGTTGCGCGCATCGATTTCACGATCGACGATACGGTTGAACCCCATCGCTGCGAAGCGCGCGGTGGTGAAAGCAACGACCACCCACACCACGCCGCTCACCGTGATCCTAGCAACGTAGCTGGCGAGCACGACGCCAACCAGCGCGAATGGCAACGCGAACACCGTATGCGGCAATCGAACCAGATTGACGTGCCTGAGCAGCATTCCCTGCCCGCGGAATGTCTGACCCTCGCGGCTCGTCGCGGCGTTCCTATCTTGGCTCATTGCGCCCGAACCTCTCCGCTCTCTGACCCGGGCCGACCCCGAGTTTGTCCCACATCGCATCGACGCGCTGCTTCGTTTCTACATCCATCTCGATCACCTTTGGCCAGTTTCGCGTGAATCCCTCTTCCGGCCACTTCCGCGTGGCGTCGATGCCCATCTTCGAGCCGTAGGTGAACCCGCGACTGGAATGATCGAGAACGTCAATCGGTCCCATCGAAAACCTCACATCCCGCTCGGGGTCGATGTGATTCAGCGCGACCCACCACGCTTCCTGTACGTTGCGCACGTTCACGTCCTTGTCCAGCACGATTATGACTTTTGCCAGCGACATCAAGCCCTGGCCCCACATTGCATTCATCACTTTGTAGGCCTGACCCGGATACTGCTTGTCGATCGATACGAAGACGAGGTTGTGAAAGATTCCCTCGGCGGGCATATGATAGTCTACGATCTCGGGAATCGTCAGCTTGAGCAGAGGGAGGAAAATCCGCTCGGTGGCGTGGCCGAGGTAAAAGTCTTCCATCGGAGGACGCCCGACGATCGTCGTCGCGTAGACGGGATTTCGCCGCATCGTCAGCGCGGTGACGTGCACCTGCGGATATAAATCAGCCTCAGAGTAGAAACCGGTGTGATCGCCGAATGGCCCTTCGACAACCAGCGGCTCGGCGGGATCTATGTAGCCCTCGATAACAAACTCCGCATCGGCGGGCACCTCCAGATCGCATGTCACTGCTTTGGCGAGGTTCACCGGTGATTTCCGCAGAAATCCAGCGAACAGGAATTCATCAATCGTTGGAGGCAGCGGCGCCGAGGCAGAGTAGACGGACGCCGGGTCGGCTCCGATAGCGATAACCACCGGCATCCGCTCACCCTTCTCCGCCATCTCGCGCCAATGCGCGGCGCCGACCTTGTGGCGCTGCCAATGCATCGCCAGCGTGCGCGGCCCGAGAACCTGAACCCGGTACATCCCGACGTTGCGAATGCCGCGTTTCGGATCCTTGGAGACTACCATTGGCAGTGTGATATAAGGCCCGCCATCCTCCGGCCAGCAGGTGATGATCGGCAAAGCCGAGAGATCCACTTCATCGCCCTGTAGAACGATTTCCTGACAAGGCGGCTTCCCGCTCCGGACACGCGGCGGGAACTTCCCGATCTCCAATAGTCGCGGTAGCATCGCCAGTTTGCCCACCAGTCCTTCGGGCACCTTGAGGTCGAGCATCTCGGTGATGCGCTCTCCGACATCGTCCAGATCGTCGACGCCCAAAGCGAGACACATGCGCTTCATCGAGCCGAAGAGATTGATGACTGCCGGGTACTTCGAGCGCTCGCCGTTATCGAGAATCACGTTCTCGAAGTACAGCGCCTTGCCGCCGCCAGGCTGCTTCATGACACGGTCGGCGATCTCGCACAGCTCGAGACGCGCTTTCACCGGCTCGCTGATGCGAGCCAGCTCGCCCGCACGATCGATGGCGGACAGGAACTGCGATATGGTATCCAGGCTCACTTGATCGTGACTGAGGTGGGACGCTCGCCGACGTGGATCGCCGCGACGCCGAAGGACAGGCTGGTCCAGTTCACGCCCGTGAATCCGGCGCGCGTCATTCTTTCGGCGAGCTCTTCTTCGACCGGAAAATTCGCCACCGACCGCGGCAGGTATTGGTAAGCGGTCCGGTGCCCGCTCACGGCGCGCCCTATCATCGGCAGCACGTGGTGGAAATACCATTGGTAGAGCGCGCGCAACGGGGAGAAACGCGGCGTCGAGAATTCCAGAATCACGAACCGCGCACCCGGGGCAAGCACGCGAAAGACCTCTCGCAACGAGGCATCCAGTCCGGCGACGTTCCTGATCCCGAAGGCGACGATGGCTCCCGCCAGTTGGCCCGGGGCCAGAGGCAGCTGCAGGGCATCGCCGGTGACGGGTGCCACGCTCCGCCCCTCCACCTTCTGCGCACCCGCCCTCAACATCGGCTCGGCGAAGTCGGCCCCGATAACGAGGCCCCGGAATCCGGGCAGCATCGAAATGCTTTTGGCGACATCGAGAGTACCGGCGCAAAGATCGAGGTAGCGCCCGCCGACGTCGCGCTCCACACCGAGCATCGCGATCGCCTTGCGGCGCCAGCGACGGTCGATGTTAAGGCTCAGGACGTGGTTGAGGAGGTCGTAGCGCGGGGCGATCTCCGAAAAGATCTGCTTGACGTAAGCTCTCTTCTCGGCGCCACCGGCAGCGGCGGCACTGGCGGTCGCGCTGTCGATGTCAGTTGCCAACATTGCCACGAAAGTTGCCCGGCGACAGCGCGCGGGGCAAGCTATCTTTCCCGCTCCTCAACGATGCCAGCAAGGTCCTACACCGACGTATCCGACCAGCAAGTGGTCGTCTTCGCCCAGGAAGGGCGCGAGGACGCTTATCGCGAGCTTATCACGCGATACGAGCGACCCGTATTCTCCTTGATATTCCGGATGGTGCGCGACAAGGAGACCGCCGAGGATCTCTCGCAGGAAACGTTCATCAAGGTACTGAACAACATTGATCGGTACCGGCCAGAGTTCAAATTCTCCAGCTGGCTGTTCAAGATCGCCAACAACATCACCATCGATCACCTGCGGCGGCGGCAGGTCGACACCATCAGCATCGAAGGCTCGCCCAATGCAATAACGGCGGAGAGCGCCCGGGCGACGGCGATTACGGTAACGAGCGGCGGCGAATCCCCACTCGAGGAGCTCGAGTCGCGGGAGATCGGAGCAGAGATCGAAAAAGCGATCGCCAAGCTCAGACCCGAGTATCGCGCGTGCATCATCCTGCGCCACGTCGAGGACTATTCCTACGACGAAATCGCCGAAATCGTGAAGCTGCCGCTGGGGACGGTGAAGACCTACATCCACCGGGCCAGGCAGGAATTGAGACAGTATCTGGGGGACCTCAGATGAGGCCCTTAACGCACGTTTTTCCGAGCAAAAAAAGCCCGCAAAAAGCTGAAACTTCCACCGTACCAAACCCGTAAGCTTTCTCGTGAGGAACCCATGATCGAGCATGATTTCGACGAAGAATTCGTCCCCATTGCGGCCGAGCTGCAGCGACTGCCCTATCTGTCGCCCTCTCGGGATTTTGCCGATCGCGTAATCGCCCGTATAGACCGTCTGCAGCCCGCCCAGGTCGTTCCGGTGAGTGCCTCCAGGCACCTGGAGCTCCACCAGGGTGGACATCAGGCGGTCGCCCGGCGTCGCCCCGTCGGCCTGATTCGGGCTACGGGAAGGGCCACCGTCGGCGTCGCCCTCATCGCCGCCGCGGCATTCATGTTCTTCGAGATCGACGTCCTCACCGCGATCCTCAGCGCGGCGGTCGCTCAATACGCCTTCACGATCGCCGCCGTCGGAACCCAGATCGGCGCCCTCGTGCTGGGCACTGAGACGATTGCCTACCTCCAGGCGGGCGCGGCCCAGGCGGCTCTTCTCTACCTGGTGCTGGCAGCCGGTCTCATTACCGGCTACGCCGGCATTCGCACCGCAGCACAAATCGCCAAACGCAAGGCAGCGTAATGAAATCCATCCTGCTCGGTCTGACTCTTTTATTGACGGCCACCGCCGTGCAGGATGCGCACGCCCAACGCGTCAGACTCTCGGGCATCAAGAAGTACGCTCAGGTAACCACCGGCGATTTGACGATCCCAGCTGGCAGCACCAGCTCCGGCTCGGTCATGGCAATTCGCGGCGACGTCAACGTGTACGGAAACGTCGATGGCGCTGCCACCGCGGTTCTGGGCGATGTCATCGTTCATGAGGGTGGCAGGGTTCGTGGCGGCGCAGTCGCGCTCGGCGGTCACGTACGCAACGAAGGCGGCGCCATCCTCGGCGTGATAAAGGACGTCGGGGCGACGCATAACAGGTCGACCGTCAGCTTTGGCGGGCGCCCGCGCACTACGATCGGCTCTCTCGTCTCTGCCTTTGTGTGGCTGTTGGTGCTGCTGTTGGTTGGGACGTTCGTGCTCTTTTTCCTGCGCGATTATTTCAAGCGCGCGGTGGAAGTCGTCACCAATGAGACCGGGCGTTCGCTCCTCACCGGGCTGATCGGGGGCGTCGCGTCTATTCCGGCGCTCATTGCGATCGTCGTCGCGCTGGCTATCACCATCGTCGGCGTCTTCCTTATTCCGATCGGGGTGGCCGCGTTCCTCATCGCGATTTCCGGGATCGGGATCCTCGGCTTTCTCGCCGTCGCCCAGGTAACCGGCATCGCCATCGCCGGAAAGCGGGAAGCGGAGACACCGGCCGGACAGGAGCTGCAGTACCTCTACACTGGCATCATCGCCTTCGGCGCGCTGTGGATCATCGCCGCCGCGTTCACCTGGTTCCCGATACTCGGCTCGATACTGCGTATGCTCGCATTCTCGGTGACGCTGGTCGCGGTGGCGACCGGATTCGGAGCGGTGATTCTTTCCTGGTGGCGCACCAGACCCAAGAAGAACGCAGTAACGGCCTAGCTGGCCTGCGCCTTGCCCCCCGCAGTGGCCAATGGTGATTCTTGGCTACCGCCCTAAAGAGCTGCTGAAGAAAACAGCAAGCGAGACAATCGAGGACAACGTCCTCGGGATTGCGGCACAGGTCGCCTACAATTTTTTCTTCTCGCTGTTCCCGCTCCTGCTTTTCCTGGCGCCGCTGCTCAGCCTCCTTGGTGACAAACGACAAATCGTCACCGATTTGATGTTCCGCCTGTCGCAGGTCGTCCCCGCCGACGCGTTCGCGCTCGTCTCAAAGGTCGTCACCGACGTCGTGTTCGCCGAGAACGCGCCCGGCCTGATTTCCATCGGCGCCGTGCTCGCAGCGTGGTCAGGCTCGAACATCTTCACGACCTTCATGGACGCGCTCGACACCGCCTACGACGTCAAGGACCCGCGTCCGTGGTGGAAGAAGAGATTGCTGGCGCTTGGAGTAATGGTCGGCTGGGCACTCATCATCACCGCGGTGACCGCGATTCTTCTCGCGGGTGACAGCATCGTCGAATATCTGCGAACCCGCGCCGGCATGGGGAGCGCGGCCGTCACCGTGTGGTCGGTGCTGCAGGTGCCGCTGGCATTCGCGCTGCTGGTGGCCTTCTTGTTCCTGATGTACTGGCTGCTTCCATATGTAAAGCAGGACAGCAAGCAGATCCTGGTCGGATCGGTCGCGGCAGCGTTTCTCTTTGGGATCGCGACGCTGGTGTTCAGACTATACCTGCATCACTTCCCGCCCAACAAGGTTTACGGGACGATCGGCGCCATCATGGTGCTGCTGACGTGGATGTACCTGGTGTCGGTGGTGATCCTGGTCGGTGGCGAGCTCAACTCCGAGCTGCACCACGGCACGGGATCGGTCGCCTCACGGAAGGGCAGCGTTTACGCGGGCCGTATCGCGACCGGGGAGCAGCCCGCTCAACCGTCCAGCAAGCTCGAATAGCGCCTGCGCCGACGGTGTGTCGGGATCGCTGACGACGATCGGCTCACCCCTGTCTCCGCCATCGAGCACGCCGGCGAAGAAAGGAATCTCCCCGAGAAGTGGAACGTCCAGCTCTTCGGCGAGGCGTTTCCCGCCTCCGCTGCCGAAGATGCGGTGCTTGTGCTCGCAGTGGGGGCAAATGAAGTAGCTCATGTTCTCGATCACTCCCAGCACCGGTACCGCCACTCGCTCGAACATCTTGGCGCCGCGGAGTGCGTCGCCCGAGGCGACTTCCTGTGGGGTGGTGACGATGATGGCGCCGTGCACCATCGTCGCCTGCACCAGCGAGAGCTGCGCGTCACCAGTGCCGGGCGGCATGTCGACAAGAAAATAATCGAGCTCGCCCCATTGCACGTCGCGCAGAAACTGGCTGATGATCTTCATGATGATCGGCCCGCGCCAGATTGCCGGCTGATCGCGCTCGATCATGAACCCGAGGCTCATGATTTTGACGCCGTGAGCCTGGAGAGGGATGATCTTTTCGTTCTCGACGGGCGGCGCGGCGTTGACGCCCATCATCCTCGGGATATTGGGCCCGTAAATGTCCGCGTCCATGAGGCCGACGCGCGCGCCCTGCTTCGCCAGCGCGACTGCCAGGTTCGTAGCGACGGTTGATTTGCCGACGCCTCCCTTGCCGCTGGAGATGGCGACGATGTTGCCGAGGTGCGGGTAGGCGATTGGCGTAGGCGCGGGAGTAGCAGCGCGCTGCGATTGAGGCTCCTGACCCATCACCGGGAGCGCGCGCGACGCAGCCGGCCTGCCCGACGCGCTCGGCTGGGGAGGTGCCGGTCTGGTCCCTCCAGCCGTCGGTGCGGGCTGAGCCGAGGGCTTGCCTGCCTGTGAAGCATCTTTCACGTCGACTCGCACATCAGTCACGCCCTGCACCTGTTGGAGCGTTTGCCTGACTTCGCGCACGACGGTGGCATCATCGTCGGCTGAAAGAAACAGGCTCAGCCTGACCTTTCCGTCGGTCGTGGTGGCGATGTCACGCACCATCTCGGCATCGAGCACGTTGGTGCCGACGCGATTGTTACGGATGCGCGAGAGCGCGTCCGTTACACGTTCCTGAAGATTTCGGGTCATGACGTGGAGTCTACGTTGACGATGACCGACTTGAGCTCGGAGACCCGTCGTTTGAGCTGAATCTCGATGCCCTGCATGAACGTCACCGCCGAGGCATCGCAGTCTGTGCAGCCACCCATCACATGGAGAACCGCGGTACCCGTGGCCGGGTCAAAAGCCTCGAGCTCTATTGCGCAGTGATCGATTCTCAGAATCGGCAGAATGGCCGACAGCTCGTCCCGGATGTGGTGCTCGACATCGGCTGGCGGACGGGACCGTTTGCGGCGAAGGACGCTCATGAGGGCAAGTTAGATGACCGGCGCGCGAGATTCCACCGTCGCGGCGATCACCGAGGCCATCACGCTACTCCCTCCTTGTCCTCCGCGGCCAGAAATTCTCTCGCCGCCGCCACCACCTTCTTGCGCACGATCTCCAGATCTCCTTCAATCAGCGCGCCCGACGCACGCGCGTGACCGCCGCCGCCGAACAGCTTGGCGAACTTGTTGACGTCCACGTCGCCGGTGCTGCGGAAGGAAACCTTGACCTTGTCGTGGCCAAGATCCCGGAAGAATATCGCCAGGCGTGTCCCGCCGATGGACCGCGGATGCTCGGCGATTCCTTCCAGATCTTCCGAGCGCAACCCGTACTGCTCCGCCGCCCCCGCCGCGACCGAGATCCAGGAGATGCCGTACTCGGGATCGACCTCGAGTGTCGCCAGAGCATCGCGCAACAGGTGCAGCCGGCCGACGGGCATCGACGCGTACAAGCGACCGTACATCTCCTCCGGCTCGACACCCGACGCGATCAGCTGGCCGGCGATGCTCAGACACCGCGCCGTCGTGTTGCTGAAACGGAAACCGCCGGTATCGGTGAGCAACGCGATGTACAGCGCGCGGGCAATGTCGGGCGTGATCTCCAGACCGACGCACGTGGCGAAATCGTAGATCAGCTCGCCCGTCGCGCACGCTGCCGTGTCGGCCAGCATCAGTTTGCTGGGCGGTTCGTCGCTCGGCAGGTGGTGATCGATAACCAGCTTCGGAATCGTCAGACGGCGAACAGCTTCCGCCAGGACGCCCAGCCGCTTTACATCGGAGATATCGAGCACGACGAGTACGTCGGCATCCTTGAGTGCTTTCGCACCCTTCTCGCTTTCGTCGCGCACGTCGTTGCCGAGCAGGAACTTGTACATCTCAGGCCACGGCGTTGGATTCACAATTTTGGAACGAATCCCCATTTGACCGAGCAGACGCGCCAGCGCCGTCTCGGATCCGCAGCCATCCCCGTCAGCGTTGATGTGAGTGGATATAGCGACAGAGCGTCCCGCGCGAAGCTCCTGCGCGAGACGCTCGATCGACTCCCGTCGCTGCTGGGGAACGCTTAGAAGGTCAAGCACTGCCTTCCGCGCGGGCCAGCTTCGAATGCGATCTGCTGTAGGCGAAATACACGATCAGGCCCAACACCATCCAGACGACGAGCCGCTCCCAGGTCGGGAAAGGAAGGCTGTACATCATGTACCCGCAAATCAGGATTCCAAGAATTGGAACGAGGGGAACGAACGGTGTCCTGAACGGGCGAGCGAGATTTGGCTGGCGATAGCGGAGCACGATAACGCCGGCGCAAACGATCACAAAGGCCAGCAACGTTCCAATCGAGACCAGCTCGCCGAGCAAACCGATCGGAAAGATTCCGGCAAAGAATGCGGCGACAATACCGGTCAGGATCGTCGTTACGTACGGCGTCTTGAAGCGGGGATGAACCTTGCCGAACACCGGGGGAAGCAGACCATCGCGCGCCATCGAGTAGAATACACGCGGCTGGCCCATCAGCATCACCAGCACCACCGACGCCAGTCCCGCAATCGCGCCAATGTTGATTATCGAAGCGAGCCACGACAGAGCCGGTCCAGCCTTCTCGATGGCGACGAACACCGGGTGCGGAACGTCGAGCTCGGTATAGTTCGCCAGTCCGGTCATCACCAGCGACATCAAGATGTAGAGGACGGTGCAAATGGCGAGCGACCCGAGCATACCGATCGGCATGTCTCGTTGTGGGTTCTTGGCTTCCTGCGCCGCTGTAGACACGGCGTCGAACCCTATGTAAGCGAAGAACACAACCGCGGCACCGCGAACGATTCCGCTCCACCCGTAGTGGCCGTACTCACCCGTATTGGGTGGAATGAACGGATGCCAGTTGGCCTGATTGACGTACATGAAGCCGAAGCCGATCACCAGCAGTACGATGGTGATCTTCAGGATTACGATGAAGTTGTTGAACCGCGCCGATTCCTTGATGCCGATCACAAGCAATGTCGTCATCAAGCCGATCAGTATGATCGCCGGAAGGTTGACGACCGCGCCCGTATGCGTGAAACCCGCAGCCTGGGTCAGCTGGTGGGTCACGGGATCGTATTTCGGCGCGTCGGCGTACGCGTAGGGTGCACTGGTGAAGGCAGTCGGCATATGGATGCCGATCTGGTCCATGAAGGCCGTGAAGTAGCCTGACCAGCCAACTGCCACGGTCGAGGCACCGAACAAATACTCGAGCATCAGATCCCAGCCGATGATCCAGGCGATGAACTCACCGAGCGTCGCGTAGGCGTAGGTGTACGCACTTCCAGCAACCGGGATCATGCTGGCAAACTCTGAATAGCAGAGACCCGCGAAGAGGCAACCCAGCCCCGACACGATGAATGAGATCACGATTCCGGGCCCCGCGTACTGCGCGGCCGCAGTACCCGTAAGCACGAAGATGCCGGCCCCGATGATGGCACCGATGCCCAGCGTTGTGAGGTTGAGAGCGCCCAGCGCGCGCCGAAGCGTGTGCCCCTCGGACTCTCCAGCGGCCTCGGCCTGCAGGACGGCGATGCTTTTCCTCGTACCTAAAGCCATACGGAATCTCCGAATGCGTGAGTGGTCGGGTGTTCAGTTCTGTATACAGTCGACGGTTTCGCGCAACAAGCTTGCCGCCATGCGCGCGGCGATGTCAAGGAAACTACAGCGAGTAGTTGGGTGCCTCTCGCGTAATAGTAACGTCGTGTGGGTGGGACTCGCGCAGTCCAGCGCTGGTGATGCGGACGAACTCGGACTCCGTGCGGAGTTGCTCGACATTGGCGCAGCCGACGTATCCCATTCCGCTCCGCAGGCCGCCGACCATCTGGAACAGCACGTCGCTCACCGGACCTTTATAGGGCACGCGGCCTTCGATTCCTTCTGGTACCAGCTTCTTGGCGCTCATCTCGCCTTCCTGGAAATAACGGTCGGCGCTGCCGTCCTGCATCGCGGCGAGGCTTCCCATGCCGCGAATCATCTTGAAGCGCCGGCCCTCGAGGAGGAGCGATTCTCCCGGACTCTCCTCGGTGCCGGCCAGCATCGAGCCCATCATCACGCTCGATGCGCCGGCGGCGAGCGCCTTCACGATGTCGCCTGAATATTTGATGCCGCCGTCCGCGATCACGGGAATGTCGCCCGCTCCCTCAACTGCGTCGAAGATCGCGGTCAGCTGCGGAACGCCGACGCCGGTGACGACACGGGTGGTGCAAATCGATCCTGGTCCGACTCCCACTTTCACCGCATCGACGCCACGCTCCACGAGAGCTCTGGCGCCCTCGCGGGTAGCGATATTGCCGGCAACCAGCTGCACATCGGGGAACATTTCCCGGACGTTCGCCGTCGCCTCCAGCACGCCCTCGGAGTGTCCGTGCGCGGTATCGACTACCAGCACGTCGACACCCGCGTCGACGAGCGCGCGGGCCCGATCCCGATAATTCGAGGCGCCGATCGCCGCCGCCACGCGAAGCCTGCCGTGCTGATCCTTGTTCGCGTTCGGGAAATCGCGGCGCTTGTGGATGTCCTTGACCGTGATCAAACCGCGGAGCGTGCCCTTGTCATCCACCACCGGAAGCTTCTCGATTCGATGCCGGCCCAGAATCGCCTCGGCCTCGTCGAGCGTCGTGCCCATCGGGGCGGTGACGAGATTCTTCGAGGTCATCGCTTCGCGAAGCGGACGATCGAGATTGCGCTCGAACTGGAGATCGCGATTGGTAATGATTCCAACGAGCTGCCCATCGCGATTGACGATCGGGACCCCGGAAATCTTGAAGCGCTTCATCAGCGCTACCGCTTCGCGGAGGGTGCCTTCGGGCGAGAGGGTGATCGGGTTCATGATCATCCCGCTCTCGGATCGTTTCACGCGGTCGACTTCGGCTGCCTGGCGATCGATCGACATGTTCTTGTGAATGACACCGATCCCGCCGGCGCGGGCCATCGCCATCGCCATGTCCGACTCGGTGACGGTATCCATCGCGGCCGACGAGAACGGGACGTTGAGCGGGATGCCGCGGGTGAACACCGACGTCGTGCTCACGTCCTTGGGGTGCACCAGAGAATGTCGCGGCGATAGCAGGACATCATCGAAAGTGAGAACGACATTGGGCCGCACCCTCGCCATTCCGATTTCTTCCTGCGCCGGCCCCTTGATGCGCGAAAGCCCGCTTCCGGGCTTTGCCGGGGTGGCGGGCTTTTTTGCTGTCGATGGCCGAGTTGTGGTTGCCATAGCTAAAGGTATGGCATTGTGCGTTTTGCGTCCAGAGGCCGGCGCTCGGTCACCGAGTGGTTAATCTTTTTCCGGCCCAGGTTCGAATTCGGCCCCACCACTACCGGCGGATCCAAATTTGGGTGCCGTAAAAATCCCCCTTGTCGTACGAGGCGGGTTGCCCCCGTAGAGAGGATCTTCTTCGTTTGGATCGGGCTCCTCTAGTTTTGCTTTCCTGAGCGGCTCTGCCGACGTGGTATCGACTGGCGTCTCTTCGTCGGTCGAGCGCGGAATCGTGGGGTCGCTATCTCTCGGGTCTGCCATTCCGTCTCCATTTGAGGACTGGAGACGGAAAGGCAGCATGGGTCGTGCCCGGGAGTGCTACTGGAAGACGGGCGGCGGTGCCTGCTCCTGCTGCGGCAGGCGAACTTTCGGCTGCTGCCCGTAGTTCCACTGGAACGTCAAGTACGTCGCTCTCACGCCAAACCTGCGGGCAGTGATCTGCTGCAGATTGTCGTCGCCAGCCTTGATGCGGAACTTCATGGTGTTGAACGGATCCTGTGCGCGCAGTGCGATACTCATGTTGTCGCCATCGAGCTTCTTACGGATAGTGATCGCCGCCATCTGCATCGCCGAGAATTTCCCCTTCTCGATGTTCACCGGCGAGCGATAAAAGTAGTTCCCCTGTAGAATGACGGTCGGCGACAGCTGAGTCGTCGCATTGAAGCGCGTCGACCACGCAACCGCATTCGAACCCAGCGCCGACTGCGATCCGCCATCGGTAACCATCTTGTACAGATTGAATCCGGCGAACGCGTTGAGCTTCGGACCGAGGCGGAGATTCCCGTTCAGGTCGGTGCCCCACGAATCCGCTTTGTCCAGGTTCTCGAAGCTGACCGACGTTACCTCACGGCCATCAACGGTATCCGCGGTGTTGATGTTGACGCGGATGATGTCGGTGGTGTGACGATAGAAAGGCGACAGCTGGAGCGAGCCGAGCTGACCTGATTTGCTGAGGCCGAGCTCGATCGCATCGGTGTACTCGGGGTTCAGCGTCGGATTGCCGATGAACACGTTCTGCGGATCGAAGAACACCGGGAACGGATTCAGCTCCTGCGTCCCAGGTCTCCGAATGCGGCGCGAGTAGCTGATCTTGGCGTTGGTCTGCTGGCTGAAGTTGTACAAAATCACGCCGCTCGGGAACAGGCTGTGATAGTCGTACGGTATCGCCTGCGCCCCGGCGAGGTCGAAGTTGCGCGACGACCATTCGGCGCGTAGTCCGCCCTGGAGGTTGAACTTGCCGACGGTCTGGCTCACCACTCCGTACCCGGCGTGAGTCTGCTCGTCGAAGTTGAAGGTGTTGCTCAAATTGCTCGGCGCCCAGCTTCCGTCGCCGAGGGCATCCTTGAAGACGAGGAACTCCCTGTCGAGCCAGCGGTCGGTCTCCTTTACCCCTGACTCCAACTTGGCGTTCTTCCAGAGTGGGCGGGTGTAATCGAGCTGGCCCGTGAACTGACGGCTGATGCTATTGCTCCCGTCAATCTCCCCCTGAAGTGCCGAACCCGAGCTCGTACCATCCTGGTTCTGCGGCTCGCGCCAGAGAGACATTGCATCTTCGTCGTGCTGGCGGTTGTAACGAAGCTCGGAGGTGAGCTCGTGCGTCCGTGGCTGGATGGTGTGCTTCCAGGACAGCGAGTTGTCGAAGACCTGTCCCCGACCCTTGGCGTTTCGGTCCATCGTGTAGCGATCGACGAAACCCTGGGTTGCATCGAGCTCGGTGTAACCCGACAGTGATGCATCGTTGGAGTGCCGCCGATTCAAAGTCAGCGAGTTGGAAATGACGTCTTTGTCGGTGGCCTTGAGGTCGACGTTTCCGGTAAAGTTGTGGCCGGCGCTCGTGGTGTTGCCCTCGATGTCCTGATTGGTATAGTCCTGCGGCGATCCGGTGTCCGTAAACCGGAGACGATCGTTGATGCCTTCGATGCCGCGATCGTCGGAGTTGAATCCGTAAGTGCCGAACAGAGTCCACTTGCCCTGCTGGTAGCCCAGGTTCGTTCCGGCGTTGAACCTGCTGGCCGTCGCCATGCCGGCGTTTAGACCGCCACTCCAGCCGAGATCGGTGTTCGCCTTGAGAACGATGTTGATGATGCCGGCCATTCCTTCGGGATCATACTTCGCCGAAGGATTCGGGACGACTTCGATACGCTCGACTATGTTCGCCGGGATCTGCTTCAGGTAGGCGGAAAGCTGCGGGCCCTTCATCGGGGTTGGACGTCCGTTGATCTGAATGGCGACGTTCTCGTTGCCACGGAGACTGACCTTACCTTCGGCATCCACTTCAACCGATGGCGTGTTCTGAAGCACGTCGCTGGCATTTGCCGCGGCGGGTGCAACGTCCTTGGCCCGGTAGGTGTTGCGATCCGGCTCGATCACCATCGTCGGCTTCTCGCCAGTGACCTGTACGCTTTGCAGCGTCACCGAAACGCGAGGAAGCTTGATGCTGCCCACGTCCACGGAGGGAGCTTCTGGAGTGATCGTGAACTCCGGGGTATTGAGCGGCGTGAAGCCAATGCCCGACACACGGAGGAAGTAGGTTCCCGGCCGGAGTCCCTGGATCTTGAACGTACCGTCCGGCGAACCGTAGGCGCCCGTAACGAGCTTGCCGTCGGCCTTACTGCGCACAGCGACAGCCGGTCGCGGGACCGCTGCGTTGCTGCTATCGGCAGCCACAATGGAGCCTTTGACTTCACCCGGCGCGGCGGGTGGTTGCTGCGCACCCGCGGGCGGACCGGCGGGATTCTGAGCAGGAAGTGAGACCGCGGCGAGATTCAGCGCGAGAGCAAGGAGGGCGAACAAGATGCGCTTCATGGGGCCAGCTCTTGAGAGTTGTTGGGCGACGGGGTTCCGGACAGCAGGGGATAAACCCTACTTCATCCGGCACTACGGGTTTGACGCCCGTGGGTTTCAAAAGGTTGGCCGGCTCTCGAAGGTTGTCTAATCCGTTTTCTCAGGTCACGGCGTCCCAAGCGTATAGTTGAGCTCGTAGGCGTGCTTTCCAGCTTCGATTTTGATCGTCATTGTGCCGCGGAGGCCTTCCAGCTGCTCGGTCCCGGAATCCGGGACAATCGTAATGATCAGAGAGGGTGTTCCGCGGTTCATGATCCCGGTGTGCTGGAGGATGAAGGAGCCTTTTCGGCCCTTGAGCGTGCCCGTCACCAGCTCGATCGCGACGTAACCAGCCGAATTCTTGATCGGCGTCCCGCCGGTGAGCATTTGACCTTTGCTGGTTCCTTCCAGATCGCCGTGAAACTGCTTGTCGATGGACATCCGGCCAAGCATTGCGCTGCCGGGGTCGTCATCTCCCGGCAAGGGCTTGAGAGACACTTCGAACGGTCCAGTAGCGCGGCTCACGATGCGAACCTCCAGGCTAGGTGAAAGCAGGATGCTCACGCTACGAACACCGGTGATTCGTCGCAATAGCGCGGTAGCCGGCCACTAGCGCGACACCGCCCTGGCCGCGCCGTCTCGAGGCGCAAAAAGAAGCACAAGCATCCGAAAGAGATGCATCATCGTCCTTGATTTCTGTTGTCGGGGTGGTTCGCGCGCGTCAGCGATCGAAGCGCTGATACGGGCAAAGAGTTTCACGCTCTACGCGATGTGACAGCGATCGGTTTCACGCTGATTTTTTTTTCGCGAGCGTTGCTAAGGAATCTCTGGCGAGTCCTCTCCGCGCGCCGCGTGGTCCCGCATGACGCTGCGCACAAGGCGATTCCATCCGGGATGAGATCGTTCGAGCTCGGCCGTCGCCCACCCGTGCAAGTCGCACAAGCCGAGGGCAACGCCGGGAGATCGGCTGACGCCCATGTTGCAGTGAATGACCACTCGTTCCGCGGTCGGCCATCCCGCGATGAAACGAGTGATGACGTCGGCGTGATCGCGGGCAAAGAGTATGTCGGTGGGCTCGCCCATCTGGGTGACATCATCGAAGGAAAGCCGGAGCACAGATGCGAATCGCGGCGAAACGCGCGCCGGTTCCGCATCCGGGTCGAAAATCGAAATGCAAATCTCGCGGGCGCCGGGCTCGTAGGCCTCGGCGTCCTCCCGCGACAGAACTATGATTTCGGGTGCTGAGCGAGCTGCCTTCGTTTTTCCGGCGGCCCGGCGCTTCATCTCTACTTTGCCTTGGGCGGCGGCCACGCCCCAATCAGCTGGCGTACGGTAACGATCTGCGCGAGATGATAGGAAGCATGATCCACCGCAACGAGAATCGTTCGCAGGTAAGTCTGACCGGTGCCACGCGGGATCTTCGTGGTGAGGTCGATATCGGTGTCGGCAGTGAAGCGTTCGAGAGCCATCCGATCCTTGCGCCAGCCGGCGAGGCTCTCGTTCCATGACTTCTCGCTGGCTGGGGCAGCGTTGGGTGGCCAGTAGTCCTTTGGCCATTGGAGTTTTTCCTCGTATTCCGGATTCTGCACGAAGTCGAGCAGATCGCGCTGGGTAATTCGAATGTGCTCGAGCAGCTCCCAGACCGAATGCGGAAAACCGGTTGGCCGCTTGCCACGAAGCTCGGGAGGGAGACCGCGCAGCGCGCTCTCCAGCGATGAATGGGCCTGCTCCCAGTCGAGAGAAGAGGCGACGATCTTCCGCCATTCTTCGTTTGCGGTCACAGGGGCTCCAGCGGAAAGTGAGACCTGAAATGATGCTGGTCTTGCGCGGAGCCGCCAGTCCTCCCAGTATTGCGCGCCAACTGCCAGGTAAACGCAATGAGCGACGGACGCGATCAAAACTCGGGTAGCTGGTTGAGTCTGGTGCTGCGCGATCCGCAGTTCTGGGTTCCCGTCGCGGTGCTCGTCGCCGGACTTCTCGTGCTGCGATGGATTTCTTGACCGCGCCCCAACGCACGACTTCTGGCGAAACGCCCCACGGCGGGCTCGACTCGCACCGCCTGCGCACGCTGCAGGGCGTCGGCATGCTGTGCGGAGTAACCGCTGGCGCGTGGTTGGGCGCGGCCGAAGCGCCGACCAAGCTGGTGACGCTCGGATTGTCACCGGTCGTGATCTCGCTGAGCATGGTGATCGGCGTCTTCCTCGCGCGCTGGACGATTCCGGCGTTGATACAGGGAACATCGTACGTCGCCGCCGATCTGAGGCAGGCCCCGCACCTGATAGTCTGGGCAGTGCTGGCGGGCTGCCTGTGGGCGGTCGCCAACACGCTCACAATATTCGCGGTGCGCGATGTCGGCCTGAGCATCGCGTTCCCACTGTGGAACAGCAACAGTCTGCTCGGAATCATCTGGGGCGTTGTTTTTTTCAGGGAGCTGCGCGGGGCCGACTCACGCCGCTGGATCGGCGTCATCGGCGGCGCCCTGCTCATGTTCGTGGGCGGAACGGCGCTGGCGGCAGCGTCGGCGGCGCAGCTTCCGGCGAAGGACGCGATGCGCGGCATCGCCGCTGCGCTCGCGGCGGGCGCGCTGTGGGGCACGATGTATATCCCTTACCGAAAGGCGTATCTCACAGGGATGAGCCCGCTGTCATTCATCACATTCTTCACCGTCGGCGAGCTCGGCATGATGACCGCGCTCGCGCTTACTTATTCCGGTGGTGCTAATCAGCTCTGGAGTGAATTGTCGGGGGCGAGACATGTTCTGTTCTGGCTGCTGGCGGGCGGATTCGTCTGGGTGGTCGGGGATCTCTTTCAGCAGTACGCCGTGAAGTACGCGGGAATCACTCGCGGAATTCCTCTCTCGAACACGAACCAGCTGTGGGGGCTGCTGTGGGGGATTCTCGTCTTCGGCGAGCTGCGCGGGGCGTCTCGTTCAGTGCTGACGCAGGTGATCGGCGGCTCGGTCGTGATGGCAATCGGCGCGGGGATCATCGCACTCTCCTCAGTCGACCGAAGCGAGCACCAGCGGTGGGAAGAGGCGGCAGCCGACGAGGCCCGGCGCTATCGAGTCGATCCGGAATACACCCGCGCCCGGATCGCCGGTGAGGATGCAGGAGGCAAGCGGCGACGAACGTGGATTGATTGGCTCATTGTGGCGCTCGCGACGGCGACGATCGTCGCGTTCGCATTGGTCGCCAGGCCGCCGCAGATCGCGTTGAACGGCGGTTGGGCAATCGCACTCGTAGTGGCGACTCTGGCAATGCTGGCGCTGGCAGCGAGCTCGCTGTGGAGAGCGACTCGCTTCAACTAGCGGCGAGGCAGGCGCGTTCTACCTGGCGGAAAGCGCCCGCTGAATCGCCTTCTCGACGAGCGGGGCCATCAGGCGATAACCCGCTTCGTTGGGGTGAACGCCGTCAACCGCCAGACCTTCTCTCATCCCGCCGCGCGCGTCGGCCATCGCGGAGTGGTAGTCGAGGTAGACCGCGCCATGGTGGGCGGCGTAATCCTTCATCCACTTGTTGAGGGCGATGATTTTCGGCGCCGGCTCGAGCCCCGGCTTCCACGGATAGTCGAAAACGGGCAGCACGGATGAAAGCACGACCTTGATGCCGTTTGCGCGGGCTATCTCCGCCATGGATGTGAGGTTGTCTTCAATCATTTCAAGTGTCGACGGGCCGTTGTTCCCGGCGATGTCGTTGGTCCCGGCAAGAATCACAACGACCTTCGGCTTCAGGGCGACGACGTCGGGGTGGAAGCGAAGCAGCATTTGCGGAGTGGTCTGCCCGCCAATGCCACGATTGATGTAAGGCTTTCCGGCAAACATCGTCGGGAAGTATTGGTCCCAGCCCTCGGTGATCGAGTTGCCCATGAAGACGACTCGACTCTCGTTGCCCGCGGGCGGTGCGAGCTTCGTGTTTGCATCGTGGTACCTGGCGAGATTCGGCCAGTCACTGCGGAGCTGTAGGTCGGTGGGCTGGGCCGTGGATTCGTTGGAGGCGAGCACAATCAGTCCGAGAGCGAGGCAAAGTGTTTTCATCGTCGGGTTACGCGAAGCGCTTCGCCGCACGCTCGCGAGCTTTTAGCGTCTCTACTTCCCGATTCCGCGGCGGCGCCGTCGTCTTGAGAGAATGAACCAGCTTGTTGGCAGCCGCCGTGACTTCTTCGACGGCGGCGTTGAAAGAGTCCTCGTTGGCGCGCGACGGCTTGGTGGCTCCGCTCAATTTCCGGACGAACTGCAGCGCGGACGCGCGAATCTCGTCGTCGGTGGCTGGGGGCTCAAAGTTGGCCAGGGTCTTGATGTTCCTGCACATTCGGCTGCTCCTGATGTTCAAGGTCTTCAGCGAATGTACAAGCTTGCCACCGCGGATCACCAGTCGGTTGTTGCTGCGGCGTGTGGGTCGCGGCGGCCGGCTGTCAGGTCAACTGACACACCCAAAGAAGGGCGGCCGTAGCTGCACGGTATCTACTCGCCCCGCGGACACCTCGATGTCGGTCGAATCGGCCTTGTGCGAGTAAGGACGCACCAGCAGTCTGTAAGCACCGGGACTCAGGCCGTCGAAAACAAATCCACCGGCACTGTCAGCGATGACGGTCGCACGAGATGCGTGGAAACTGTTTCCGGGAGTTGTAGCGAGAACTGAATAATGAGGGAGGGCGCCTCCGGCGTCCGCCACCGTTCCGACAACGCCGCCGAAACCCGATTTGAGCGATGGGGCCGGCGGCAAGCGCGGCTCAGGACCCTTGGCGTGACCACGCGTGGAGCAGCCCGTAGTCATCAACTGCAGATCTTCGTTGGTGTGCTTGTTACAAGCGCTCACGAGAACGAGCGCGATGGGCAGTACTACGGTCCTATATCTCCCTCCCAATCGCACGGAGCCTCCGTCTTATTCTTCGCGGCAGGAAGAACGCTGCCGCCACCAGGACGCGCTCCAGATCGAGCGAGCGCAACTGGCCGGGTTCCCCCATCCAATGATCCTCGATAACTGCTCTACCGGCGTTGGCGATCAGCCGTTGCAGCGCGAGAACCAGCAGAAAGAGGTCATCGACCTCTCCTAAGAATGGGATGAAGTCGGGGACCAGGTCTATTGGCAGAAGGATATAGCCGATGGCTCCGGCGACGAGGAGCTTATCGGTGTTGGAGACGCGACGGTCGGTCAGCAGACCGCCAAGGAGGCGCAGGAAGTTCGGCAGCTCCTTCATCGTCGAGACGATGGTACGCTTGGCACCCGTGCGCGGTGCCGGGCTTGCCGATTCGACCTCGCGCGGAGTTCCGTTCGCGCGTGAGGCAGCGCCTGCTGAGGCGCCACGCGCGCTGCGACGTCCCGTCTTGCGCGCCGAGGCCGTCGAACGACCCGATTGGGTTCTCACTTGCGCTGATCTCCCGGTGGCTGAGTGGGCGGAGTCTGGGTGGCGGGTGTCGAGGGCGGTGACGCAACGGGACCAGCCGAGCCCGTTGGCGGCGCCTGTTGTGGCTTCGTTGTGGTAACCGAAGACACCACCCCGGCTATCTCAGTTGCAACTGACTTGCCAGCGTTGGCTACGTCGGTGACGACACCAACCGCCTTGTTCATCACGCTCATGGTGCCGGCGATGGCGCCCGCCGAGATCTTGCCGGCGCGGAGGGTGTCCTCGACGCCTTCGGCGAATCTTTTAAGCGGGTTTGGCGCCGCCGACACCTTGGGGGCGTACTTCGATTCCAGGAAATCGATGTAGTCGAGGATCTGATAGATCTTTTCCTCGGGAAGCGTGTCGAGCTTACGAATAAGTCTCTCACGCAGGATATCGTTCATTTCAGCCGCCTCCTCGCCACCGTGCCCGTCGTCCGCGCACATCAATATGCACGTAATTCGTGCTGGAATGCCCGGTAGTGTAGATGCCGAGGCCTCCGACGAGCTCGGGATGTTTGAGCTCCACTATCTCTACGGCCAAACCTACCATTCTGGAGTCAATCGCGGTGATTCTGCCATCGCCGTTGGCGTCGATTGCCACGTCGGCGGCGTCACCGTACTGGTGCTGGCTGTCGCTCGCCGCGCGTCGGACACGCCGATTGTGCTCCGGGGCGCGGAAGCCGGAATGCACATCGATGTCAATGTCGGCAACGGCTTTGTCTCCGTGCCAGCGGGCGATTTCCTGAATCACCAGCTCCAGCTTGTCCAACAGCTTGGGGTTCACTGCGGCGTAACTGGGCCAGACGCCAACCTGGTCGTGATTCACAAAGTCCCCAACCTTGAGATGCTTGGTGATGGCCAGCTCGACGTCGGGCGGATTTATCTCAAGGAAGCCTTCTGGTGGCGGTGTCTTGCTGCGCATCCGCTCGGCAAGGTATGTCCCGATTCGGTAGCCGCGCACCATTCCCTTTTCCTTCTCTGTAAACGGCACCAGCACCGCCAGGGTAAGTCCTTCCACCGCACGCCGCTGGCCACCCTTCAGCAGCGTCAGGTGATAGAAGCCCGCCTCCGACGGCGCCGAGACTCTGTCACCGGAGAGTGGTTGGGATCCGGTGGCAAGGGCAGTGTCGCCGACCCGGATCCACGCGTACTCGAGCGCGGTCGGGTCGCCGTGCACGTCCAGCGGGTAGGAGATCTCCTGGGCCGGCATCGCGAAGGCAAGCTTCACCTCACCGCTCGATCCAAATGCGCTGACTGACGGCTCCGCGATCGGGACTGCCGACCGTGCTATATAAGTACCGATAGGGCGATCGGTGGCGTCGTCGGCGGCCTGAAGGAATTGGAACGCTCCGACGGCGGCGACAGCTCCGACGGCGAACCACACCATTCGCGCTGTATGTCTTTTGCGAACGGGGAGATCGTCTGGCAACTCCAGCTCTTCGCCGGTTGGATGCCCCCTCCGCTCACTTACGACTGCGGACTCCAAGCGGCTATCAATAGATGTAGACGGGAGTCCCAACCGCGACCATCGGGTAAAGGCGCTCGATGTCTTCGTTACGCATGCGGACGCAGCCGTGGCTCACCGACTGCCCGATCGATTCGGGATGATCGGTACCATGAATACCGTAGCCGTCGCCGAGCTCGAGCCGGCGGGTCCCAAGGACACCCATGTATCTGCGCGCAGTAGTGCCGTAGGGCGGCACAACGATGTTTCCGTTCACGACGATCTCCTTGCCTTCGACTCCACCACCTAAAGACACCGCGGAACCGTTACCGTAACGCCTTACAACCTCGCCGTTGCTCGTCGTAACCACTCCACCGTCGCCGGTGGCGATTGCCTGTCCCGGATTGAGATGGATGATGCCGAGCCCCTTCTTGTGCGCCTGTTCGACGTAGTGCCAGTCGGGAGGAACCCAGGCTGGATTTTCATCCTTTCCTTTTACTGTCAGGCGGCCGCGGGGAGTCTCGAAACGCCACTGTCCATTTGACCCGCCGACCAACTCCTTGCCACTGCCCGTTGCTACCGGTGCCTCGAAGAGTACTTCCTTCCCCTGTTTGTACCAAAGCCTGTGGTCGGCCATGCTGACCACGAGGTAGGGCTGGTTTGCCGCCTCGGCGGGGCTCTCATTGAGCAGTGTCTTGAGGCTGTCGCCGGTCATCCCCAGCTTCGACTTGACCTCGTTGAGTAAGCCGAGGTTGTCGTTATAGACCATGCGGTTGACGTCGCGCTGATAGCGGAGCTCCGCCGTCCGGGTGAGCAGCAGCACGCTCAGGATTGCCGCGATCACGAATCCGGCGATGAGCAGCCAGACGGTTTTGCCGCCGTACGAAAAGATTCTGACCGCCATTGCTACCTCTGTTGGTTTGAGCCGCGCCAGCCGATGGGTCGTGCGTCGTCAAACATGTGAATCAGTAGAAGTATACCTTCATACCGGCACTAAGGTTCGGCATGATCGCGCTCATGTCTTCCTTTCTGATTCGCAGCGCGCCCGGAGGGACGGGTGTCGAATCACTAGCGAGGTTTTCGCTTGGCGAAGACAGGATCTGCGTGCCGCCGTCGAGAGTGATTTTCGTGTCTGAAAGGTCTGCAACGGTGCGCTCGCCACGCGGGACGGCCGCGGGCGGACCACCGGCGGAGTCGGTCGTCCTCTCGGGTCCGAACTGCACCGGCATCTCGCGCAGCAATGCGCCTTCGCGCGTGAGATACATTCGCGAGCTGTCGACGGAGACGTTGAGGTGCAGCTTCTTGTCGAATTTCGCTTGACGCTTGGCGAGCTCGATGGCGATCTGCAGCTTGTTCTGCTCCGACTGCACAATGGCGTCGGTTCGCTCGCGCTCGGCCTGGGTCATGTGCTCGCGCAGCACCCTCACGTCGTGATTGTACTTCGCTCTTTTCGCGACCAGCCACGCGTCGACGCCGATCATGGCGGCGACAGCGAGTCCGAGAACGAAGACAAAGCCGGGGTATGCGCGCCGAAAATCTCGCCAGGTCCCGCGTCTCCGATCGCCTTCACCGGCGCGGTCCGGGCGCCGACGGGTGTCCAAACCGGATTCCTGCTTGGGTCTGAAGATTTCCATGTTCGCTCTCGGCGCCCGCTCGTCAGGGTAGGATTACATTACTGGATATAATGGCCACTTCACCGCGAGCGCGGCCAGTCGCGCTCATAGTACTCGATGGATGGGGCTACCGCCCTGAGACCGACGGCAACGCCATAGCGCTCGCCCGAACCCCCACCTGGGACTCTCTCTGGAGTCGCGGCTCGCGCACTCTTCTCGAAGCATCCGGATTGCGTGTCGGCCTGCCCGCAGGGCAGATGGGCAACAGCGAGGTCGGACATCTCAATCTCGGCGCGGGCCGTGTGGTGATGCAGGATCTGGTGCGCATCTCCTCCGCCATTGCCGATGGCAGTTTCTACACCAATCCCGCGCTGGTGGGTGCATGCCGCCAGGTCAAAGGTAACGGCGGGACGCTTCATCTAATGGGATTGATCGGCTCGGGTGGAGTCCACGCAATCGACAAACACTCCTTCGCGCTGATCGACCTCGCCAAGCGACAGGGCATCGAGCGCGTCGCGATCCACGCGATTCTCGACGGGCGCGACACGCTTCCCAAGTCGGCGCTCGGATTCATGGAGGAGCTGATCGATCACATCCGGACCACCGGCTCCCCCGCGAAAATCGCCAGCGTCTCCGGGCGCTACTATGCCATGGATCGCGATCGCCGCTGGGATCGGACGCAGCTTGCCTATCGCGCAATTGTGCTGGGTGAAGGCACGCCGGTAACAGATCCGCTCGACGCCATCCGTCGGTCGTACGAGGCGGAGAAGACCGATGAATTCATGCTGCCGGTTGTGGTCACGGAGAATGGGAAAGCCGTCGCTCCAATGCGGGATGGCGACGCGGTCATCTGCTTCAACTATCGGTCGGATCGCATGCGACAGATCGTCCGCGCCCTGATCGAGCCGGGATTCGCCGACTTCGACGTTTCGCGACGCCCCAGCGTGACAGTGACGACGCTCACCAACTACGACAAGACGTTCAAAGTGCCGATCGCCTTCGAGCCCACCTCGATGGTGCGAATCCTGGCCGAGGTGCTGTCTTCGCACGGGCGGGACATCCTGAAGACCGCGGAAACCGAGAAGTACCCGCATGTGACTTACTTCTTCAACGGCGGCGTGGAGGCCCCATTTCCTTGCGAGCATCGAGTGCTGGTGCCCAGCCCGAAGGTCGCGACTTATGACCTGCAACCGGAGATGAGCGCGGCGGGTGTAACCGACGCGCTGACAAAGGGTATTTCATCCGGCGAGCACGACTTCATTCTCTGCAACTACGCCAACGCCGACATGGTCGGGCACAGCGGATCGATTCCGGCGACGATCAAAGCGGTGGAGACAGTCGATGAATCGCTGGCGCGGGTTCTCAAGGCCGCCGAGTCGGCGGGCACGAGGCTTATCGTCACGGCTGATCACGGCAATGCGGAGATGTTGATCGATCCGGAGACGGGCGGGCCGCACACGGCTCACACTACGAACCCCGTTCCGTTCGTGGTGATCGATTGGGAGCAGGAGCAGCGTCTACGCCCGGGCGGAGCGCTGTGCGATGTGGCACCAACTATATTGTCCATGCTCGGTCTCCCGCAGCCCGCGGAGATGACCGGCGTCAATCTTGGAGTTGATTAGTGAAGCTTCGCACGGATTCAAAGCTTTCCCCAGAGTCAGGATCATGAAGGGAGTGATAAGCGCATTGGCGCTCGGTTGCATTGCGACGAGCGCGCGCGCGCAGGTCGGCCACCTGCCTGAAAACAGCCCGTATCGCGATCTCGAGACCCGCCAGGAGTTCACGTTCTTTGGCGGCCACTACAACGCAGGAAAGGATCCCATCGCGGTCGCGCCTCAGGGTGGGCCGATGTGGGGCTTTCGCTACCAGGTTCACGTGGGTGGACCGGCATTTCTGATGGCTCGCTTTGCTCACGTCAACAGCAGTCGGAACGCAATCGATCCAAGCAAGATCGGGACGGCCAGAGATCTGGGGAAGCACAACGTCTCGCTCAACTTCTACGACGTGAACCTGGCGATCAATCTCACCGGCCAGAAAAGCTTTCATCACATAGTACCAGTAGTGAACGTCGGCGGTGGGATCGCGGACTGCGGCTGCAAGGTCACAAATGACCCCTACTCGTTCGGCACCCCGTTTGCATTTTCGTTTGGCGGCGGGCTCAAGTATGCGCCGGGCGGGCGATTCCAGATCACAGCGGACTGGAACGACTATCTCTACCAATTGAAATACCCGACCGATTACTACGTGAATCCGACTGGCGGGACGGCGGCAGTAAGACCCGACCAGCCTCGCACATTCTGGAAGAACAATCCGGCTCTGACGATCGGCGCGTCGCTGCTGTTCTTCCGGTAACCTGAACCGCCCGCTCGGGCGGACCCGGAGGATTTGTGGAAAAGGATTACGAGGACGTGGATGGGATCGACGAGCTTAGCGACAACGAGCTTAGGGCGCTGATTCGCGACACTTTCGACCAGCAGGTCGCGTTCGACGCCAGCGATGTCGACATCTCGGTTCGGTCGCGGGCCGTAACCCTTTCCGGTCGAGTGGGCACCGAGCAGGAGTACAGGGTGGCCGAACGAACGGTTAGCGACATCATTGGTCTGGCCAATGTCCGAAATGACATGGTAGTCGACCCAATCCGCCGCGCCGAGAGTCCCGAGCCGATCGACGAGCATCTCGTCGACGAGGAGATACACGAGGGACTGCTGTTGGGCGACAGACCCAGCAACGAAAGTCCCGAAGCCGAGCACCTCCGCGAGGACCTCCGCGCTGAGCTGTTCGGGACGACGGATGTGCAGGAATCGATCAGCGGGGCAATTCCGTGGAATCCGCCCGATGGGCCGACGCCCGAAGGTCGAGAGGGATCAGAGGATAGTCCATCCGAGTTGCGGGACGAGCTCTGATTGCGGACTGCGGACTAACAGCTGCGGATTGGGCGATTGGGCGACTAACGGCTACTGCTGATCTACGACTGATTGCCGATTGGGACACTAACTGCGGACTGAGGACAACCAAACTGGGAACTCGGAACTGAGGGTTGACGACTATTTCGGATGGCGGGCTGCGGACTCGCTCGCCCTTTTCTGGTCCGCAGTGCGCAGTCCGATTTGAGTCAGCAGCTCGCAGTCAGTGTCCCAATCCGCAATCAGTCGTAGATCAGCAGTTTCAGTTGGTCGCCCAATCGCCCAACCCGTAGTTGGCCCGCAGTCAGCAATCAGCGCAGATTTAGAGGATGCCAACTGCCTCTCTCACCCGGCGAATCTCGTTTTCTGCGGCGCATCGGTATAGTCGTCCCGAATGGAGCGATGAAAGGAATGCCAGCATTTTTGGGGCGTGCGCATGGCCGAATTTTCACGGGCACAGCTACGTCTGCGATGTGACGGTCAGCGGGCCCATCGACGATAAGACGGGATTCGTGGTGGACCTCGGCGTGCTCGATCGGATTCTGAGAGAGCAGGTGAAGGACAAATTCGATCACCGCAACATCAATCTGGACGTGCCCGAGTTCGCCGACGGCAAGCTCGTCCCCACCGGTGAGAATCTCGCCCGATTCATCTTCGAGCGTGTGGAGCACGAGCTCCCCAAGCCGGCGAAGGTCATGCGAGTCACGGTCGGCGAAGACGATACGTTGAGCGCTACCTACAACAGAGACTGACCAAAACAGTGCACCACCTTCCTGAACGGCGTTTTTTGCGCGCGCTGGTCATTGCCCTCGCACCGCTTGCGCTCAACGCCTGCGCGACGGTGATGGGAACGGTTCGGCCCGGCTCGTCGCGCGCCGAGCTTCGTCACACCATCGATTCGCTCACATCACAGCCGGTTTTCCGAAACGCGCACTGGGGCGTGCTCATCGTCAATCCGCGCACCGGCGACACTCTCTACTCCAGGAACGCCGGCAAGCTGTTCATGCCGGCGTCGAACATGAAAATCATCACCAGTGCCGCGGCCCTGGTCGTGCTCGGCCCAGACTACACCTACAAGACGACATTCCTCGCCGACGGCCCCGTCCGCGATTCGCTGCTGGACGGAAATCTGCTCGTCATCGGCCGCGGCGACCCGACGATCAGCGACAACATGCGCGGCGTCGCGACGACGGTGATGGATGCCCTGGCCGATTCCCTTCGGGTGCACGGCATCAGGCAGATCAACGGCTCGCTGGCACGCGTCGGCAACGCCTTTCCCGATTCGGTGCACGGGTACGGCTGGGAGTGGGACGACCTTGGCGAGTACTACGGCTCCGGCGTCGACGAGCTGATCTTCAACGAAGGTATGGCGCCGACGACACTGCGGCCGCCGCCTGACACCGTGCGCGACAGCCTGTACCCGGGTCCGGCAAAGGATCCCGGAACCGGATATCTCAATGCGCTGCACGACGCGATGCTGAGAAAGCAGATCATCCTCGAAGCGGGCGTGATGGACAGCATCCTCCCGACGCCGCTCAAGATGGACACGCTGTTCACCTTCACGTCGCTGCCGATGCGCAACATCATCCCCGCTCTGATGAAGCCGTCGCAGAATCAGATCGCCGAGATTCTGCTGAAGACAATCGGACTCGAGCGTGGTGGCATGGGGACGGCCGACAGCGCGCGAAAGATCGTCGCGCAGCAATTGCTCGCCTGGGGAGCCCAGGAGGACGGCTTCCAGATTCGGGACGGCAGCGGCCTGTCGCGTCACGACCTCGTGTCTCCCGAGACGATCGTGCGGGTCCTCGACAAGATTCAGCAGGACACCGCGTTCGCTGTCTTCTACAACGCCATGCCTATCGCCGGCGTCGATGGAACTCTCAAGGACCGCATGAAGGGGACACCCGCCGAGGGAAACGTGCGCGCGAAAACGGGATCGATCTCCGCGGCAAGATCGCTCTCCGGTTACGTGACCACCGCCGACGGCGAACGATTGATCTTCAGCATTCTTTCGAACAACTGGACGACTCCCAGCTCGGCGGTGACCGGCGTGGCGGATCAGATCGCGGCGGCGCTCGCTTCGTACCGCACTCAATAGCGCTCGACCTTGCCTTTCACCTGCCGCACGCGATAATCAGCGCATGCTGACAGTCGCGGAAGCGAGCGAGCGCATCCTTGCCGACATCAAGCCGCTCGATGTCGAGACTGTCCCAATCCGTCAGGCGCTCGGCAGAGTTCTGGCCGAGGATATTTCCGCGACCGTGACAATGCCGCCGTGGAGCAACGCATCCATGGACGGCTACGCTGTGCGGTCCGCAGACATTACGCCGGTAATGGCACATGAGCGCGTGAAGCTGCGCGTGGTCGGGACAATCGCAGCCGGAGAGTTCGCGTCGCGCCCGCTCAAACGCGGCGAAGCGATGCGGATAATGACGGGCGCTCCCATCCCCGAAGGCGCCGATACTGTGATTCGAAAGGAGGACACCGACGGCGGCACTGACAAAGTCGAAGTCCGCGACGCGCGCGACGTATGGAAAAATATTCGCCCCGCCGGAGAGGACTTTCAGCGGGGCGACCTGCTGGCAAAGCGCGCCACACCGCTGAAAGCGGCGATGATCGGGGTTCTGGCCTCGACGGGCGTGAAGGAAGTCAAAACGTTCCGGCGGCCGCGGGTCGCCATCATCAGCTCGGGGAACGAGCTGGTCGATCTGGACGAGTTCGATGAAGTCGCCGCCGCGCGGCGGATTGTCTCGACCAACAGCTACACGCTCGATGCGCTGACACGCCTGGCCGGAGGAATTCCGATCGATCTCGGGATCGCCGCCGACACAAAAGCGTCGCTGAGACGAAAGCTCGATAGTGCTGGGGATTCTGACTTGATTCTCACTTCAGCCGGCGTTTCGGTGGGCGATCTGGATCACACTCGCGACGTGTTCGAGTCGTTGGGCGGCCAGCAGAAGTTCTGGAAAGTCAAGATGAGACCGGGTGCACCGCTGGCCTTCGGCATGCTCAAGGATGTCCCATGGCTTGGTCTGTCAGGAAATCCTGTTTCGGCAATGGTCAGCTTCGAGCTGTTCGTGCGCCCGGCATTGCGAAAGATGCAGGGCTACGCCGCGCTGTTTCGCCGGGCTGTCACCGTGACGCTTGAGGAAGAGGTGAAGATTGGCGCCAAGCTCACCCATTTCCTGCGCGCGATCGTGAGGCGCAACCAGGATGGTACCCTCACGGCGCGACTCACAGGACTGCAAAGCTCCGGGATGCTGACGTCGATGGCCAAAGGCAACGCGCTGCTGATCGTGCCGGAAGATTCGCCCAGGGTCCCCCGCGGCTCGCAGCTCAAAGCGTTGATGCTGGATCAGAGTCTGGAAGAGACTTCCGCATTCTCGCTGTGATCGACAAAACGTCGTACGACTCCCGGGCGGGCCGAAAATCGGAGGGGGACGCCCTGGTTCAGGCACTCACCCGGCGATTTCGCACTTCGGTCGAAGACGCGATCGTCAACAAGCAAGTCTACAGCATTCTCAAGCCGGCGAATTCCGACGATCTCATTCGCGAAGAGGATTTCGTAAAGGACGAGCGTCTTCCCTATTGGGCCGATGTGTGGCCGTCTTCGATTATTCTCGCCGGGAAACTGCTCGAGCTGAAAGGCGCTGGTCGGACCGCGCTCGAGCTTGGTTGCGGCGTTGGTCTCAGCACCCTGGCCGCCACTACAGCGGGCTTCGACGTTCTGTCGACTGACTATTACGAGGATGCACTCGATGTCACGCGCGCCAACGTCTTCCGCAATCTTGGCCGGAGCGCGCGAACGCGCATGGTCGACTGGCGGCACGTCCCGAAGGATCTCGGGACGTTCGACCTCGTGTTCGCCTCCGACGTGCTGTACGAGAAGGAGTACGCGCTGCTGCTGCCGATTCTTCTCTGCCGCGTCCTCGCTCCAGGCGGCTGCGCCTTGATTGGCGATCCGGGGAGA
Source organism: Gemmatimonadaceae bacterium (assembly GCA_035997625.1). Classification (GTDB taxonomy): domain Bacteria; phylum Gemmatimonadota; class Gemmatimonadetes; order Gemmatimonadales; family Gemmatimonadaceae; genus UBA4720. Next base: position 33,064 of record DASYIM010000136.1, read on the forward strand.
ATTGCCGCCCCGATGTTCCTGGAAGCGTGCGAGGCACACGGCCTCAAGATCCGCAAGAAAGAAACGCGCCCATTCGCGGCGGGCGAGATCAGGCAGAAAATCGATATCTATGAGATTGGTCGGAGCTCAAAGTTCAACTGAAGACAACCAGCCGGGCGCTGTGAGCGGCGCGGCGGGGAGCAGCGAGCCTTTTACATCTGCCGATACCTGGGCCCGGATCCGCCCTCGCGCGGGGTCCAGCGGGGTCCGAGGACATCCGTGGCCTTGCAGTCGACACAGTTGGCCGGACTCACAACCAGCCGGTCGCCGTCGCGCTCGTAAACCCCCGCCGGACACATGTGGCTGTAGAACTCCGCCACCTGAGGGGTGATCTCCGGACCGACCAGCAGGTGAGACGGAATGTCGTCCCGCGTCGCGTTCCCCGACTTGAACACCGCGTCGAGCTTGCTGAACGTGAGCTTGCCGTCGGGTGTAAATGGCGCGGGGGGCGTTACCTCGCGCGGGACTTCGGCATCGACATGCGATTCGATCTTTCCGCCGAGCAGCGCACCGCCGGTCACTGTCATGATGCCAGCCTTCAGCCCGGCGACGTAGAAATTGCTCCCCTGAAATGCCAGCCGCATGTTGCGGCGCTTGCGTAGATCTCTGGCGATAAAGCTGCCGTCGACCATCGCGTCGTACTCCCTGAGGGTGGCAGCCGATGTGTCTTTGCGTTTCAATGCATCGAAGGCGGCCCGCGCCGCGAACATCCCGGACTGCATGGCGTAGTGGACGCCCTTGAGGGACGACACCTCGACGAATCCGGCGGAGTCGCCGACGATCATCAATCCGTCGCCGTGACGCTTCTTCGGCAGCGCGTAGTATCCGCCTTCGGGAATCGTCTTCGCTCCCCACTCTACCATCTCGCCGCTCTCCAGAATTTCGCGGAAGAGCGGGTGCAACTTCATCCGCTGCAGCATCTCGTGCACGTCGTCCGAAGTGCGCTTGTAGTCCAGCCCGACGACGAGACCGAGCGCGATCAGGTTTCGGGTCAGCGGATACATAAAGCTCCCGCCGAAGCAATCCTTGGGCAGCGGCCACCCCAGGGTGTGAACCACAGCGTCGAGCGGCTTGAGGGTCTCCCAGATTTCCTTGACGCCGAGCGCGAAGATTTGCGGATTGTCCGAAGGAATCTTCTGCCACTCGAGATAAGCCTGCGACAGCGTGCCCCGCGTGCCCTCGGCGAGCACGCTGATCTGGGCGGTGATGTCGGTCGGCGGAGTGTAACCGCTCCCCTGCTCTCCCGTTCTGGAAAGACCGGACGGAGCAGTGCGGACGCCGGTCACTCGCTGTCCTTCGGTGAGTAAAGCGGCGGCGGGGAACCCCGTGAAAATGTTGACGCCCAGTCCCTCGGCCTTCTCTCCCAGCCAGCGGACGATCTCGCAAATCGACGCGATGTAGTAGCCGTGATTCTGCATCGTCGGCGGCGTAGGAATTCTCACTGCGTGGCTGTCGGTCAGGTAATAGACGCGCTCGCCGGCCACCGGTGCGCGAAAGGGAAAATCCTTGTCCTCGAGCTCCGGAAAGAGCGCGCGGATGGCGTTGGGGTTGACCACCGCGCCCGAGAGCGAGTGCTCGCCGAGCGCGCCCGCTTTCTCGAGCACGCCTATCTGGACGTCGCCGAGGTCGCCGCCGGCCTCGTTGTCCGCTTTGACGAGACGAGCCAGGGCGATCGCTCCGGCCAGCCCGGCCGGCCCGCCGCCGACGAACAAGACGTCCATCGGCACCGCTTCCGCATCCGGCGCCTCAGTGAGTATTAGCCGGTCGAGGGGAAGCGGGGATTGATGGATTATCGGGAGGACTTTACCGGCGCGATCAGGCATTATCCAATTCGTAGTCTCGGTTCAGGAAAAGCTGACCCCTAGTGGTGTTTCTTGGCCTCGCGCACGGCTTCAGTGAGCGCGGGAATCACCTCGAAGACATCGCCGACGATTCCATAGTCCGCGACTTTGAAAATCGGCGCGTCCTTGTCCTTGTTGACGGCGACAATGGTTTTCGAGGTTCGCATTCCGGCTAGATGCTGCACGGCCCCCGAGATGCCGACGGCGATGTACAGCTCGGGACTGACCAGACGTCCCGTCTGGCCGATCTGATCGGCATGCGGGCGCCAACCGTCATCTGTGACGGCGCGCGTAGCGCCGACGGCGGCGTTGCCGAAGGCCGATGCGAGATCCTCAACCAGCTTGAAATTCTCGGCAGCCTTGAGACCGCGTCCGCCGGCAATCACCACCGGAGCCTCGGCCAGATCGAGCTTGCCGCCACCGCCCTGTTTCGTCTCGACGACTTTGACCCTCGCGGCGGCGGGATCGATGCCCGGCTGCGCGTTCTCCACGCGCCCGGGTTTGGCATTCTTGGCCGGCGCAATCACGTTTGGACGCATGGCAATAACCGCCGGTGTCCCGTTGATCGCAATCGTCGCGATGACCTTGCCGATATTCATTGGATGCCGGACGACGATCGAATCGCCCTCGACTTCAACCGAAAGGACGTCGGTGACGACGCTCGAACCGAGACGAGCGGCGACACGGGGAGCGAGATCGCGTCCCTGTGCCGATGTACTGAAGACGGCGGCGCGATAGCCACCAGACTTGATGCGATCGGCGGCCGTCGCCGTCGCGACTTCCGGACTGTAATTCGTGAGACCGGGGTGCTCGACGACGATGACGACGTCCGCGCCGTACTGGCCAAGTTGGGCAGCCTTCCCGCTTATCCCCGGAGGGCCGAGCAGCAGGGCGTGCACTTCAGACCCGAACTTGTCCGCCAGCTGGCGAGCGGCGGTAACTGCCTCGAGCCCTACTTTTCGAACGTCGGAGCCGCGAGTCTCGACGAAGGCGAAGATATTGGCCATTAGAGAACCTTCGCCTCGGTTTGGAGCAGCTTCACCAGCTCCGGCACCGCCGCCGCTCCTTCTCCAACAACTCGCCCCGCCTTTCGTTCGGGGGGCAGCTCCAGCTTGCGAACGGTGACCTGGGGGGCAGGAATCTGCGCCGGCTTCACCTCGAGCGGCTTCTTCTTCGCCGCCATGATTCCCTTCAGTGACGGGAGCCGGGCGGTATTCAGCCCTTCATCGACGGTGAGCACCGCGGGGAGCGGGAACTCGACGATTTCCTGCGCGCCTTCCAGCTCGCGCTTCGCCGTTCCCTTCCCATCTGCAATTTCGAGCGACGAGATTGCGGTGACACAGGGAAGTCCAAGCAGCTCCGCCGTCATCGGCCCGACGACGCCGTTGGAGGTGTCCGGCGACATCTTGCCAAAGAAGATCAAATCGTACCCGCCGGTTTTCAGCTCGCCGGACAGCGCCGTGGCGATAGCGAGACCATCGAATGGAACCTTGTCCGCCTTGAGCTGGATCCCACGGTCGGCACCCATACTGAGTGCTTTCCGGATGGTCTCCTGGACGACATCGGGACCGAGCGAGATGACGGTGACCTCGCTGCCGGCGTTCTTGTCCCGGAGCTGCAGCGCGGCCTCGACCGCCCAGGCATCGAAGTCGTTGATGTCGAACTTCAGTCCCGTCTCATCCACCGAGACGTTGTCTGTCCCGATTCTGAAGCGGACGTCCATGTCGGGCACTCGCTTGACGCACACGGCAATCTTCACCGCGGAATCTCCATGTGAATGATTTCACATAAAGATAGCGAGGGCGGATAGTGGGTACGAAACAGGGTCCGGATGTGAAGCAACGCCCGGACCCTGCATGCCGCCTCGACACTTTCTGACGCGAGCGCGGCGCTCCGCTTCGACTGCAGCCAACACCACAATAATGCCCGCCGTCAGAACCCCGTCACATTGTACTTACGTCCAGCGGCGACGCCGCGGCCCCGCCGACTACTCGAACGCGTTGATACCCGTGACGGCCTGGCCGAGTATGAGCGTGTGGATGTCGTGCGTCCCCTCGTAGGTGTAGACGCTCTCGAGGTTGGCCATGTGGCGCATCGATGAGTACTCGGCGAGGATGCCGTTGGCGCCGAGCAGGCGGCGCGCTTCGCGTGCGATATCCGTGGCGATGCTGACGTTATTCCTCTTGGCGAGGGAGACCTGTTGCGGAGTGAACGTCCCGGCATCCTTCAGTCGGCCGAGGTGAAGGCAAAGCAGCTGGCCTTTCACGATCTCGGTGAGCATCTCGGCGAGTCTTGCCTGTTGGAGCTGAAACCCGGCGATCGGTTTTCCGAACATCACCCTGTTGCCGGCATAGGCGAGAGCTTCCTCATAACACGCCAGCGCTGCTCCCAACGCACCCCAGGAGATTCCGTAACGCGCCTGGGTCAGGCACATCAGCGGGCTCTTGATGCCGCCCGACTTTGGCAGCAGTGCCTCCGCCGGTACGCGGACGTCCTGCAGTACCAGCTCGCTGGTGTCCGAGGCGCGGAGCGACAGCTTGCCCTTTTGGTCTTTGGCGGTGAATCCCTTGGCGTCAGTTGGAACGATGAACCCGCGAATGGACTTGTCGCTTTGATCCTCGCCCGTTTTTGCCCAGATGATGGCAACCTGCGCGGTAGATCCGTTGGTGATCCACATCTTGGCGCCGTTGATCACCCAGCTGCCATCTCTTTGAACGACGGCTCGCGTGATCATCCCCGACGGATTCGACCCATAATCGGGCTCGGTCAGACCGAAGCATCCGATTATTTCGCCATGGGCCATTTTGGGGAGATAGTGGCGCTTCTGCTCCTCGGTGCCGAAGGCGTAGATCGGATACATCACCAGAGCGCCCTGCACCGAGGCAAACGAGCGCACGCCGGAATCACCGCGCTCCAGCTCCTGCATGATCAATCCGTAGGCGACGTTGTTGAGTCCCGCGCAGCCGTACTCTTCCGGCAGGTTGGCGCCGAACATCCCGAGCTCGGCCATCTCCGGAATCAGCTGCTTCGGAAATTTTCCCTG